>NZ_JBWKWY010000003.1:0-311659 GCF_059422465.1 Pseudomonas sp. GW821-FHT01D09
CGATAGCGGTGTGTCAGTGGCAACTGCATCAACTGACACACCGCTATCGCAGGCAAGCCAGCTCCCACATTTTTGGTTCAGTGGCGGTAGGTGGAACCGGTGTGTTGTTCGGGTAAATGCGCTTCGCGGTGGAAGACCTTTTCTCGCAAGGTTCCGGCCTCATAAGCGGTCTTGTACGACCCCCGTTTTTGCAACTCAGGAATCACCAACTCGATGAAGTCCACATAGCTCTCCGGCGTAACAATGCGCGTCAGGTTGAAGCCATCCAGCCCGGTCTCGCTGATCCAGGATTCCAGCTCATCGGCCACCTGCGCGGGTGAGCCCACCAGGGTGATATAGCGCCCGCCCAACGCGTGCAGCTCCAACAACTTGCGCCGGGTCCAGTCGTTGTTCTGCAAGGCTTTGGTGGCCGACTGGATGGCGTTGCTCTTCACGTACTGGATGGGTTCATCCAGCTCGTATTGCGAGAAGTCGAGGGCGGTGGAGGCGCTGAAATGTGCCACGCCGGCCTCGGCACTGGCATAGCTCAGGTACTCGGCATGCTTGGCCCAGGCCAGTGCCTCGGTGGCGCCGACAATCACGTTGAGGCCCATGAACACCTTGATATCGTCCGGGTTGCGCCCGGCCTCGACCGCGCTGGCGCGCACCTTGTGCACTTGCACCCTGGTCGCGGCTTTGTTCTGCCCGCTGATAAACACGCACTCGGCATGGCGCCCGGCGAACAGCAGGCCGCGCTCGGAACTGCCGGCCTGGAACAACACCGGCGTGCGCTGCGGCGAGGGCTCGCACAGGTGATAACCCTCCACCTGGTAGAACTCGCCATGGTGCTCGACCTTGTGCACCTTGCCCGGCTGGGCATAGATCCGCTGTTGCGGGTCGTTGAGCACCGCGTCGTCTTCCCAGCTGCCTTCCCACAGTTTGTACAGCACCTGCAGGTACTCGTCGGCCTGGTCGTAGCGCCGGTCATGTTCGACCTGCTCGGTGAGGCCCATGGCCTTGGCGGCGCTGTCCAGATAGCCGGTGACGATGTTCCAGCCCACCCGGCCACGGCTCAGGTGATCGAGGGTGGACATGCGCCGGGCGAACAGATACGGCGGCTCGTAGGTGAGGTTGGCGGTCAGGCCGAAGCCGAGGTTTTTCGTTACGGCGGCCATGGCCGAGACCAGCAGCAGCGGGTCGTTGACCGGCAGTTGGATCGACTCCTTGAGCGGCACCTCGACCGAGCCTTGATAGACGTCGTACACGCCAACGATATCGGCGATAAACAAGCCGTCGAACAGCCCGCGCTCCAGCAGTTGCGCCAGCTCGGTCCAGTATTCGACGGTCTTGTACTGGGTCGAGGTATCCCGTGGATGGGTCCACAGGCCATGGTTGATATGCCCGATGCAGTTCATGTTGAAGGCATTGAGCAGGATCTTTTTCTTCGCCATCAAATGGTCCCCCGCAGCGGCGGGTTTTCATCGTTGAGGTAGTAGTTGCCTACCGCGTGGTACTTCCAGCGCACCGGGTCGTGCAGGGTGTGTACCCGGGCGTTGCGCCAGTGGCGGTCCAGGCCATGTTCGGCGAGGGTCGCCTGGCTGCCGGCCAGTTCAAACAGGGTGCTGCCGGCGGCCAGGGAAATCTCGGTGCTCAGGGCGCGTACTTCGGCCACGGCAATCGACGCCGCGGCGACGGTGTGTGCGGTGCTGTCGGCCTGGGCGCGGTCGAGGTATTCGCCGGCGCGCTCCAGCAGGGCTTCGCTGGCATGCAGGCGGATGCTCAGGTGGCCGAAGCTTTTCAGGGTCAGCGGGTCTTCGCTGGCCTTGTCATTGCCCGAGTCGATCCACGGCCGGGTCTTGGTGCGCACAAAATGCAGGGCATCTTCAAAGGCGGCGCGGGCGATGCCGGTGTCGATGGCCGCGTGCAGGATCTGCGCCAGCGGGCCCACGGTGGTCGGGCGCTCGAAGGCGCTCTGGAACGGGATCACGTCTTCGGCACCGACCCACACATGGTCGAACACCACCGAGCCGCTGCCGGTGGTGCGCTGGCCAAAGCCGCTCCAGTCGTCGATCACCGTCAGGCCCTGGCTGTCACGCGGGACAAAGGCCAGTTGCTGTACACCGTGTTCATCCACCACCGAGGTGGGAATGCGCTGGGCGTAGATCGCGCCGGTGGCGTAGAACTTGCGGCCGCTGATGCGAAATCCGTCACCATCGCGCACAAGTTTTGTCACCCGGTCATGGGCGGTCTTGGTGCCCAGTTCCGCCAGGGCATTGCCAAAGCGCTGGCCGGCCAGCACCTCGGCGTACAGACGTTGTTGCTGCGCCGGGCTGCCATTGACGCGCAGCACTTGCAGGGCATAGAAATGGTTCTGCGGGATCTGCCCCAGGGAGGCATCGGCCTGGGCGATCAGGGCGATGACCTTGGCCAGGGTGACGTTGGATACGCCAGCGCCGCCGTAGGCCTTGGGCACGCTGATGCCCCACAGGCCGGAGCGGGAAAAGGCTTCCAGCTCGGCGAGCGGCAGGCGGCGTTCGCGGTCGCGCAGGGCGCTGTCGCGGCGAAAGTCTTCGGCCAGGTCACTGGCGACAATCAGGGCTTGCTCGTCGCTGGTGATGACCGCGACGGGATGGGAAAGCGTCATGTTTTTCTCCAGAGGTCTGGTCGTCAGATCCAGGAATGCCGGGCCGGCAAGGTTCCATTGAGGTGCCAGGCGCCCACCGCGTGATATTTCCAGCGCACCGGGTCGTGCAGGGTGTGCACCCGGGCATTGCGCCAGTGGCGGTCGAGGTTGAATTCGGCGAGGGTGGCGCGGCTGCCGGCCAGCTCGAACAGCTTCTCGCTGACCAGCAGCGAGACTTCGGTGGTCAGCACCTTGGCTTGCGCCACGGCGATCGAGGCCCGGGCGGCGGAGTGTTCGGTGATGGGCGCGGCGCTGACCTGGTCCAGCACTTGGCCAGCCTTGCGCAGCAGGGCTTCGGCGGCATGCAGTTCGATTTTCAGCTTGCCGATGTCGGCGATCACATAGAGGTCGTCGCTGGCCCGCTCGACCTTGGCATCGATCCACGGCCGCGAGCGTTCACGGACAAAGCTGATGGTGTCGTCGAGGGCGCCACGGGCGATGCCGGCGTCGATGGCCGCCTGGATCAATTGCGAGACCGCGCCCTGGATGCCCGGGGTTTGCCCCAGGCGCCAGGTGGGCACCACCAGCTCGGCGTCCACCGGCACGTTGTTCAGCAGCACGGTGCCGCTGGCGGTGGTGCGTTGGCCAAAGCCCGACCAGTCATCGACGATGCGCAATCCCGGCGTGCCACGGCGCACAAACGCCATGACCTGGCGGCCTTCGTCGTCCAGGGCCTTGACCGCGACCCAATGGGCAAACAGCGCGCCGGTGGAGTAGAACTTCTGGCCGTTGATGACAAAGCCGTCACCCTTGGCGCTGATCCGGGCCTTCAGGTCCAGGGTGTTTTTGGTGCCACGCTCCGGGCCGCCATTGCCGATGCGCCAGCCATCCAGGATGCTTTGGAACAGCTGTTTTTTCTGTGCCTCGCTGGCGGCGCCTTGCAGTGCATGCAGGATGCCGAAGTGGTTCTGCGGGATCTGCCCCAGGGCGGGGTCGGCAGCGCTGATAATCGCGAACACTTCGGCCAGGGTCACGAACGACACCTGCGGGCCACCGTACTCACGGGGGATGCAAATGCTACCCAGGCCGCTGCGGGTGAACTGTTCGACTTCGGCCCAGGGCAATTTGCGCTGGCGGTCACGCAGCCCGGCTTGCAGGCGGGCGGCCTGGGCAAGCGCGTGGGCGGCGGCGAGGGCTTGGCTGTCGTTGCGCAGCACCTGGGTGGGCAACAGCAGCGGGGCGATATCCAGATCGCTCTGGAGGGGCGATTGCGCCAAGTTAGACATCGGTGCGCCCCTGCGTGGCGACGCGTAATGCCCTGGCGTTGTACACCGGGGTAATGTTGACCATACCTACCTCACATCCGTGGAAAGCTTAAAAATCAGGAATGTCCGGTGGTCCGGTGCATATACCCTAAGCGTGTTTATTTTTTAAATAAACTAACTTTTAGGAATATGCATAGAAGGCCTGTCACCCCGGCTCGCAGGGCGAGCCAGGGCGGCGTGGCTGGTACACCGACAAGGCGTCGGCCGCGCCTGGGGCTTTGGCCTGGGCGATGCTCACGATACGTCCGGGCGCCCAGCGCGAGTTGTTGCCCACGCGGTCGATCACGCAGTAGGTGACCTCCTGGCGCGCGTCGTCCCCCGCTTCGAGGATCAGCGTCGACGGCACCCAGACTTGCACGGGGCGTCCCACCTCGGTGGCCTGGATGGGGGGCAGGTCCAGGCGCGCATCGCCCCAGCGCAGGGTGATTGCATCACCCGTGGCCATGTTCAGGTAAGGCTCGATGGTCAACGGCACGCCCCGGCGGATCTGGCTGGGGTTGACGCCATGGCGGCGGATGGTTTCAGGCAGGCCGACGGGGGCCAGGTTCTGGTTTTCTTCGCCACACAGCACCGATGGCTGGCCGCCCGGGCAGGCGGTCTTGACCTGCACCCGGGTAATCATGGAGCGCGCCGGGCCGCGCCCCACTTGCATGACCCGGTAATGAATGCGTGCGGCGCCATTCTGCACAAAGCTTTCTGGCACCCGCAGGCTGCTGGGCTGGCCGATATCGGCGGCGCTCACGCGCTTGGAGGCGGCAAAGCAGTTGTTCCAGAACAGCTCGATCAAGTCGCCCTTGCCCATGTCTGGGTAGGGGGCGATCTCGACCTGTAGATGGGTGGCGGCCTGCGCATTGATTCCTTGTTTGAGGGCCTGGGGCACTGTCGGCGCGGCGAGCATGGCCAGGGGGGTAATGTGCGTCATAAATAATCTCCTTGATGCAGCCAGCAGCGATCGTTCCGAACCTCGGCGTGGGGTTCAAAAAGGAACGATTTCTTGAAAAGCCAGGATAGGATCCAATCCTCTGGGCCTTAGATAAGAGGGTTGGCCAGGGGGCGTCAATGGCGGCAAAAGGCTAAACGGCGGGTTTGGGATTATTCAGAAGGGTCTGACTGGAAGGGGGGTTAAAGGCGGGTTTGGGTAGTGTGTTTTTCGAGGTGAGTCGCGCCGATCCCTGTAGGAGCGAGCTTGCTCGCGAAGAACGCCCAGACGACACGGTTAATCTGATTCTGCGCGTTATCGTTGACGTTTTTCGCGAGCAAGCTCGCTCCTACAGTAGGTCAGGGTTGTTTTAGTGGGTGAGGAATTTGCTGAGGAACTGCCGGGTGCGTTCTTCCCTGGGGTTGGCAAACAACGCCTTGGCTTCGCCTTGCTCGACGATCACGCCCTTGTCGAAAAAGATCACCCGGTTGGCCACATCCCGGGCAAAGCTCATTTCGTGGGTGACGATGACCATGGTGCGGTTTTCTTCGGCCAGGCTGCGGATGGTTGCCAGTACTTCGCCCACCAGCTCCGGGTCGAGGGCCGAGGTCGGCTCATCGAACAGGATCACTTCCGGCTCCATCGCCAAGGCCCGGGCAATGGCCACCCGTTGCTGCTGGCCACCGGACAGGCGCCGGGGGTAGGCGTCTTCCTTGCCTGCCAGGCCGACCTTGGCCAGCAGGGCACGGCCGAGGCGGTCGGCGGCGTCGTGCGGCATCTTTTTGACCACCAGTGGGCCTTCGATGACGTTTTCCAGCGCGGTGCGATGGGGGAACAGGTTGAAGTTCTGGAACACAAAGCCCACATGCTGGCGCAGGCGCCGCACCAGGCCCTGTTGCTGGTTGAGCGGACGGCTGCCGTCGATCTCGATCTCACCGACCTTGATCCGGCCACTGGTGGGCTCTTCGAGGAAGTTCAGGCAGCGCAGGAAGGTGGTCTTGCCGGAACCGCTGGGGCCGATGATGGCGACGACTTCGCCTTCCTTGACCTCCAGGTCGATCCCGTTGAGTACCACCTGGCCCTTGAATTGTTTGGTCAGTTTTTCAACCACGATCATGCTTCAAGACTCCAGGTCATGCCGGTTGACCCGGTCTTCCAGGCGATTTTGAAAATGCGCCAGGATGCTCGCCAGGACCCAGTAGATCAGGGCCGCAGACAGGTACATGGTGAAAATTTCAAAGGTGCGCGCCGACACCAGTTGGGCCTGGCGGAACAGTTCGGGCACCTGGATGGTGGCGGCCAGCGCCGTGTCTTTTACCAGGGAAATAAAGCTATTGCCCAACGGCGGCAGGGCCGTGCGCATGGCCTGCGGCAGGATGGCCCGACGCAGGGTCTGCGCGCGGGTCATGCCGATACTGGCGGCCGCTTCCCACTGGCCGCGCTCGATGGAGCCGATGGCCGCACGCAGGATTTCACAGGCATAGGCGGCCATGTTCAGCGAGAAGCCGATCATCGCCGCCGGGATCGGATCCAGCTCGATGCCTACCTGCGGCAAGCCGTAGTAGATCAAAAACAGCTGCACCAGCAACGGCGTGCCACGAAAGAACGAGACATAGACCCGGGCCGTCCAGCTCAAAAGCTTGAAGCGCGACAGGCGCATCAAGGCCAGGCCAAAGCCCAGCAGCAAGCCGAAAAACATCCCGCCGAGGCTGAGGATCACCGTGTAGTACGCGCCCTTGAGCAGAAAGGGCGCGGAGTCGAGCGCGAGTTGGAAACCTGCTTCCATTATTGAGTGACGTCAGCGTTGAAGTATTTCTCGGACAGCTTCTTCAAGGTGCCGTCGGCGCGCAGTTTGTCCAGAGCCTGGTTCACCGCCTCAAGCAGCTCAGGCTCGCCTTTGCGCAGGGCAATCCCGGCTTCCTGGCGTGAGAAGGCTGCACCGGCAGCGGCGGTGTCCTTGGCTTTTTTCGCGTATTCCAGGGCGGCCAGGCGGTCGATCAGAATCGCGTCGATGCGGCCGATGCGCAGGTCCTGGAATTTGGTGGGGTCGTCGTTATAGGTCTTGATAATGGCTTTGGGTTGGTTGTCCTTGAGCCATTGCTCGTAGTTGGTGCCCAGGCCCACCCCGACTTTCTTGCCGGCCAGGTCGTCGGCGGTCTTGATGGTGTCGACGTTTTTCGCCAGGGTCAGCGCCTGGATCCCGGAGACGGTGTAGGGCTTGGAGAAGTCGTATTTTTTCTGGCGCTCTTCGGAGATCGTCACCTGGTTGACCACCGCGTCGAGGCGCTTGGACTCCAGGGCGGCGAGGATGCCGTCCCACGGGGTGGCCTGCAGCTTGACCTTGACCCCCAGCTCCTTGGCCAGGGCTTCGGCCAGCTCGACTTCAAAGCCGCTGAGCTTGCCGCTTTCATCGACGAAGCTGAACGGTGGGTAGGTGCCTTCCAGGCCGATCTTGATCTCGCCGGCCTTCTTGATATTGCCCAGTTGCTCGCCGGCAACTGCCTGGCCCAGCAACCCGGCGCCAAGGGCCAGGCCCAATGTGCCAACCAGCAACGTACGACGCAGTACAGAAATAGTCATGACAAGCCCCTGTGTTTTTTATGGTGTGCGAAGCAGGTGACGCAGTGGTCGTATCCTGCCCTAAAAACGCGGTGTGTGGGAGCGCGACTATAGGGCGAGTTTTAAAGCGTTAAAAATAATATAAATTAATTTTTATATTCCATTTTTGAATATTAAGTAGAGATTCAATAGGGGAGTGGGCTTGCCCGCGATAGCCGTGTGTCAGGCGCCCGATTCATCACAGAACCACCGCAATCGCGGGCAAGCCCGCTCCCACATTTAATCCGCATGCCTTCAGTCAGAATGCTGAGTCATAGGCAAACAACGCCGGCGCCCCGCCGGTGTGCAGGAAGATGATCGGGCCGTCCTCGAACGCCCCACGCCCGATACCATCGAGCAAGCCGGCCATGGCCTTGCCGGTGTAGACCGGGTCCAGCAACAGGCCTTCCTGGCTCGCCAGCAGCTTGATTGCCGCCAGGGTGCCGGCGTTGGGTTCGCCATAGCGCGGGGCGAAGTATTCGTCCCACAACACCACCTTGAACGCGTCGGGTAGCGCCACCCCCAGCAGCTGTGCGGTACGCTCGGCCAGGCCTTGGACCTTGGGCCGTTGCGCTTCGTCGGTGCGTGACACGGTGACGCCAATCACCGGCAAGTCCGGCAGCACTTCGCTCAACGCCAGGGCCAGGCCGCTGTGGGTGCCGGCGCTGCCGGAGGCCAGGACCACCGCCGCGAACTGCAGGCCGCTGTCTTCGATCTGCCCGGCCAATTCCAGGCCGGCGCGCACGTAACCCAGGGCGCCGAGGGCGTTGGAACCGCCAATAGGCACCAGGTACGGCTTTTTGCCGTTGTTGCGCAGGCGTTCGGCCAGGGCGTGGAGTTGCTCGTCGGCGTTATCCAGGTTTTCGACCTGTTCGACCTTGGCGTCGAACAGCTCCACCAGCAGGCGATTGCCATTGCCCAGGTAGTTGGGGTCGTTGGTCCCTGTGGGGTTTTCCAGCAGGGCGACACATCCCAGGCCCAGCCTGGCCGCCAGGGCTGCGGTCTGGCGCACATGGTTGGACTGGATCGCACCGGCGGTGATCAGCGTGTCGGCGCCCTGGGCCAGGGCATCGGCGGCGAGGTATTCGAGTTTGCGCAGTTTGTTGCCGCCCATGGCCAGCGGCGTGGTGTCGTCGCGCTTGATGTAGATATCACGGCCCAGCCAGGTCGATAGTCGTTCGAGTTTTTCCAGGGCGGTGGCGCCACCTAGCAGGTCCAGACGATTAAAACGCTCGAGCTGTTGTTTGATCATGGTTACGCACAGGTAATAAGAGATGGGAAGGACTATAGGCAGGGCTTTTTGCCGGGGCAACCGCCAGATGCTTATGCCAAAGTGTTATTAGCATCGCACCATTGGTTCTTAAGGGCCGCCCGGTTGCATACCGTAAAGTGATGGCCATTACCTCAGGAGGGAATACCGTGAGTGATCGTTCCAGTCATTGGCAATTACAGACCATCGTCAGCCAGTTGCGTGGCGCCCGGGATCAGTGGCGTACCCGCAACGGCCGGGTCAGCGGCGAGCAGGGCGGGCGCGAGCTACCTTCGCGTGATGCGATGGCGCAGATTCTTGAAGCGCTGTGCGGCGCGCTGTTCCCCATGCGCCTGGGGCCGGTGGATCTGCGCGAGGAAAGTGAGGACTTCTACGTCGGCCATACCCTGGATGTGGCGCTCAACGCCCTGCTCGCCCAGGCCCGCCTGGAGTTGCGCTATGCCGCACGCCAGGGCGGCCGGGCCGACAATGAAGTCAATGCATTGGCCATTCGCCTGATCCAGGACTTTGCCCTGGCCTTGCCGGCGCTGCGCAGCCTGTTGGACACCGATGTGCTGGCGGCCTATCACGGCGATCCGGCCGCACGCAGTGTGGATGAGGTGCTGCTGTGCTATCCGGGGATCCTTGCGGTGATCCACCATCGCCTGGCCCACCATTTGTATCGCGCCGGGCTGCCTCTGCTCGCGCGGATCAGCGCGGAAATCGCCCATTCGGCCACCGGTATCGACATTCACCCAGGCGCGCAGATCGGCCCGAGCTTCTTTATCGACCACGGCACGGGTGTGGTGATTGGCGAAACGGCGATCATTGGCGAGCGGGTACGCATCTACCAGGCGGTGACCCTGGGCGCCAAGCGTTTTCCGGCGGATGAAGATGGGCAGTTGCAAAAGGGCCATCCACGCCACCCGATTGTCGAGGACGATGTGGTGATTTACGCCGGGGCGACGATCCTGGGGCGGATCACCATCGGTAAGGGCTCGACCATTGGCGGCAACGTGTGGCTGACGCGCAGCGTGCCGGCGGGGGCGAATATCACGCAGGCGAATTTGCAGCATGATGATGGGACGCAGAAATAGCGACGATCTAATGTGTGCGGGCTTGTGTGGGAGCGGGCTTGCCCGCGATAGCGGAGTGCCAGGTTAGAGATATTTGGCTGACCCACCGCCATCGCGGGCAAGCCCGCTCCCACATTTTGCCTGTATTCCAGATTCAACCCGCAATCGCTGAACGTTTTGCCTTTCCCGCCCGTCATACCCTTCCTTGAGCTAGTGTAGGAATTACCTACCACTCAGCCCTGCGATTAGTCCCAGACCGCCTATCCATGTTTAACTTGAACGTTCGTTCAAGTTAAACCGGTGGTTCGCTGCCCGCTCACAACAGGAGGCTTACCTTTGCTGAGTCCGTTTTACACAGCCATATCCAACACCTTCGAGGTGCACCGTTCATGAGTGCATCATCTACCCCTTCAAGCGGCCTGGTGCGCATGAATGCGCCGGTGTTTTACTTCGCCGCCAGTTTTATCCTGCTGTTTGGCCTCACCGTCATTGCGGTCCCTGAACAGGCCGGCGCCTGGTTGCTGGCCGCGCAAAACTGGGCGGCCAATACGGTCGGCTGGTACTACATGCTGGCGATGACCCTGTATCTGGTCTTCGTGGTGGTCACCGCGTTGTCTGGCTACGGCAAGATCAAACTCGGTGCCGACCACGACGAGCCCGAATTCAGTTATCTGTCCTGGGCCGGCATGCTGTTTGCCGCCGGGATCAGCATCACGCTGTTTTTCTTCTGCGTCTCGGAACCCTTGACCCACCTGGTGCAACCGCCCCAGGGCGAGGCCTTGAACGCCGACGCGGCGCGCCAGGCCATGCAGGTGCTGTTCCTGCACTGGGGCCTGCATGGCTGGGGGGTGTTTGCGTTTGTCGGCATGGCCCTGGCGTACTTCGCCTACCGGCATAACCTGCCGCTGGCCTTGCGCTCGGCGCTGTACCCGTTGATCGGCAAGCGTATCAACGGCCCCATCGGCTATGCGGTGGATGGCTTTGGCATCATCGCCACGGTGTTCGGCCTGGGGGCCGACATGGGCTTTGGGGTGCTGCACCTCAACTCGGGCCTGGACTACCTGTTCGGCATCGCCCACACCCAATGGATCCAGGTCGGCCTGATCACCCTGATGATGGGCGCGGCGATCCTGGTCGCGGTGGCCGGCGTCGACAAGGGCGTGCGGGTCATGTCCGACATCAACATGCTGCTGGCCTGTGCGCTGCTGCTGTTTGTATTGTTCGCCGGGCCCACCCAGCATTTGCTCAACACCCTGATCCAGAACATCGGTGACTACCTCGGCGCGTTGCCGAGCAAGAGTTTTGATGTGTACGCCTACGATAAGCCCAGCGACTGGCTCGGCGGTTGGACGGTGTTCTACTGGGCCTGGTGGATCGCATGGTCGCCGTTCGTGGGCCTGTTCATCGCCCGGATCTCCCGTGGCCGCACCATCCGCGAATTCGTCTTCGGCGTGCTGCTGATTCCCTTGGGCTTCACCCTGGCGTGGATGTCGATCTTCGGCAACAGTGCGATTGACCAGGTGCTCAACCACGGCATGGTCGCCCTGGGCCAGTCGGCCATCGACGACCCGTCGATGAGCCTGTACCTGCTGCTGGAAACCTACCCGTGGAGCAAGACCGTGATCGCGGTCACGGTATTTATCAGCTTTGTGTTCTTTGTCACCTCGGCCGACTCCGGCACCGTGGTGCTGTCGACCCTGTCGTCCAAGGGCGGCAATGCCGATGAAGACGGGCCGAAGTGGCTGCGGGTGTTCTGGGGCGCCATGACCGCGCTGGTGACCAGCGCCTTGCTGTTCGCCGGCAGCATCGACTCGCTCAAGTCGGCGGTGGTGCTGACCTCGCTGCCGTTCTCGTTGATCCTGTTGTTGATGATGTGGGGGCTGCACAAGGCGTTCTACCTCGAATCCCAGAAGCAGATCGCCCAACTGCACTCCCTGGCCCCGGTGTCGGCATCCCGCAGGGGCCGTGGCGGCTGGCGCCAGCGCTTGAGCCAGGCGGTGCATTTCCCTTCGCGGGACGAGGTCTACCGCTTCCTCGAAACCACGGTACGCCCGGCCATTGAAGAAGTGACCGCCGTGTTTGTCGAGAAGGGCCTGAACGTGGTCACCCAGCCCGACCCGTCCAACGACAGCGTCAGCCTGCAAATCGGCCACGGCGAAGAGCATCCGTTTGTCTACCAGGTGCAGATGCGCGGTTACTTCACGCCATCCTTTGCCCGAGGCGGCATGGGCTCCAAAGAGATGAACAACCGTCGCTACTACCGCGCCGAAGTGCACTTGAGCGAGGGCAGCCAGGACTACGACCTGGTGGGCTACACCAAGGAGCAGATCATCAACGACATCCTTGACCAGTACGAGCGGCATTTGCAGTTCTTGCATCTGGTGCGCTGAGGCGCAGGGCTTGCTAGCCCTCATCCCAGGGGTTGATGATTTCAACCCCTGTCTCTGCGAAATCCTTGATGTTTCTTGTGGCAAGGCCGGCCTGCTGCGAGCGGCAAATAGCTGCGATCTGCGCATCGGCCAGGGCTACAGGCTTGCCTGACTGCTCTCTGGCGGTCACTAATTGCGCATATGCAGCCGCTGCATCCGCATCAAATGGCAGTATGTGGTCGGCAAAGTCCTCTTCAAACATTTCCAGTGCTTGAACGGTCAAGTGTTGTTTGCGCTTTCCTTCGGGCAGACGCGCAATACCGTGCAGGATTTCTGCCATGGTAATGGCGCTGATAAACAGGTCTTCATCGGCCTGTTGTTCGATCCAGCGAAGAACTGCGCCTGCCGGTGCGGGTCGCATCAATTCAGACAATACATTGGTGTCGAGCACGATCATTTATCGAACTCCACCGTCCTCACCGATGCGTCGCGCGTTGGTAGGTCCAACTCCACTCCGCCCGCTGGTGCGAAACGCTCCTGGATTCGGCGTCCCAGGCCACGACCGCTACTGATTTTCACCAGCGATTTGCGCAGGATCAGTCGAGCCTCCTCTTCCATGGAGTGGCCGTTATGCGCAGCTTCAATGCGTAGTAGTTCTTTGATGGAGTCATCCAGATTACGGATGGTCAGGCTGGCCATTAGGCATAACTCCTTATGCAATCAATGAAATCATTGAGAGCATAGCCCCTCCAGTTAAGCTGGGGTTAGTCCGTTCATCAGCTGTTTAGAACGGCACATCACCCAAAATCGTCGCCCGATGCATCACCCGCCGCTGTGGCCGATAGTCGTCCACGGCGTAGTGCTGGGTCACGCGGTTGTCCCAGAAGGCCACGTCGTTGGCTTGCCAGCGCCAGCGGAGAGTGAATTCCGGGCGCGTGGCGTGGGCGAACAGCAGTTTGAGGATGACCTCGCTTTCGGCCGGTTCCAGCTCGTTGATCTTGCTGGTGAAGCCGTCACTGACAAACAGCGATTTGCGCCCGCTGACCGGGTGCGTGCGGATCACCGGGTGCGACAGCGGCGGGTTCTTTCTGCGGGCTTCTTCCCAGCGGGCCAGGTCTTGGGCGCTGTTGCCGTAACGTTCCACAGGGAACGAGCGGGTGAAGTCGTGGGTCGCCGTCAGGCCGGTCAAAAAGCTCTTCATCGGTTCCGATAACGCCTCAAAGGCCGCAATGCCGCTGGCCCACAAGGTGTCACCGCCAAAGGCCGGCAGCAGCTTGGCGCTGAGCACGGCGCCCATGGCTGGAGTGGGCAGGAAGGTCACGTCGGTGTGCCAGATGGCGTTGTCGCGCACGTCGGTGACGGCGGTGTCGAGTACCAGCACTTCAGGTTGCTCGGGCACGTTGGGGTAGATCGGGTGAATATGCAGGTCACCGAAATTCGCCGCGAAACGCGCTTGCTGCTGCGGGGTGATCGGCTGGTCGCGAAAGAACAGCACCGAATGCTGGAGCAACGCCTGCTCGATGGCGTCGCGCTGTTCGAGGTTCAGCGCCTGGGTGATATCGACGCCACTGATCTGGGCGCCCAGGGCGGTGCTTAAGGGGGTAACGGTCAGGCGGCTCATGGTGTTCTCTTCTTAGTGTGCCTGGCCATGCCACGGCACTAATTTACGCTGCAGGGCGCGCAGGCCCATTTCCATGGCGAAGGCGATCAGCGCGATCACCAGGATGCCCAGGATCACCACATCGGTGACCAGAAATTGCGCCGCCGACTGCACCATGAACCCCAGGCCGCTGGTGGCGGCGATCAGTTCGGCGGCCACCAGGGTCGACCAACCGACACCCAGGCCGATGCGCACGCCGGTGAGGATATCGGGCAGGGCGCTGGGCAGGATCACATGGCGGATCAACTGCGCCCGCGTGGCGCCCAGGGACTGGGCTGCGCGCAATTTGGCCGGGTCGACCGTGCGCACCCCGGTAGCCGTGGCGATCGCTATCGGGGCGAAGATCGCCAGGTAAATCAGCAACACCTTGGACAACTCGCCGATGCCGCACCAGATCACGATCAGGGGCAGGTAAGCCAGTGGCGGGATCGGCCGGTAGAACTCGATCAATGGGTCGAGAATGCCCCGGGCAAGACGGTTGGCGC
This sequence comes from Pseudomonas sp. GW821-FHT01D09, assembly GCF_059422465.1. Classification (NCBI taxonomy): domain Bacteria; kingdom Pseudomonadati; phylum Pseudomonadota; class Gammaproteobacteria; order Pseudomonadales; family Pseudomonadaceae; genus Pseudomonas; species Pseudomonas sp. GW821-FHT01D09. The sequence goes on from NZ_JBWKWY010000003.1 coordinate 14,284, forward strand.
CGATGGCAATGCCGACCGGTACGGCGGTCAGCACTGCAAAGCCCAAGCCCAGACCGATACGCCCAAGGCTGGCGCCCAGGTGCTGCCAGAGGGTGGCGTCCATATAGCCGCTGGTCGCCAGCCGCCAGCCTTTTTGCAGTACGGCAGACGGCGGCGGCAGGAACAGCGGCTCGATCAGCCCGCTGGCGGTCACGGCCCACCACAGTACGAGCAGCGCAACCAGGGTCAGCAGGCTGATCCAGCGTGTGCCCAGGCTGCGCCGCAGCGCTGGGGGGGCCGGGCTGATGGCTGTGGCCGGGATTTCATAACTGCTCATGCGGACACCTGCCGTTGCGAGAACACTTTGCCCAGCACGTGTTCGCGGGTTTCGATAAAGCGTGGGTCGGACTTGATCGCGCGGGCCGACTCGCCAGCGGCGTAACGCTGGCCGAAATCCAGGCTCAGGCGCTCGACGATGTGCCCGGGGTTGGGCGCCAGCAGCATCAGGTCGGTGGCGAGGAAGACCGCTTCTTCGATGTCATGGGTGATCAGGAACACTGGCTTGGCCGTGCGCCGCCAGACTTGCAGCAGCAGCTCCTGCATCTGTTCGCGGGTGAAGGCATCGAGGGCGCCGAAGGGTTCGTCCATCAGCAACACCCGTGGGTCGGCCGCCAGGGCGCGGGCCAGGCCCACGCGTTGTTTCTGCCCGCCAGACAGCTGCCAGATGCGCCGGCTGTCAAAGCCGGCCAGGTCCACCAGGGCGAGCATTTCCCGGGCGCGGACGTGCCGCTGGGCCTTGGGCACGCCGGCCAGTTCCAGGCCGAAGCTGACATTGGCCAGTACGTCTTGCCAGGGCAGCAAGGCATCGTCCTGGAACACCACGCCACGCTCGGCACTCGGGCCCTGGACGGGCACGCCATCGAGGGTGATGCGCCCGGCGCTGGGTTCGACAAAGCCGGCAATCAGGTTCAACAGCGAAGTCTTGCCACTGCCGGAAGGGCCGAGGGCCACCAGCAATTGCTGGGGCCCAAGGTTCAAGGAAATATCCGCCAGCACGGACGTGGTTGCGCCTGGGTACTGTGCGCTGATGCGCTCCAGCTGTAGCAAGGCCATCGCGGTGAACTCCTGATCAGTGGGTGATGAACTGGGCGCTGACGTAAGGGCCGTAGTCCGGCAGCACCGCCTCGACCTTGCCTTGTTCCTTGAGGAATGCGGCGGTGTCGGTCACGGCCTTGGTGGTCGGGGCGCCCAGCAGGGTCACCTGGTCGGCGGCCAGCGGGTAGACATTGCCTTGCAGCAGCAGCGGAATATCGCTGGCCTTGGCGCCAGAGAGCTTCACCAGTTTGTCGACATTGCCTTTGTCGGCCAGCCAGGCTTGTGGGTCTTTACGGTATTGGGCGTAGGCATCGAGGGTGACTTTGGCAAAGGCACTGACAATTTCCGGGTGCTTCTCGGCAAAGTCCTTACGCACGATCCAGGCATCGAAGGTTGGCGCGCCGAATTTGGCCAACTCGCCGGAGGTGATCAGCACTTTGCCGTTTTCCTTGGCCACGCCCAGGGCCGGGTCCCAGACATAAGTGGCATCGATATCGCCACGTTTCCAGGCGGCAATGATGGCCGGCGGGGCGAGGTTGAGCACGGTGACTTTCGATGGATCAATGTTCCAGTGCTTGAGCGCGGCCAACAGGCTGTAGTGACCGGTGGACACGAACGGTACGGCGATTTTCTTGCCGACCAGGTCCTGCGGGCTATTGATCCCGGAACCGTTGCGCGCCACCAGGGCTTCGGCACCGCCGATCTGGGTGGCGACGAGGAAGGTCTGCACCGGCACTTTACGGGTGATGGCCGCCGTCAGCGGGCTGGAACCGAGGTAGCCGATCTGCACGTCGCCGGAGGCGATGGCGGCGATGATATCGGCGCCATTGTCGAATTTGCGCCAGTCGATAGTGGCGTTTGTGGCTTTTTCATAAGCGCCGTCGGCCTGGGCGACTTTGGCCGGGTCAACGGTGGTCTGGTAGGCGATGGTCACGTCGGCCGCCTGGGCAAACAGGCTGGCGCCGGCCAGGGACAGGGCCGCCAGGAGGCGTAAAGGGGAAGGGCGTCGCATGGAAAAGCTCCTCATCAGGCGGCCGAGGGTCGGCGTGTGATGAGACTAAATGATCTAAGAATCCTAAAATAAATAACATTTTAGAATTAGCTTATGAGGAGAAAAGTGGAAGCAGCCCTGCAAGGCAATGAAATTAATGTGGGAGCTGGCTTGCCTGCGATAGCGGTTTGGCAGCCGACATCGTATTTGGATGTGACGGCCTTATCGCAGGCAAGCTCCCACAGGGGGGTTAGTTACTGATCGCCAGGATGCTCGCCTGGTACGACCCGACAAACACATCAAAGTCACCCACTTCGTTCTGCTCCAGCTCTGCCTGCTGGGCCAGCGAACTGCGGGCCAGTTCCTCAAAGCGCGCCTGCTCGTCTGCCGGCAACGGCTCGCTACGGAAGTGCTCGGCATGCACTTCGCTCTGACGCAGGGAGAACTGGGCAAAGCTCTGCTTGTGTTCGCGCATCGCCGCCAGCACCTGGGCCGACGGGGTCAGGGACGCATCCTGGACCTTTGCCAACTGGGCATCCAGCGCCTGGCTGTGTTCATTGAGGCCCTGGCTCTGGTCCAGCAGTGCGGCCAGCGGGGCGATTTTTTCCAGCAGTTCGGTGGCCCATGCCTTCATTTCCACGGCCTGGCCACAGCGCTGCAATTGCAGGCCCGGACGCCGGCCTTCCTTGACCACGCTGAGGAAGTTCGACGTGGCATTGCCGCACTCGTTGTTTTCAAACAACGGGCTGTCGTTCAGCGCGCAGTACAGCAGGAAGGCGTCGAGGAAGCGCGACTCCGGCAAGTCGATGCCCATCGGCAGGAACGGGTTGATATCCAGGCAGCGTACTTCGATGTACTGGATACCACGGGCCATCAGTGCCTGGATCGGCCGTTCGCCGGTGTAGGTCACACGTTTGGGGCGGATATTGGAGTAGTACTCGTTTTCGATCTGCAGGATGTTGGTGTTGAGCTGGACCCACTCACCGTCCTTGTGGGTGCCGATTTCGACATAAGGCGCGTAGGGCGTTGCCACCGCTTCGCGCAGGCTGTCGGTGTAGCTGAGCAGGTCGTTGTAGCAAGGGGTCAGGCCGGCCTGGGCGTTGCTCTGGTAACCCAGGTCGCTCATGCGCAGGCTGGTGGCATACGGCAGGTACAGGGTGTCGGCATCGAACTGTTCCAGTTGATGGGAACGCCCGCGCAGGAAACCTGCATCCAGGGCCGGCGAGGCACCGAACAGGTACATCAGCAGCCAGCTGTAGCGGCGGAAGTTGCGGATCAGCGCGATATAGGCCGTGGACTGGTAGTCACGGTCGGTGCCCACGAAGCCTTCGGTTGCCTTGAGCAACGGCCACAGTTCTTCCGGCAGGGAAAAGTTGTAGTGGATGCCGGCGATGCACTGCATGGTCTTGCCGTAGCGCAGGGCCAGGCCCTTGCGATACACGTACTTGAGCTGTCCGATGTTGGAGGTGCCGTAGTAGGCAATCGGAATATCTTCCTCGGCCGGCAACGGGCACGGCATCGATGGACTCCACAGGTACTCGTTGCCGAGCTTGCTGTAGGCAAAACGGTGGATCTTGTCGAGGCTGCGCAGGGTATCTGCCGGGTTGGGCAAGGCCGGCGTGATGAACTCCAGCAGCGACTCGGAATAGTCGGTGGTGATCGATTCATGGGTCAATGCAGCGCCCAGGGCCTCTGGATGCGGCGTTTGAGCCAGGCGGCCTTCGCCGGTGACACGCAGGCATTCACGCTCGATGCCGTGCAGGCAATGCTCAAGCAAAGAGAGGTGTTCGCGCTTGCCGAGCAGTGCCAGGCGGCGGTTGAGAAGTTCGCTCAAGTTGGATTCCTTCACGCGTCAGTCGCCCCAATATGGGGGTGGGCAAGACGGTCTACAAGGGTGAAGTTAAAACTGGCGTTATCGCCTGGTTTTCGAGCCGGAATAACCTGCTCTGAAAGTGCCTACTTCATTCCCTGAATTTGGCTATTGCGCAGGAAGAAAATTCCGACGCTGTTTTTGCAGCGCCGAAATTAACCCAAATTGATGACTGGGAGCTATAGGACAGCGAAGGTGCCTTGTGCTTTTGCGACGAGTCTTTCGCCCTGATACACCTCGGCCTCGACCACCAGCGTGCGCCGGCCGGGGTGGATGACCCGGGCGGTGCACAGCACATCACCGTCGGACACCGCACGGATGTAATTGATTTTGCACTCGATGGTCGCACTTTGCTGGTCGAAACCGTGGGCGCTGGAACAGGCCAGCCCCATGGCAATGTCCACCAGGCTGAAAATCGCCCCGCCATGGAGCTTGCCCGCGCGGTTGCGCAAGTGTGGCTCAAGGCTCAGGGCCACCTCGGCAACGCCCTGGTCCAGGCGTTGCAGGCGGCAGCCGAGCAGTTCGCTGAAAGCGCTGTGGGTCAAGCCGGCTGGCAGCTCCATCAGCGCTTTTTCAGTTGCTTGGCGTTGGCGAACAGCGAAGCCATGGCGTTATTGGCCGGGGCTGCGGTGGCGGTTTCCTTGCGCGGTGCAGTGTTTTCCGAACGGTTTTGCGACTGGCGCGGGGCTGAACCCGGGCGTGCGCCACGGGCCCCGTCGATTTTCTCGCCGGGGGTATCGCTCATGCGCATCGACAGGCCCACGCGTTTGCGCGGGATATCGACTTCCATGATCTTGACCTTGACCACGTCACCGGCCTTCACCGCTTCACGGGGATCTTTGATGAACTTCTCCGAAAGCGCGGAAATATGCACCAAACCGTCCTGATGCACGCCGATATCCACAAAAGCGCCGAAGTTGGTCACGTTGGTCACCACGCCTTCGAGGATCATGCCCAGTTGCAGGTCCTTGAGGTCTTCGACGCCTTCCTGGAACTCGGCGGTCTTGAACTCGGGACGTGGGTCGCGGCCGGGTTTTTCAAGCTCTTGCAGGATGTCGGTGATGGTTGGTACGCCGAAGGTTTCGTCGGTGTACTTCTTCGGGTCCAGGCGCTTGAGGAACCCGGCATCGCCGATCAGCGAGCGGATATCGCGGTCGGTTTCGGCGGCAATGCGTTGCACCAGTGGGTAGGCTTCCGGGTGGACCGCCGAGGCGTCCAGCGGGTTGTCACCGTTCATTACACGCAAGAAACCGGCGGCCTGCTCGAAGGTTTTTTCGCCAAGGCGTGCGACTTTTTTCAGCGCCGCACGGGTCTTGAACGCACCGTTTTCATCGCGATGGGTGACGATATTCTGCGCCAGGGTGGCGTTGAGGCCGGAAATCCGTGCGAGCAAAGCGACCGAGGCGGTGTTGACGTCGACGCCGACCTTGTTCACACAGTCTTCCACCACCGCATCCAGGCCGCGCGCCAGTTTCAGCTGCGACACATCGTGCTGGTACTGGCCGACGCCGATGGATTTAGGGTCGATCTTCACCAGCTCGGCCAGTGGGTCCTGCAGGCGGCGGGCGATGGAGACGGCACCACGGATCGATACATCGAGGTCCGGGAACTCCTTGGAGGCCAGCTCCGATGCCGAGTACACCGAAGCGCCCGCCTCGGAAACCATGACCTTGGTCATTTTCATGCCTGGGTATTTTTTGATCAGTTCCAGAGCCAGCTTGTCGGTCTCGCGGCTGGCGGTGCCGTTGCCGATGGCGATCAGGTCGACCGCGTGCTTGGCGCACAGGGCGGCGAGGATGGCGATGGTCTGGTCCCACTTGTTGTGGGGCACGTGCGGATACACGGTGGCGTGGTCCAGCAGCTTGCCGGTGGCGTCGACCACGGCGACCTTGCAGCCGGTGCGCAGGCCCGGGTCCAGGCCCAGGGTTGCACGCGGGCCGGCCGGTGCGGCCAGCAGCAGGTCGTGCAGGTTGTGGGCGAACACGTTGATCGCCTCGGTCTCGGCGCCGTCGCGCAACTCGCCCAGCAGGTCGGTTTCCAGGTGGGTGTAGAGCTTGACCTTCCAGGTCCAGCGCACGACTTCACCGAGCCATTTATCCGCAGGACGATTCTGATTTTGGATGCCGAATTGTTGACCGATCATGCCTTCGCACGGGTGCATGGTGCCCGGCAGTTCGTCGCCGACTTTCAGGGCGGAGCTGAGAATGCCTTCGTTGCGCCCGCGGAAAATGGCGAGGGCGCGGTGGGACGGCATGCTCTTGAGCGGTTCGTCGTGCTCGAAGTAATCGCGGAACTTGGCGCCTTCCTCCTCTTTGCCGGCGATCACGCGGGCGCTGAGGGTGGCTTCCTGTTTCAGGTAGTTACGCAATTTTTCCAGCAGGTTGGCGTCTTCGGCGAAGCGCTCCATGAGGATGTATTTGGCGCCTTCGAGGGCAGCCTTGACGTCGGCCACGCCTTTTTCGCCATCGACAAAGCGCGCTGCTTCGGTTTCCGGGGCCAGGGATGGGTCGTTGAACAGGCCGTCGGCCAGCTCGCCGAGGCCGGCTTCCAGGGCGATCTGGCCCTTGGTGCGGCGTTTCTGCTTGTACGGCAGGTACAGGTCTTCGAGGCGGGTCTTGGTGTCGGCGAGCTTGATATCGCGTTCGAGTTGCGGGGTCAGCTTGCCCTGCTCCTGGATGCTGGCGAGGATGCTGATGCGCCGTTCGTCGAGTTCTCGCAGGTAGCGCAGGCGCTCTTCCAGATGCCGCAGCTGGATATCATCGAGGCTGCCGGTCACTTCTTTACGGTAACGGGCGATGAAGGGCACCGTGGAGCCCTCATCCAGTAGAGCGACGGCCGCTTCGACCTGTTGTGGGCGTACACCGAGTTCCTCGGCGATGCGGCTGTTGATGCTGTCCATAAAACCACCTGAAATTCTTGAAAGCAGTGCGCAGGCCCGCAAAACAAGGCCCTGCGCAGCTGGTTGAGCGGCCCGACTGGCGCCGCTGCCTGGGTCAAGAGGCAGCCTATTGACCCTCGAAATCGAAATAATCACGACAAGCAGATGAAAAAAACACCCGGCCGGCCATGGCATGGTCCGGCACTGAGGCGCGGCATTATAACCAGCGTTCCGTCCTTGGGGGGATTGCGCCGGGAGCAGGCGCACTGGTGGTTGGAGAAAAATCTGCTAACAATGCGTACCGTGCGTATAACGGCAGCTAAGCCATAATGCGCGCCAGATAAGAGGAGCATCCAATGAGCAGCACTGCACAAACTGCTGAAGGCGAAAAAATTCTCATCGTTGATGACGATCCGGGGCTGAGCAGCCTGTTGGAGCGGTTCTTTACCTCCAAGGGCTACCGTGCCCGCGCGGTGCCGAACACCGAGCAGATGGACCGCCTGCTGGGGCGCGAGGTCTTCAACCTGGTCGTACTCGACCTGATGTTGCCGGGTGAAGACGGCCTTACGGCCTGCAAGCGTCTGCGCAGCACCAACAACCAGATCCCTATCATCATGCTGACCGCCAAGGGCGATGAGCTGAGCCGGATCAAGGGCCTGGAACTGGGCGCCGACGATTACCTGGCCAAGCCGTTCAACCCCGACGAGCTGATGGCCCGGGTCAAGGCTGTATTGCGTCGCCAGGCGGCTCCCGTACCGGGCGCGCCAGGCAGCGAAGACGAAAGCGTGACATTTGGTGACTACGAACTGTCGCTGGCCACCCGTGAGCTCAAGCGTGGCGAAGAAGTGCACATGCTCACCACAGGTGAGTTCGCGGTGCTCAAGGCGCTGGTGATGAACGCTCGTCAACCGCTGACCCGTGACAAGCTGATGAACCTGGCCCGTGGTCGCGAATGGGACGCCCTGGAGCGCTCCATCGATGTGCAGATCTCCCGTCTGCGCCGGATGATCGAGCCGGACCCGTCCAAACCGCGTTATATCCAGACAGTGTGGGGCGTGGGTTACGTGTTTGTGCCGGATGGTACGGCAACCAAGTAACCGATGATTTGCACATGCGGGTATTCTGGCGTTTGACCCCAAGGGGTCGGCCGGATGCCCGGCGTCTGCAATTCTGCGAGCGTGGCTCGCTCTTGCCAGGTGTCTAGCTGTCTTCTATGAAAACCCCGCTGTGGTTCCCCCAAAGTTTCTTCTCCCGCACCCTGTGGCTGGTGCTGATCGTCGTTCTGTTTTCCAAGGCGCTGACCCTCGTTTACCTGTTGATGAACGAAGACGTGCTGGTGGATCGGCAGTACAGCCATGGTGTTGCGCTGACATTGCGTGGCTACTGGGCTGTGGATCCCGAGAACCGCGAAAAAGTCGCCAAGGCGTCGACGTTGACCCGCGTCGATGGGGCTGGCGTGCCGGAAGGCGAGCAGCATTGGCCTTACAGTGAGATCTACCAGCGTCAGATGCAGGCTGAACTGGGTGAGGACACCGAGGTGCGCTTGCGCATGCATGTCTCACCAGCCCTCTGGGTGCGCGCGCCGAGCCTGGGCGATGCCTGGATCAAGGTTCCGTTGTATCCGCACCCGTTGCGGGGGCAGAAGATCTGGAACGTACTCGGTTGGTTCCTGGCCATCGGCCTGCTTTCCACCGCCTCGGCCTGGATCTTCGTGCGCCAGCTCAACCAGCCGCTCAAGCGCCTGGTGTTCGCCGCCAGGCAACTGGGGCAGGGGCGCAGCGTGCGCCTGCCGATCAGCGATACGCCCAGCGAGATGACCGAGGTCTACAGCGCGTTCAACCAGATGGCCGAGGATGTCGAACAGGCCGGTCGTGAACGCGAGCTGATGCTGGCCGGGGTCTCCCACGACCTGCGCACGCCGCTGACACGCTTGCGCCTGTCCCTGGAACTGATGGGTAACCACACCGACCTGACCGATGACATGGTCCGTGATATCGAGGACATGGATGCGATTCTCGACCAGTTCCTGGCGTTTATCCGCGATGGTCGCGATGAGGTGGTGGAAGAGGTGGACCTGACCGACCTGGTGCGCGAGGTCGTGGCGCCCTATAACCAGAATGGCGAGCAGGTGCGCATGCGCCTGGAGCCGATCCAGCCCTTTGCATTGCGCCGGGTCTCGATGAAGCGCCTGCTGAACAACCTGATCGGCAACGCCTTGCATCACGCGGGCACCGAGGTGGAAGTCGCCGCCTATGTGTCCGGTGACACCAATGCGCCTTACGTGGTGCTGAGTGTCATGGACCGTGGCGCCGGGATCGATCCGGCGGAACTGGAAGGCATTTTCAACCCGTTCACCCGTGGCGACCGTGCCCGTGGTGGCAAAGGCACCGGCCTGGGGCTGGCGATTGTGCGGCGGATTGCTTCGATGCATGGCGGCAATGTCGAACTGCGCAACCGTGCCGATGGCGGGCTGGAAGCGCGGGTGCGCTTGCCGTTGGGGCTGATGTTGCCAAGGGATGCGGTGTAAACCACTGCAAAACTCAAATGTGGGAGTTGGCTTGCCTGCGAAAAAATCTGACAGTGATGTTGAATGTTAGTCAGTCATCGCAGGCAAGCCAGCTCCCACTTGGGTTTGTGCTGCCTTAAAGAGAGTATTTCAGCCCTTGCCCTTGGTGCGGGTCATGTTTGGCCCGCTGTTCTTCTCCAGATGCTGAATGATGATCCCGGCCACGTCCTTGCCGGTGGTGGTCTCAATCCCTTCCAGGCCCGGTGACGAGTTCACTTCCATCACCAGTGGCCCGTGGTTCGAGCGCAGGATATCCACGCCCGCCACACTCAAGCCCATGACCTTGGCTGCACGCAGGGCGGTCATGCGCTCTTCCGGGGTGATCTTGATCAGGCTGGCGCTGCCACCACGGTGCAGGTTGGAGCGAAACTCCCCTGGCTTGGCCTGGCGTTTCATCGCCGCAATCACCTTGTCCCCCACCACGAAGCAACGGATATCGGCACCGCCGGCTTCCTTGATGTACTCCTGGACCATGATGTTCTGCTTGAGGCCCATGAACGCCTCGATCACCGACTCCGCCGCCGTGGCGGTTTCACACATCACTACGCCAATGCCCTGGGTACCTTCCAGCACCTTGATGACCAGCGGGGCGCCGTTGACCATTTCGATCAGGTCGGGAATGTCATCGGGGGAATGGGCAAAGCCGGTCACCGGCAAGCCGATCCCCCGGCGCGACAGCAATTGCAGGGAGCGCAGCTTGTCCCGGGAGCGGGCAATGGCCACCGACTCGTTGAGCGGAAACACTCCCATCATTTCAAACTGACGCAGTACCGCGCAGCCGTAGAACGTCACCGAGGCACCGATGCGCGGGATCACCGCGTCGAAGCCTTCCAGTGGTTTGCCCCGGTAGTGGATCTGCGGCTTATGACTGGCAATGTTCATATAGGCGCGCAACGTATCGATCACCACCATCTCATGGCCCCGTTCGGTGCCGGCCTCGACCAGACGACGGGTGGAATACAGACGCGGGTTACGCGACAGCACAGCGATCTTCATGCAACACCTGTGGCAGCAATAGTAGAGACCGGGAACACCGGCTTGTCTTGAACGTACTTGAGCCCCGGGTTGACCACCAATTGGCCGTCGATCAGGGCTTTGGAACCTAGCAACAGGCGGTAACGCATGGTTTTGCGGCAAGCCAGGGTGAACTCCACCCGCCATACCCGATCACCCAGGGCCAGGGTGGTGCTGATGACGTAGCGCACCTGCGCCTGGCCGTTGGAGCTTTTAATGGTTTTCATCGCCACCAGCGGCGCTTCGCAGCGCCGGTGACGCAGTTGCACCACGCTGCCCAGGTGCGCTGTGAAGCGCACCCATTTTTCACCGTCACGCTCAAAAGGCTCGATCTCGGTGGCATGCAGGCTGGAGGTACTGGCCCCGGTGTCGATCTTCGCGCGCAGGCCCGCCACGCCTAAATCAGGCAGTGCCACCCACTCACGCAGACCGACAACGGTCAAATGGTCAAATGTCTTCAATGTGAACAACCGGCAATCAGAAATATTTCGACGTCAGACGACACTAGCGTCCTACTGCTCATGGATTGTGACAACCCAGGAACGTTGACAAGCGCTTGGCGCCGAATTCGCGGTATTCACGCAGAATATTCACCAAATGGCGACAGATATCTTCACGCCATAAAAAACCACGGTTGAAGGGAAACTGCCTGACACCTGGCGTATCTTAGGTGAGCCTTGGCGTTTGTGCGTCGTAGGGGGGCGACTGTTAAGTTGCGACATTTTTCAGAGCGAGGAATTCCAGTGGCTCAAAAGCAGGAAGAGGACGAAAAAGTCCGGTTGGACAAGTGGCTGTGGGCCGCACGTTTCTACAAAACCCGGGCCTTGGCCAAGGCCGCCATCGAGAGTGGCAAGGTGCATTGCCGAGGCGAGCGCTGCAAGCCAGGCAAGGAGCCGCGCATTGGCGACGAGTTGCAGATTCGTGTCGGGTTTGATGAGAAAACGGTGGTAGTGGAGGCGCTTTCCATCGTTCGTCGCGGCGCTCCCGAAGCGCAGGCACTGTACAGCGAGACCCCGGCCAGTATCGCCAAGCGCGAAAATGCCGCGGCCATGCGCAAGGCCGGCGCATTGGGCATGAGCACCGATGGCAAGCCGAGCAAGAAGCAGCGCCGCGACCTGTTCAAGTTTCGCGGTAGCGGCAATGATGATTGAGAAGGGGCAGCAGGAGCCGGCCAGGCTCCTGCACCTGGGCTCAGGCGTTGCGGATCACGCTTAGGCGATTGATCACCGGTACCCGTTGCAACACTGTAAATACCGGTTGGGTCATGCGTAGCAGCCAACCCGCAACCTTCGCCGCAAACGGCGTGCAGTAACCCCACCCCAGCGCCAACAGCGCCAGCAGTACGCCACCGATATAGTCGTCCTGCCCCCAGTGCGCACCCGCCACCAGGCGCGGCATCATGAACAGCAGCGCCAGGCCCCAGATCAGCACAACCTGGCCGATCCGCTTGGCAAACACGCTCATGAACATCCCCCAGATCAACAGCACTGAGGCGTGATCACCGGGGAAGCTCTGGCTGGAGCGGTCCTTCAATTCCCAGGTTCTTTCCAGGTCAGGGAAGTAGTCGCTCATATGGATCGCCCCGCTGATCACCATCGACGGGCTATTGTGTTGCCAGCCCATCTGCGCCGCGAGCTTGGAAAACAGCATGCGGATAAACAGCAGTAACAGCAGAATCGCGAGAAAACCGAAAAACGCCTGGCGCACTTCAAACGCCTTGAACACCCATTCGCCGCGGATCAGCAGCGTCAGCAGGATCACCCCGACCACGGCATCAAAGGGGCGCAGGCTGGCTACCGCCCACACATGCAGCCAGGCCGGGTTGCTGGCCAACGGGTCGTTGAGTAGATGGAACAGCCATTCGTCGAATATCACGCAAAGCATCTGGCCTGCGGGCCATAGCCAAAAACACAGCAGCCCCAGAGCGAGTAAATTGCACAGGGCCAATCGCCCGAGGTTCCACTTGGCTTGGAACAAACCCGGATTGTTCATAAACTGTTTCCTCTTCGCTCTGAAACTCTTCACCTGTCGGCATAAAAGCGCACCAAATTGGTGCTAAAGCGCATAATTTTAGAAACATTGTCATCATTTTGTCATCAATTCAGATACCCAGACCTATGACTGATCTACCGGATACCGACTTCACCCAACGTTTCCTCTTTGACGACAACGACGCCCGTGGCGAACTGGTTGCCCTTGAGCGCAGCTATGCCGAGGTCCTTGCCAAACACCCCTATCCAGAGCCTGTCGCGCAGTTGCTTGGCGAACTGATGGCCGCCGCGTCGTTGCTGGTGGGCACTATGAAGTTCGATGGCTTGCTGATTCTCCAGGCCCGCTCCGAAGGCCCGGTGCCCATGCTGATGATCGAGTGCTCCAGCGAGCGCGAAATCCGTGGCCTGGCCCGTTATGACGCAGACCAGATCCCGGCGGACGCAACCCTGGCCGACCTGATGCCCAACGGCGTGCTGGCGTTGACCATCGACCCGACCGTTGGCCAGCGTTACCAGGGCATTGTCGATCTGGACGGTGAAACCCTGTCTGACTGCTTCACCAACTATTTCGTCATGTCCCAGCAAGTGGGCACCCGCTTCTGGCTCAACGCGGACGGCAAGCGCGCCCGTGGCCTGCTGTTGCAACAGCTGCCGGCGGACCGGATCAAGGACGAGGATGAGCGCGAAGAAAGCTGGCGCGGCCTCACGGCCCTGGCCGGTACCCTGACCGCTGAAGAGCTGCTGGGCCTGGACAACGAAACCATCCTGCACCGCCTTTACCACGAAGAAGAAGTGCGCCTGTTCGATGCGCAATCGCTGCGTTTCCATTGCAGTTGCTCGCGCGAGCGTTCGGGCAATGCCCTGGTGAGCCTGGGCCTGGAAGATGCGCAGAATCTGGCGGTGGAGCACGGTGGCAGAATCGAGATCGACTGCCAGTTCTGCAACCAGCGCTACCTGTTTGACGCTGCCGATATCGCCCAATTGTTCGCTGGCGCTGGCGTTGACACCCCTTCGGGCACCCATCACTAAAACGTTTAAGCACAGGTAAATCACCTGACAAACGCCGGATTAGAGGTGTTCTGACGGGAGGGCCCTACTTTTTTTGGGCTTTTCTGGCATAATCCGGCCCACTTTTTTCGCGGTAGTAGTGCGCAACTTTCTACTACAAAACGTTTGGAGCACTCGGCCATAGGCCGACGGGGAACCTCATGACGCAAGCCAATAACGCCGTATACACCGATCTGAGTGTTGACGATCTGGTCAAAGAAGCCCTGCAACGTGGTGAAGGCGTGCTTGCCGATACTGGCGCGCTGGTTGTTGAAACCGGTCACCGTACCGGTCGTTCGCCGGTCGACCGTTTCATCGTTGAAGAGCCGTCTACCCAGGCCGCCATTGCCTGGGGCCCGATCAACCGCAAGTTCCCGGCCGACAAGTTCGATGCCCTGTGGGCTCGCGTCGAGGCTTTCAACAACGCGCAAGAGCATTTCGTTTCCCACGTGCATGTAGGTTCTGCCGAAGAACATTACCTGGCCGTGAAAATGACCACCCAGACTGCCTGGCAGAACCTGTTCGGTCGTTGCCTGTTCATCAACCCGGCCCAATACAACCCGGCCGGGCGTGAAGAGTGGCAAGTGCTCAACGTGGCCAACTTTGAATGTGTGCCTGAGCGTGACGGCACCAATTCCGATGGTTGCGTGATCCTCAACTTCGCCCAGAAAAAAGTCCTGATCGCTGGCATGCGTTACGCCGGCGAGATGAAAAAAGCCATGTTCTCGGTGCAGAACTTCCTGCTGCCGGCCGCGGACGTGCTGCCAATGCACTGCGCAGCCAACATCGGTGAAGAAGGCGACGTGACCCTGTTCTTCGGTCTGTCCGGCACGGGCAAGACCACCCTGTCCGCTGACGAAAGCCGCTACCTGATCGGCGACGACGAACACGGTTGGGGCGAAGGCGTGGTGTTCAACATCGAAGGCGGTTGCTATGCCAAGTGCATCGACCTGTCCGAGAAGAACGAGCCGGTCATCTGGAAAGCCATCAAGCACGGCGCCGTCCTGGAAAACGTGGTGATCGACGATGCCAAGCACGCCGACTACACCAATGTCAGCCTGACCCAGAACAGCCGCGCCGCGTATCCACTGGAGCACGTTGCCAAGCGTTCCGAGAAGAACCTGGGCGGCGAGCCAAACGCCGTGATCTTCCTGACCTGCGACCTGACTGGCGTGCTGCCACCGGTGTCGATCCTCAACGAAGAACAGGCGGCCTACCACTTCCTGTCCGGCTACACCGCACTGGTGGGCTCGACTGAAATGGGTTCGGGCAGCGGCATCAAGTCGACCTTCTCCACTTGCTTCGGCGCGCCGTTCTTCCCGCGCCCGGCTGGCGAATACGCCGAGCTGCTGATCAAGCGCATCCGCGGCTTCGGCTCCAAGGTCTACCTGGTCAACACCGGCTGGACCGGCGGTGGCTACGGTGTCGGCAAGCGCTTCAACATCCCGACCACCCGCGCGGTGATCGCAGCGATCCAGAGCGGCGCGTTGATCGGTGCGCAAACCGAGCACCTGGACACCATCAACCTCGACGTGCCATTGGCCGTACCGGGCGTTGAGACCGGCCTGTTGAACCCACGCAACACCTGGGCTGACCCGGCGGCCTACGACGAAGCAGCCAAGGCCCTGGCCGGCCTGTTCGTCGAGAACTTCAAGAAGTTTGAAGTCAGCGATGCGATCAAGGCAGCGGGGCCGAAGTTGTAAGATTCGCTAGCTATTAAAAAGCCGCCCCTCGTGGGCGGCTTTTTTGTGCGCGGGGAAATCTCGATGAGCGTAGAGCAGGGCGGCAAAAAGGCCCGGATTGGCGCAGGTCGGCATGTGGGAGCGAGCAAGCCCACATTAATGATTCAGTGTTCTTCAGCTCAGGTTTTCCAGTGTCTGCGTATCCCAGCTATGAGTCTTGATGGCCAGGTAGAGCATGCCGATAGTGAGCGGCATCTTTTCTCCCCGGCCTTTGGCGCGGTGCTTGAGGAACACATCGAACACCGGCGGGTTGAAGTAGCGATAGGCATCATAGTCACCCAGGTCGAGATCAAATGCCTGCTCCAGGGCCTCCATAAATTGCCTGGCTTCCGCGCCGTCGCAGCCGAGGTCGAAGTTGAGCGAGGTTTTAAGGCGGACGGTTTTGTGCTTGGGCAGGCCGATTTCTTCGTGCAGCAATTGCAGGAGCTGCTGCATCACGGGGTCTTCGGGGAAGTGGGGGGCCAGGTTCATGGTGGGGGCACGCAGGAGTGGGTGAGGGGGATGGTCGTGGTGATGGCGGTATTTGTTGCGGGTGAGAAACAGTGCCAAGCCTATCAAGAAGAGGGAGAGGGGGAGGAGTTGAATGCTGAGAATGATGGCCACGTAAGGTAGCCAGAATGTCAGGATCAAGCCGCTTACGATAAACGTGACAGCAAAACGCTTCCTGAGTGTGCAGTCGGTGATTTTGTAATGCAGTAATAGATAAAAGGCGAAGAAGATCGCCGTCTGTAGATAGAGTATTTGACTATGGCTCATCTGAGTACACATGCAATGAGAGGCTTGAGCGCTGGGGGCCGATTCCCCCGCTGACCCGAGCCTCTAGGCCGATGATGATGTCTGCACGCTGGAAGTTGCGGAGCTGGCGGGATATCAAATCGCTGGTGGCATTTTCGATCAGTGATTCTGCCTTGCTGGAAATGATCCCAATTGGGGCTGCAACAGCACCTGAAATAGCTTCTTTGATGACGTTATTGCGGCGGTTCAGGTTCTCTGCCTGTTTTCTGGTCAATGGTTTTGAAATGACCACTGTCATGAGGCACGGAAGAGCTTGGGCGAGCATTCGCTCGTACAGACTTTGTAGGCGCAGGCGAACCTCTGGCGCAGAGGCCTTTGCCTCTAGCAAGCAAAGGCTGGCAAGTGCTTGCTTGTTATCGGGCCGTACAGTGAAACGAATCACGCTGAACGTGACGCCGTAATGGCCGATGTACTGAGTCCTTTCCAGGTTCACGGTGTTTTTGCCGAGAAGGTTGCGAGAACGCTAGTTTCGGCCAGGCTTGGCTGATTCTGTAGAGGGCTGGATGGGCACTGGAGGCAATTTGGGAAGCGTACGGTGCTCGGCTTGGCGATTTCCTACGGAGGCTTCCGATGCTTGAGGTTTGACTGTGAGGCCCCCACGCAGCGGTGGGGCAAAACCATGTCACATTTTGTATAAAATTCCGGCAAAGCACCTGAATTCAGCGTATGTTTCACCGCAAAATCTTGTAGGGCGATTCCGTCCACTACTTAAAGGGAGTTAAGCATGGGTTTGCTTCGTGTCGCTTCGGCGATGTCATTGTGTGCAGTGGCGTTTTCTGTCCAGGCCGAGCAGTTGCCAATTGAAGTACTCAGTGCGGTGGTCAAGGACCAGAAAATCGCTGACGCTGAAGTCTTGCTGCAACGCAACGGCGCACAGAATGTGGTGGGGCGCACCAATGCCCAGGGCCAGGTCACCCTCACCAGCGAAGTTGCCGATGGCGCTGACAACCTGCTGATCATCAAGAAGCCCGGCTACTCCAACCTGGTGGTCAAGTGCCCGTGCAAAGGCATGACCTACGCCATCAGCCCGGTGATGGAAAACCTCGACGGCCTGCGTGTGGTGCTGACCTGGGGGCAATCGCCTTCGGATCTCGACTCCCACATGATCTTCCCCGGCAACAACATCTACTTCAACAGCAAGACCGGCACCGATGCCGAGCTGGATGTGGATGACACCGACAGCTACGGCCCGGAAACCATCACCCTGCAGAAAAAACACTACGGCGAAAGCTACGTGTACGCCGTGCATGACTTCTCCAACCGCACCAATACGGGCTCCACAGCACTGTCCGAGAGCCAGGCCAAGGTGTTTGTGTACATGGGCCAGTCCCTGGTCCGCACCTACTACGTGCCGGCCAACCGCACCGGTAACCTGTGGACCGTGTTCCGCATGACCGGCAGCGGCGACTTCCAGGACATCAATACCTTCACCGGCGTGCTGGTCGAGGCCAAGGATGTGCTCAACGAAGTCAAACCCCTGCTCAACGACAGCGTTGCCGTGGATGCTGTGGTGGTCAGTTCTGCAGTCCAGGGTGATGCGAAAAAGCTGAACCTCAAAGGCGAAGCAGCCTACCAGGCCGGTAACCTGGACCAGGCGATCGACTACTTCCGTCAGGCGATCGAGCTGGATAATGCCTTCGGCAAAGCCTACGGCAACCTCGGCCTGGCCTATCAGAAAGCCGGCAACACCGCCGAGTCGATCTGGGCCAACCGCAAGGCGATTGCCCTGGCCAGCGGCCCGACAGCCGCCACCGTGCGCGCCGGTTCCTACTACAACATCGCGCGGATCTACGAAGCAGCCGGGCAGTTTGCCGATGCGCTGCGTCACTACCAGTTGGCCAAGGAACAGAAGGCCAACCCGGTGTATGACAAAGCCATTGAGCGTGTGCAAAACCGCTGATCGAGCGGTAGAAAAGGTCTGAAAATGTGGGAGCGGGCTTGCCCGCGATAGCGGTGTAACAGTCAACAGAGGTATCGACTGGGGCACCGCCATCGCGGGCAAGCCCGCTCCCACATTTGTTTTGGGGTGTTCTGTAGATTGTCGGTTCAACCTCGCAGCCTGTGTATCATCCTGTCTCTCTTTTCCTCGCGACCTTTCTCGATCCGCTGAAAATACCGGGCTATGTTTTAGGCCTGTTCAGCGGTCAATGGAGTGACAGCTTATGCACGACACCCTCCAGCAGGTCTTTGGTTATCCACAGTTTCGCCCTGGCCAGGAAGCGGCTGTCAGCGCCGTGCTGGCCGGTCGTTCGGCGGCGGCGATCTTTCCCACTGGCTCCGGTAAATCCCTCTGTTACCAGCTCTGCGCCGTGTTGCTGCCGCACCTGACACTGGTGGTATCGCCGCTGTTGGCGTTGATGCAGGACCAACTGGGCTTTTTGCAGCGCCATGGTATTTCGGCCGGCAGCATCGATTCGACGCAAAGTCGTGAGCAGGCCAATGACGTAATGGCCCGCGCTCGCTCCGGCGAGCTGAAGATCCTGATGATTTCCGTAGAGCGCCTGAAGAACGAGCGCTTTCGCAACTTTCTGCACAGCGTTTCGATTTCATTATTGGTGGTGGACGAGGCGCACTGTATTTCCGAATGGGGCCATAATTTCCGCCCGGACTACCTCAAGCTCCCCGACTACCAGCGCCAGTTCAAGATCCCCCAGGTGTTGCTGTTGACTGCCACCGCGACGCCCAAGGTGATTGCAGACATGCAGGCTAAGTTCGCCATTGCCGCCACAGACGTGATCACCACTGGCTTCTATCGGCCCAACCTCAACCTGCTGGTGGAGCCCGTCAGCGGCGCAGACAAGCGCCGGCGCCTGGTGGAGTGGATGGGCGAGCGGGCCAACCAGCCGAGCATCGTCTATGTCACCTTGCAGAAGACCGCCGAGCAGATCGCCGAGCACCTGAATCGCCATGGCATCCCGGCCGAGGCCTATCATGCAGGTTTGCCCCATGATCTGCGTGAGGGCATCCAGCGCCGGTTCATGGGCGGCCAGTCTACGTGTATCGTCGCGACCATTGCCTTCGGCATGGGCATCGACAAGAGTGATATCCGCAACGTCGTGCATTTCGACCTGCCCAAATCCATCGAGAACTACAGCCAGGAAATCGGGCGGGCCGGTCGCGATGGTCAGCCTTCCGAGTGTCTGGTGCTGGCCAACCGCGACAGCCTTAATGTGCTGGAGAACTTTGTGTACGGCGATACGCCGGAGCAGGAAGGCATCCGGCGGGTGCTGGAGGAACTGCTGGCGGCCCGGGAGGACGGGCAATGGGAGTTTCTGCTGCGCTCCTTGGCGGAGCTGAGCAATATCCGCGAGCTGCCGCTCAAGACCTTGCTGGTGCAACTGGAACTCAAGGGGGTGATTGCACCGCGCTATGCGTTTTATGCCGAGTATCGCTTCAAGTACCTGGTGGAGCCGGAGGTGTTGCTGGCGCGTTTTTCCGGTGAGCGACAGCAGTTTGTCGCCGCAATCATCCAGGTGTGTAAGCGGGCCAGGAGTTGGGCTACCGTGGATTTCGACGCGCTTTATCAACAGCACCAGGCCGAGCGTGGCCGGGTGGTCAAGGCGCTGGACTATTTCCAGGAGTCGGGGCTGATTGAACTGGAGAGCAAGCAGATGACCGAGGTCTACAGCCTGCTCGATACCGGGTTTGAGCCCCAGGCCTTGAGCGCCGAGTTATACACAGGCTTCAAGCAGCACGAAGCCACGGAAGTGGCGCGCATCCATGGGATGCTGGCGTTGTTCGCCAGCGAGCGCTGCCTGGGGTTTCGGTTGGCCGAGTATTTTGGCGACGCAGAGGCGCCCCGTCAGTGCGGGCATTGCTCGGTGTGCCATGGCCAGGTCGCCCATCTGCCGTCGCCTCCTGGCCTGGCGCCACTTGTGGATAAAAACTTCCAGGGATTGTGCGCGGATTTTATCCACAGGCATCATCAGTACACTGGCAGCTTGCCTGGGGCTGAACGCCTGACGCGGTTTTTATGCGGGATCAGCGTGCCGTTGTTTACCAAGCTCAAGGCGCGGGGGATTCCAGGGTTTGCCGTGCTGGAAGAGTATCCGTATGCCGAGGTGCGGGATTGGGCGCAGGCCCATCTGAACGACCTGTAAATCCATTTCAACGAGACTTGTCCATGCCCGATTCAATGCCGCAGCGTGCCGATTACCGCCACTTCCAGCCGATCATTACGCGCTGGCACGACAATGACGTGTATGGGCATGTGAATAACGTCACCTATTACAGCTTCTTCGACACGGCGGTGAACACCTACCTGATTGAGCAGGGCGGGCTGGATATCCATGAGGGCGAAGTGGTGGGGTTTGTGGTGAGTTCGGCGTGCGACTATTTCGCCTCGATTGCCTTTCCTGACCATATCGATATCGGCCTGCGGGTGGGCAAGTTGGGCAACAGTTCAGTGCAGTACGAGTTGGCGGTGTTCAAGGCCGGCGAAGATGAGGCCTGTGCGGCGGGGCGGTTTGTGCATGTATTTGTGGACCGGGCGACGAACCAGCCGGTGACGATTCCGGGAATGTTGCGCGAGGCGTTGCAGCGGTTGGTGATCTGACCCCGAACTCGCAAACGCCACCCAAGCAAATGTGGGAGCGGGCTTGCTTGCGATGGTGGCCGGTCAGTCAATACATTGGGCGACTGGCACACTGTCATCGCGAGCAAGCCCGCTCCCACATGGGTTCTGCAGAGTTCTCTAAATCTTACCGGTGACGGTTGTGATGTTTGTTCTTGCGATGACCATAGGCATGGCCGCGACCAGGGTGGTCATCACGGTAGTACCGACGATCATCACGATCGCGCCCACGATAGCGACGGTCGTCGTCATCGCTCTTGTTGCCCATATAGTTACCCAGTGCGCCGCCTGCGCCACCGCCTGCTGCTGCGCCGATCAAGCTGCCGGTGCTACCGCCGACACTGCGCCCAACCACGTTGCCGCCCGCCGCGCCCAGTGCGCCGCCAATGGCCGCTTCGCCACGGCTGCGTTTGTCTGCGCCGACTGCGCTACCGCCGGCGCCGCCCAGGGCTGCACCAATGGCCGAGCCGGTATTGCCGCCGATCTGCTGGCCGACGACCGAACCTAGAACCCCGCCCAATGCGCCGCCTACACCGGCTTCGGTGGTGCCACCGGCCATGGCTGCGCCACTGACCAGGCCAAGGGACAACAAGAGAATCGAGGAAAACTTCATAGGGGAACCTCAAGAGGATGACGGCGCGATCCTGAGGTTGTAGTGATATTCTTACAATCGAATTCCGACCAGTGGTGTGGGTTGTATACAATTAGCTAAGTTACTGTTTTTGTTAGGGAACTTAAGTCGTTTTTGCCGGTCTTTAGCTACTTCGCAACGGCCGCGATCTAACGCATCCAGTGACGCTCCGCGTCATCAAAAGCAGACGCAGAGCGTCCGGGGCGGCATTCCCACGCAGAGCGTGGGAACGATCAGTCGCAGAGTGTGGGAACGATCAGGCAGTTCGGGCCATGATCAAGCCATTCTCACTGGCCGCTTCCAGGCGAATCGCCACGAACTTGGAAGTCGGCGTATGGCTACCCTCCCCAGTGCTTTCCAATGGCACCAGCGGATTGACCTCCGGGTAGTACGCCGCCGCCTGCCCCGCCGGAATATCGAACGCCAGCAAGGTAAAACCCTTGACCCGCCGTTCGCGGCCATCATCCCAGATCGATACGATATCGGCCTTCTGCCCCGGCTTGAAGCCCAGGCGGATGATGTCGGCTTCGTTGACGAACAGCACGTCGCGCTGGCCCTTGACCCCACGATAACGATCATCCAGGCCGTAGATAGTGGTGTTGTACTGATCGTGGGAACGCATGGATTGCATGATCAGGTCGGGCAACTGGCCAGTGGCGCGGGTGCGTTCATGCACCAGGTCCTTGGGCAGGATGTTGGCGCGGAAGTTGGCGCGGCCTGACGGGGTATTCCAGCGGCGGGCGCCGGCGCTATTGCCCAGGTAGAAACCGCCTGGGTGCTGCACACGCTCATTGAAATCCTTGAAACCGGGAATGGTGTCGGCGATCAAGTCGCGGATGCGACGGTAGTCGGCTACCAGCCAGTTCCAGTCCACCGGCTTGCTGCCCAGAGTGGCAGCGGCGATGCCGGCGAGAATCGCCGGTTCCGACTTCATCAGCGTCGACAGCGGCTGCAACTGGCCGTTGGAGCCGTGCACCATGCTGAACGAATCTTCCACCGTCACCGCTTGCGGGCCATCGGCCTGGATATCGATGTCGGTACGGCCCAGGCACGGCAGGATCAAGGCCTGTTTGCCGTGGGCCAGATGGCTGCGATTGAGCTTGGTGCTGATCTGCACCGTCAGGTCGCAATTGCTCAAGGCCTGGAAGGTGCGAGGGCTGTCGGGCGTGGCTTGGGCAAAGTTGCCCCCCAGGCCGATAAACACCTTGGCGCGGCCTTCGAGCATGGCGTGGATCGCCTCGACCACGTTATGCCCGTTGTCACGGGGCACCTTGAACTGGAAGCGGCGCTCCAGGGCATCGAGGAAGGCCGCGGGCGGCCGTTCGTTGATGCCCATGGTGCGGTCGCCCTGCACGTTGCTGTGGCCCCGCACCGGGCACAGGCCGGCACCGGGGCGGCCGATGTTGCCGCGCAGCAGCATCAGGTTGGCGATTTCCTGGATGGTCGGCACCGAATGCCGATGCTGGGTGATACCCATCGCCCAGCACATGATCACGTTCTTGCCTTTGGCGTACATGCGCGCCGCTTGCTCGATCTCCACCAGGCTCAGGCCGGACTGCTCGACGATTTCATCCCAGGAGGTGTCGTCGATCCTGGCCAGGTAATCGAGCACATTGATCGTGTGTTCATTGAGGAACTCGTGGTCGAACACGGCCTCCTTGCCTTCGGCCTGGGCCTCGCGCTCCCACAGCAGCAGGAACTTGGCCATGCCGCGCAGGATGGCCATGTCGCCCCCCAGCGCCGGGCGGAAATACGCGGTGTTGGTCGGCTTGTCGCCGTTGGTGAGCATTTCCAGCGGGTGCTGCGGGTGTTGGAAGCGCTCCAGGCCACGCTCTTTGAGCGGGTTGATACACACCACCTGAGCCCCGCGTTTCACCGCTTCGCGCAGTGGTTCGAGCATGCGCGGGTGGTTGGTGCCGGGGTTCTGGCCCAGGACGAAAATCGCATCGGCATGCTCAAAGTCATCAAAGGTCACGGTGCCCTTGCCGACCCCCACGCTTTGCGCCAGGGCCACGCCGCTGGCTTCGTGGCACATGTTCGAGCAGTCCGGGAAGTTGTTGGTGCCGTAGGCGCGCACGAACAGTTGATACAGGTACGCGGCCTCATTGCTGGCGCGGCCCGAGGTGTAGAACTCGGCCATGTCCGGGCTCGGCAGGGCTTGCAGGTGTTTGCCGATCAGGTCGAAGGCCGATTCCCAACTGATGGGCTTGTAGCGGTCGGTCTGGGCGTCATAGCTCATGGGCTCGGTCAGGCGGCCCTGGTATTCCAGCCAGTAGTCGCTTTGCTCCAGCAGCGCGCTGACGCTGTGTTTGGCGAAGAACGCCGCATCTACCCGGCGCTTGGTGGCTTCCCAGTTGACCGCCTTGGCGCCGTTCTCGCAGAACTTGACCATGCCGCTTTCCGGCGAGTCGCCCCAGGCGCAACCCGGGCAGTCGAAGCCGCCGTTCTGGTTGGTCTTGAGCATCATGCGCAGGTTTTTCAGCGCGTTGTCGCTGGTCAGCCATGCCTGCGCCACGCTGATCAGCGCACCCCAGCCACCTGCCGGGCCTTTATAGGGCTTGTAGCGCGGGGTGGGGGTTTGGTCGGCTTGGTGATGATTGCTCATGGCTGGTACTCCATCGCAGGGCTGTAGACCCGCGGCGCGCTTTTTTGCGGCAGGTGGATGAGATTGAGGTTGTGCCGGCGCGCCCATTGCAGGGCCAGGCCGGTGGGTGACGACAGGCTGACCAGGGTCTGGATGCCCGCGCGCAGGACTTTCTGGATCAATTCCAGGCTGCAACGGCTGGTGACAATTGCCACGCCGCCGGCGGTCGGGATGCGCTGGCGGACCAGGGCACCGATCAGTTTGTCCAGGGCGTTATGCCGGCCGATATCTTCGCGGCCCAGCAGCAGTTCGCCCTGGTTATCCATGAACACCGCCGCATGCACTGCGCCGCTGTATTGGCCCAGAGGCTGAAAGGCGCTGATGCGCTGGCGCAAGCCCTCCAACCAGGCAGCAGGCGGCAGCGGTGCGCCCGGCAGCACCTGAAGGTCCGGCAGCGCCTGCTCCAGGGCTTGCACGCCACACAGGCCGCAGCCGCTGGTGCCGGCCAGTTGCCGGCGCTGCTGCTTGAGGTTCCAGAAGGCGCGGCTGGAGATCTGCACCTGGGCGTACTGGGCCGCGCCTGCGCCGCTCAGTTGCAGGTCATAGAGGTCGCTGATGTCGCTGATGATGCCGCTGCCCAGGCTGAAACCGACAATAAAGTCTTCAAGATCGGTGGGCGTTACCAGCATGACGGCCTGGTTGATGTCGTTATAGGCAATCGCCAACGCGACTTCCTCGGCCAGCGCGGTGCTGGCCAATTCCGTATGGTCGAGGTTGCAGTATTGATAACTCTGGCTGGCGGCAGGCGCGGGCGTTGTCAGGGCGGGCGCCGCGCATGCTGGGCGCTGGGCGTTCATCAAGTCTAGTCACCGGCGAAGTGTTCAGAGTGAAGACTAGGCGCGACAAAGGGTCGCGTCTAATCGTCAGTACTGATCTACCGATAGATAACGTCGATCAAGGCTTTACCAGCGATTACTGATAAAGCGCGAAACACGCCTCGGCCAACGCCGAGCGCGGCGCGCTGCGGCGCATGATCAGCCCCAGCTTGGCCAGGGTTTGCGCGTTTTCGATAGGCTGCAGGCGCAGGTGTTCGGTCAGGGCATCGAGGCCGCCGTCCAGGGGCATCACCGCACAACACAGGCCGCCGTGCACCGCTTGCAGCAACTGATGGACGGCATCGGTTTGCAGCAGGGGTTGCGGCGTCAGGCCCCGGCTGTGGAAGTTATGGTCGATGGACTGGCGAAAGTGCATGCCACTGGTGAGCATGCCCAGGGGCAGTTCTATCAGCGCCTCCCAGCTCAGGGGTTTTTCGCCGAAGCTGAAGAACCGCTGGTCGTACAGCAGGCCCATGCGGGTTTCGTCCAGGGCCAGGGAGTCAAAGCGCTCGGCGTCCAGGCGCTCAAGGTAGGACACGCCCAGGTCCAGGCGATTGCTTGCCAGTTGTTCGAGAATCTGCTCGGAGCTCAGGGCCGATAGCTCAAAGCGCAGGCTGGGGTGTTGCTTGTGCAGTTGTTGCATCAAGGCCAGCGGGTCAAAGCTCGACAGCGGCACCACGCCCAGGCGCAACGTCCCCACCAGGTTGCCCCTGCAGGCCGCCGCTTCGGCCTGCAGGCCGTCGTAGGCTGCCAGTACCGTACGCGCCCAGGCCAGCACCCGCTCGCCGGGGGCGGTAAAGCCCTCGAAACGCTGGCCGCGATTGACCAGCGGCAGCTCCAGCTCTTCTTCCAGGCTGCGCAGGCGCATCGACAGGGTCGGCTGGGTAATGTGGCAGCGCGCGGCCGCCTGGCCGAAGTGACGGGTTTCGTCGAGGGCGATGAGGAATTTCAGCTGTTTGATGTCCATCTTCGCTCCGGGGCTCTTATTCCAATGGCGCAGGGATTCTAGCGCGTTTGCGTCATTGGTCGGACTGGAACCAAGGCCTGTAAGACTGGTCTAGTCTTTGGCATCTGGAAACCCAATCCCAAGGAGAGCGCACTATGAGTCTTTTTAGCTTTATCAAAGAAGCCGGCGAGAAAATCGTTGATCTGTTGACGCCGGGTAATGCAAACGCGAGCGAGCAGTTGAAGGATCACGTTGCCAAGGTCGGCCTGGGTAATCCGAATGTGCAGACCACCGTGGATGGCGACAAGGTGACGGTGACCGGTGAAGTCGCCAGCCAGGAAGAGAAAGAGAAGATTCTGTTGGCGCTGGGCAATATTGCCGGCGTGGCGACTGTGGATGACCAGATCACTGTGTCGGGCCCTGCTGTTGCAGCTGCCCGCTTTGTCGTGGTGAAAAAGGGCGACACCCTGAGCGCGATCTCTTTGGCGGTCTATGGCGATGCCAATCAGTACAACAAAATCTTTGAGGCCAACAAACCAATGCTCAAGGATGTGAACAAAATCTACCCAGGGCAGACTCTACGTATTCCAGAGTAATACCCCGGCCTAAATGTGGGAGCGGGCTTGCCCGCGATTGCGGTGCGTCAGTCAGCAAATCTAGCTCTGACCCACCGCTATCGCGGGCAAGCCCGCTCCCACAGGGGTGTTGCATATAGTTTTAGAGCCCGCTGATCAATTCCCGGTAATCCCCGACCGCATCGAACTCCGCCGTATCCTTCGGCCCCTTGCGGCTGTCCGGCTGTTTGACCGCCAGCAAATGCCCCACGCCAAAATCCCGTGCACTGCGCAGAATCGGCAGCGTATCGTCGATAAACAGGCTGCGCGCCGGGTCAAAATCGATATCCGCCTGCAACGCATCCCAGAACTGCGGGTTTTCCTTGGCAAAACCATAGTCGTGGGAGCTGATCAGCCGCTCGAAATACGGCGCCAACTCGATGCGCTCCAGCTTCAGCGACAGCGAGTCGCGGTGGGCGTTGGTGATCAGGATCACGCGCTTGCCGGCCTGTTTGATGGCTGCCAGGAAGGTATCGGCGTCCGGGCGCAGGGCGATCAGGTGGGCGGTTTCCAGCTTGAGTTCGCGCACCGGGATCTTCAGTTCGGCGCTCCAGAAATCCAGGCAATACCATTGCAACTGGCCGGCATTACGCTCGAACAGCGGCTGCAACTCCATCTCGGCCATGGCCTGGCTCACCCCGTGCAGTTCGGCATAGCGCCGCGGCAGGTGTTCCATCCAGAAGTGGTTGTCGAAATGCAGGTCGAGCAAGGTGCCGTCCATGTCCAGCAGGACGGTATCGATAGTGGACCAGGGCAGTGGCGGCATGATGGGTTCTCAAGCAGGTAAGTAAATATATCCGACACAGACAATCGGAAAAGCCACGGTATAGTAACCCGATCACGCCAAGGAGCCCTTTATGCGCCAGAAACCCACCGTCCTCGCCCGCGAAATTGTCGCCAGTAGCCGTTTGTTCCGCGTGGAGGAAGTGCAATTGCGCTTTTCCAATGGCGTTGAGCGGACCTACGAGCGCCTGGTGGGCCGGGGTGCAGGGTATGGCGCGGTGATGATTGTGGCGATGATCGACGCTGACCACGCGTTGCTGGTGGAAGAATACTGCGGTGGCACGGATGAGTATGAACTGTCGTTGCCCAAGGGCCTGATCGAGCCGGGTGAAGACGTGCTGGCAGCGGCAGACCGTGAACTCAAGGAAGAGGCGGGCTATGGCGCACGGCAGTTGGAGCACCTGACCGAACTGTCCTTGTCCCCCGGCTATATGAGCCAGAAAATCCAGGTGGTGCTGGCCACCGAACTGTACGAAGAACGCCTGGAAGGCGACGAGCCCGAGCCGATGCGCGTGGACCGGGTCAACCTGCGCGAGCTGGCGCAACTGGCGCAGAACCCGCAGTTCAGTGAAGGCCGTGCCCTCGCCGCGCTGTACCTGGTGCGGGACCTGCTGACCCAGCGCGGAGCCTACCTGCCATGAGCGAATTGTTCCTCGGCCATGCCTATATTGCCCCGGTGATTGAACTGGCCCGCCAGGCCGGCGAGGTCATCCTGCCGTACTGGCGCGCCGATGTGGCCGTGACGGCCAAGGCGGATGATTCGCCGGTCACCGCCGCCGACCTGGCCGCCCATCACCTGATTCTCGCCGGCCTCACTGCGCTGGACCCCAGCATCCCGGTGCTGTCGGAAGAAGATGCCGATATCGACCAGAGCGTGCGTGCCGGTTGGCAACGCTGGTGGCTGGTGGACCCGCTGGACGGCACCAAGGAATTTATCAGCGGCAGTGAAGAATTTACCGTCAACATCGCCTTGATCGAACAGGGGCGGGTGGTGTTTGGCGTGGTGTCGATGCCCACCAGTGGCCGCTGCTACTTCGGCGGCGCCGGCCTTGGGGCGTGGCGTTCCGACGTGAATGCCACGCCCCGACCGATCCAGGTGCGCCAGAAGCCGGCGGTGGGCGAGGCGTTCACCGTGGTTGCCAGCCGCCGCCATACCAGCCCCGAACAGGAGCGCTTGCTCGATGGCTTGAGCCAAGGGCTGGGGGCGTTGAAGCTGGCCAATATCGGCAGTTCCTTGAAGTTCTGCCTGTTGGCCGAAGGCAGCGCCGATTGCTATCCGCGCCTGGCGCCGACGTCGCAGTGGGACACCGCCGCCGCCCAGGGCGTGCTGGAGGGTGCTGGCGGCGAAGTGCTGGAGTTGAATGGCCAGCCGTTCAGCTACCCGGCGCGTGAGTCACTGTTGAACCCGTTTTTCCTGGCCTTGCCGGCCAAGGCCGCCTGGCGCGAGCGCTTGCTGACTCTGGCCCGTTCTTGAAGGCAATGCAGATCAAATGTGGGAGCGGGCTTGCCTGCGATGGCGCGGTGTCAGGTTAGATATAGTTGACTGACCCACCGCCATCGCGGGCAAGCCCGCTCCCACACAAGCCCGCAACCCACATTGGTTGCCTAGCGGTGCAACACGTACTGCCCGGTAAACGCTACCGCCTGCTCTTCACTGCCCTCATTCACAATCCACGTCTGCAGGGCTAGCCGTGCCCGGCCATGGCGCTGGTAGGTCGCCAAGAATCGCTTCCACACCTTGTCTTCCGGCGCCTGGCAAATCGCCGTGGCGTCCTGGGTGACAGGCAGCGGATAGCTGATCTGCCCTTCCTGAATCACGATATGCCCGTCTTCAATCCCTTCCTCGCGCAGCTGTAGGTGCAGCCAGCCCCAGCCGGCCAAGACCGCGCCGCAATACAGGCTGCCGCCGAACATGGTGCTCTTGTGGTTGATATTGGCTTGCAACGGTAAGTGCAGGCGCAGTTGCCGGTCCTGCCAGTCGAGCACCTTGAGGCCCATCTCCCGGGTCAGGGGGATGTCATGGTGCAGAATGGATTCCAGGTAACGGCTATCGCGGCTCATGGCGGTCTCTTGGCGGGCGTGAAAGGTCATTCGTCATCGGTGTGGGCGTTGCCGCTGTCGGCAAAATTCAGCCCATGTTTGCGCAGCTTGTCATGCAGGGTTTTACGCGGCACCCCCAGGGCCTCGGCCAGGCTGCGCACCGAGCTGTGGGGGCGGCCGAGTTCGGCGGCGATCAAGGCTTTTTCAAAGTGTTCGACTTGCTCGCTCAAGCCCCCGGTGGACATCGGTACGCCGGGCGCTGGGCCGTCGGGTGTGCTGTCCAGGGCCAGCTCCAGGCCGAGGGCGAAGCGTTCGGCGACGTTTTGCAGCTCCCGTACGTTGCCTGGCCAATTATGGCGCAACAGCATTGCCCGTTGGCCGGGCTGCAGTTCATGCAGCGGCAGGCCGTGGCGGCTGCTGGCCTCGTCGGCGAAGTGCTGGAACAGCATCAAGGCATCTTCGCCACGCTCGCGCAGGGGCGGAATGCGCAGCGGCGCGACGTTCAGGCGGTAGTACAAGTCAGCCCGAAAGCGCCCCTGGTCGGCGGACTGGCGCAGGTCTTCCTTGGTTGCGGCGATGATGCGGATATCCAGGGGGATCTGCTGATTACCGCCTAGGCGCTCGACCACCCGCTCCTGCAACAGGCGCAGCAACTTGACCTGCACATCCAGGCTCATGCTCTCGATTTCATCGAGGAACAACGTGCCGCCGTTGGCAAATTCAAACTTGCCAATCCGCCGCTTCTGCGCACCGGTAAACGCTCCCGGCTCATGGCCGAACAGCTCGCTTTCGACCACGGACTCGGCCAGGGCGCCCGCGTTGATGGCGACAAACGGCCCGGTGCGGCGGTTCGACAGGTCGTGCAGGGCACGCGCCACCACTTCCTTGCCGGCGCCGGTTTCGCCGAGGATCAGCACGTCGGCGCGGGTCGCCGCCAGCGCGCCAATCTGCTCGCGCAGGCGCAGCATCGGCGCCGACTGGCCCACCAGGCGCGTGCTCAGTTGCTGGCGATCACTCAGGGCCAGGCGCAGGCTACGGTTGTCCAGCACCAGCCGGCGCAGGTCCAGGGCGCGGCGTACGCTGTCGAGCAGGGCGTCGCTGGCGAAGGGTTTTTCGAGGAAGTCATAGGCGCCGGCGCGCATCGCCTGCACCGCCAGGGGTACATCTCCGTGGCCGGTGATCAGCAGCACCGGCAGCTCCGGGTCCTGGCCGTGGAGTTCGGTGAGCAGCTCCAGGCCGTCCATGCCGGGCATGCGGATGTCGCTGACCACCACTCCTGGCCAGTCCCGCGACAGGCGCGCCGTGAGGCCGGTGGCCTCGCCAAGGGGCAGGACTTTCAGCCCGGCCAGGTCCAGGGTCTGGCACAGGGCCTGACGCAGGTGTGGATCATCGTCGATCAACACCACCTGAATCTGGTTATCGATACTCATACACTGCGGTCCTCGGACGGTTGCAGACTGACGCCGGGTGCTCCGGCGCGCAGTTTCAAGGTTATCAGTGCGCCGCCTTCCTTGTGGTTGGCAAACAACAGCTCGCCACCAAAGGCACGCATCAGGGTGTCACAGATGGCCAGGCCCAACCCCAGGCCCTGGGTGCGGGTCTTGGTGGTGTAGAAGGGCTCGCCGGCGCGACCCAGGGCTTCCATGCAGAACCCCGGCCCATTGTCGCGAATGTACAGATTGACGCCCTGCTCGGTGGATTCGGCACTCAGCCACAGTTTGCGCGGCGGGCCTTTTTCGGTCAGGGCGTCCAGGGCATTGGCCAACAGGTTGCCCAGCACCTGGCGCAGGCGGGTTTCGCCGGCCTCCACCCACAGGGAGGCTTCTGGCAAGTCGCGGATCAGTTCTACTTCCATGGCCCGCCGGCGCTTGGCCAGCAATGCCAGCGCGTCGTCCAGGGCCGGTTGCAGGGCCACGCTTTCCGGGGCATGCCGGTCGCGACGGGCAAAGGCGCGCAAGTGGGCGATGATCGAGGCCATGCGCCCGGTCAGTTCGCTGATCAGCTTGAGGTTGCCGCGGGCGTCGTCGGTGCGCTGGTGGTCGAGGAGAATCCCGGCGTTTTCTGCGTAACTGCGAATGGCCGCCAGGGGCTGGTTGAGCTCATGGCTGATGCTGGCCGACATGGTGCCCAGCGCCGACAGCTTGCCGGCCTGCACCAGGTCGTCCTGGGCGCGCACCAGTTCTTGCTGGGCATTTTCGCGCTCCAGCACTTCCTGGCGCAGGCGGCGGTTGAGGCCTTCGAGGTCGCTGGTCCGTTCGGCCACGCGCATTTCCAGCTCGCGCCGGGCCTTGGCTTCAAAGGCGATGCGTTCCAGGTAGTGGCGACGGCGCTGCATCATCAGGCCGAGCAGCAGCATCAGCACCAGCAAGGTGGCACCGCCGACCGCGACCACCGTACGCACGGGGCGGTCGATCAGAGTGCGCGGGGCAAGGATTTCTACATTCCAGCCGGTTTCAGCGATTTCGGTGGATTGGCGCAGCCAGGCGTTGGGGTTGAAGTTCAGGGGCTGCGGATCGCGGGTCGGGTAGGGCTGGATCGCGATAATCGCCTGGCGCTCGGCCTCGGTCAGGGGCCGGGTCGCGCGAAAACGCCATTGGGGGCGTGAGGTCAGGATCACCACGCCGTTGTGGTCGGTGACCAGCAGTTGCTCGGGGGTCTGGCCCCACAGACTTTCGGTGTGGTCCAGGTCGACCTTGACCACCAGCACGCCAATCACATGCTCATCTTCGCGCACCGCAGCGGCGAAGAAGTACCCGCGCTTGGCCGAGGTGGTGCCCAGGCCGAAGAAGCGCCCCAGGCGCCCGGCCATCGCTTCACTGAAATAAGGCCGAAAGGAAAAATTGCGGCCGACGAAACTGTCCTGTTTGTCCCAGTTCGAGGCGGCCAGGGTCTTGCCGCGGGTGTCCATCAGGTACATCACTTCCACGCCTGCCTGGGCTGCCACCTGCTTGAGCAACTGGTTGGCGGCGACCAGGTTGGTGCTGACGTGAGGCGCTGCCAGGGCCGTGCGCAAGGCCGGCAGGTCGCCGAGGATCTGCGGCAGCACTTCGTAGCGGTGCAGGGTGCCCAGCAGGTTGGCGACGTACAGGTCGAGGGTTTGGCGGTTCTGCCCGGCCAGTTCGCTGCGATAGTAGCGCTCGGCCAGATGCTCCAGCGGCCACAGCAGCGGTGCCAGGCACAACGCCAGCAAGGCCAGGCTGCGCCAGCGGGGTCTTCGCGGAAGGGGTGGAGTCATGTAGGTCTGCGCCTGAGGGTACAGGCGCATTATGCCTAGTGCTGCTGTGCAAGACACTCGCGCAATGCTTCACGCCACTGCGGTTGGCCGACTTGCCATTGTTGTTGCAGGCGGCTGCAATCCAGGCGCGAGTTCAACGGGCGCTGGGCGGGCGTCGGGTAGTCGCTGGCGGGGATCCCTTCCAGTGTGGCGCAGGCCTTGCCTTCGGCCAGCAGCTGCTCGCCAATGGCCTGGGCAAAGCCGAACCATGAAGTCTCGCCCTGAGCCGTCAGGTGATACACGCCCCAGTCCCCGGCCTGCCCAGCCTGCCAGCGTTCGATCAGGGCGCGGGTGCTGTTGGCGATAGTCCCGGCCCAGGTCGGTGCGCCGATCTGGTCGGCGACGATGCGCATCTGCGGTTTTTCCTGGAGCAGGCGCTGCATGGTCAGCAGGAAATTCTTGCCGTGGCCCGAATACACCCAACTGGTCCGCAGGATCAGGTACTGACCACCCACCGCCGCAATGGCCTGTTCGCCCGCCAGTTTGCTCTGGCCGTAGACCCCCAACGGGTTGGGCTCATCGTCTTCGGTGTAGGGCGCAGGCTTGCTGCCGTCGAACACGTAGTCGGTGGAGTAGTGGATCAACGGGATGCCCAGGGTCTTGGCTTCCTCGGCCAGGATACCGGGCGCCGTGGCATTGATCGCGAAGGCCACATCGGGCTCGTTCTCGGCCTGGTCGACAGCAGTATGGGCCGCCGCATTGATGATCAGCCCCGGGCGATGGCTGCGTACCTGTTGGCGGATCTGCCCGGGGTTGGCCAGGTCGAGCTGGTCGCGACCGAGCACAATCAACTCACCCAGGCCCTGGAGCCGCTGTTGCAGCTCGCGGGAAACCTGGCCGTGTTGGCCGGTGATGAGGATTTTCAAGGCTGTGCTCATGGGAACAGGTCGGCTTCCAGCAGGGGCTTGCCGTGCTGATCCTTGGCGGATAGTTGTGGGGGCTCGCTCAGTTGCCAGTCGATGGCCAGCGTCGGGTCATTCCACAGAATGCAGCGCTCGGCACTTGGCTGGTAGTAGTCGGTGGTTTTGTAGAGGAACTCGGCGTAGTCGCTCAGCACCACAAAGCCGTGGGCAAACCCTTCCGGTACCCACAGTTGACGATGATTCTGCGCAGACAGGCGCACCCCCACCCATTGGCCGAAGTTCGGCGAACTGCGGCGGATGTCGACCGCCACGTCCAGGACCTCGCCGGCGCTGACGCGCACCAGTTTGCCCTGGGTGTGCTCCAGCTGGTAATGCAGGCCGCGCAATACGCCTTTCTGCGAGCGTGAATGGTTGTCTTGGACAAAGTTGCGTGTAAGGCCGGTGCCCTCTGCAAAGGCGCGGGCGTTGAAACTTTCGTAGAAAAAACCGCGTTCGTCACCGAACACTTTGGGCTCGATGAGCAGCACACCGGGCAGGGAGGTTTCAACGATATTCACCGGGGTTCTCCTGCCAGGGCGAACAGGTACTGCCCGTAGCCGGTCTTGCCAAAGTACTTCGCGTGTTCGAGCAGGTGCTCACGGTCGATCCAGCCGCTCTGATAGGCGATTTCTTCCAGGCAAGCGACCTTCAGGCCCTGGCGGTGCTCGATGGTTTGTACATACTGCGAGGCTTCCAGCAGGCTGTCGTGGGTGCCGGTGTCGAGCCAGGCAAACCCACGACCGAAGCGCTCAACCTGCAGGTCGCCCCGTTGCAGGTAGGCATTGTTGATGTCGGTGATCTCCAGTTCGCCGCGTGGCGACGGTTTGATCGACTTGGCAATCTGGATCACGTCGTTATCGTAGAAATACAGGCCCGTAACGGCATAGCTGGATTTGGGCTTGAGGGGCTTTTCTTCGATGGACAGCGCGCGGCCTTCGCTATCGAAATCGATCACGCCAAAGCGCTCCGGGTCTTTGACCCAGTAGCCGAACACCGTGGCGCCCTTGTCGCGTTTGACGGCGCTGTGCAGTTGCTGGCTGAAGCTCTGACCATGGAAGATGTTGTCGCCCAGAATCAGGCACACCGGATCCTTACCAATAAACGTTTCGCCAATCAGGAACGCCTGGGCCAGGCCGTCCGGGCTGGGCTGTTCGGCATAACTGAAGGTAACCCCGAACTGGCTACCGTCCCCCAGCAGGTTGCGGTATTGCGGCAGGTCCGCCGGGGTCGAAATCACCAGGATTTCCTTGATTCCAGCCAACATCAGTACCGAGATCGGGTAGTAGATCATCGGTTTGTCATAGACCGGTAACAATTGCTTGGACACGCCCAGGGTAATGGGGTGCAGGCGGGTGCCGGAGCCGCCGGCCAATACAATTCCCTTCATCATGCGATCAGATCCTTTAGGTCGGTGTTACCCAGTCGTTGTCCTTGATAGCTGCCGTCCTGGACCCGGCGGCACCACTCCAGGTTATCCAGATACCACTGAACGGTCTTGCGCAGGCCGGTTTTGAAGGTTTCTTCAGGAACCCAACCGAGTTCGCGCTCGATCTTGCCGGCGTCGATGGCGTAGCGCTGATCGTGGCCTGGACGGTCCTTGACGAAGGTGATCAGGTCGGTGAACTGGGCAACCCCGGCCGGACGCTGTGGCGCCAGCTCTTCGAGCAGTGCGCAGATGCCACGCACTACGTCGATGTTCTTCTGCTCGTTGTGCCCGCCGATGTTGTAGGTTTCGCCTACCACACCTTCGGTGACCACTTTGAGCAGCGCCCGGGCGTGGTCTTCGACAAACAACCAGTCGCGCACTTGCAGGCCATCGCCGTACACCGGCAGGGCCTTGCCCGCCAAGGCGTTGAGGATCACCAGCGGGATCAACTTCTCGGGAAAGTGGAACGGCCCGTAGTTGTTCGAGCAGTTGGTCAGCAGCACCGGCAAACCATAGGTACGCTGCCAGGCGCGAACCAGGTGGTCGGACGCGGCCTTGCTCGCAGAGTAAGGCGAGCTTGGCGCGTAAGGCGTGGTTTCGGTGAACAGGTCATCCACACCATGCAGGTCGCCATACACTTCGTCGGTGGAGATGTGATGGAAGCGGAAGGCGCTCTTGGCCGGTTCTGCCAACTGTTGCCAATAGGCGCGAGTGGCTTCAAGCAGGCTGTAGGTGCCGACGATGTTGGTCTGGATAAAGTCCGACGGACCGTCGATGGAGCGGTCGACATGGGACTCGGCCGCCAGGTGCATGATGGCCTGGGGCTGGAAGCGCGCCAGCACTGCGCTGACGGTGGTCTGGTCGATGATATCGGCCTGGACGAACTCGTAGCGGGTGTTGGTCGCGATGCTGGTCAGCGACTCAAGATTGCCGGCGTAGGTCAGTTTGTCGAGGTTGAGCACTTCATGCCCGGTGTGTTGAATCAAGTGCCGGACCAGGGCCGAACCAATAAACCCTGCACCGCCGGTAATGAGAATGCGCATGTCAAAAGCCCTTTTCCTTAGACAGACATAAAGCGAATGACGCATAGCTTGTGTTGTGGAGCGGGCCGGTGCAAGGGCGCGTGGTCAGATTGCCGGTGTGGCTGTCGTCCAGGGGTTGCGTAACACCCGTCAACAATGGCGATATAAGCACCGGACAAAAAAACCAGGGGCCGTCACATGTTGCTCGATACATTGATCCACCGCGCCAGTCTGCCGTGCCCGCAGGTCGGCCCGGAACATGCCTTGCAGTTGCTTGAGCAGCATTACGGCCTCAGTGGCACGCTACAGTCCTTGGGCAGTCAGCAAGACCTCAATTACCGGGTCGACAGCGACCGTGGCCGCTTCGTCCTGAAAATCTGCCGTGGCGAGTACGCCGCCGTTGAGCTGCAGGCCCAGCACGCGGCCCTTGGGCACTTGCAGGCCCACGCTGCGGTCCGGGTGCCCAGGGTCATCAGCACCCTCAACGGCGAGCAACTGCTGAGCGTGACGGTGGCTGGGCAGGCCGTGCACCTGCGGTTGCTGGACTATATCGACGGCCGGCCGCTGACCCACCTGCCGCACCTGGGCCGTGACGTGATCGCTGGTTTTGGCCACCTGTGCGGGCAGATGAGCCAGGCCTTGGCCGGTTTTGCGCATGGGGGCCTGGAGCGCACCCTGCAATGGGACCCGCGCCATGCCTTGGACCTGATCGGCCATTTACTGTCGACACTCGACACCCTGGCGCAGCGCGCGGCCCTGGAGCGGGTCGCGGTACAGGTCGAGCAGCGCCTGCGGCCCTTGGTCGATCAGTTGCCCTGGCAGGCCGTGCATCTGGATATCACCGACGACAACGTGGTGTGGCAGCGCGACGCCGAGCAGCACTGGCAGGTGCAGGGGGTGATCGATTTCGGTGATCTGGTGCACACCTGGCGGGTTGCGGACTTGTCGGTGACCTGTGCGGCGTTATTGCACCACGTCGAGGGCGACCCGTTTGCGATCCTGCCGGCGATCCAGGCCTGTCACGCCCTGACCCCTTTGCAGCCACAGGAGTTGCAGGCGCTGTGGCCGCTGATCGTGGCCCGTGCGGCAGTATTGGTGCTGAGCAGTGAGCAGCAGCAGCGCCTGGACCCGGATAACACCTACCTGTTGAAGAATGCCGAGCATGAGTGGGAAATTTTCCAGGTTGCCCTCTCGGTGCCGTTTGAGTTGATGGAGGCGGCGATCCTGGCGTGCGTCGGTGCCAGCCTGGCGCCGCTGGCCAGCGAAGGCTTTGCCCCGCTGCTGCCGGGGTTGGTGGGGCGTGAGTTCGCGCTGATCGACCTGGGCGTACTCAGCCCGCATTTCGAGGTCGGTAACTGGGAAGCCCCCGGCATCGACCAACAGCTCTTGCAGCAAGCGGCCGCGGTGCATGGCCTGGCGGCCAGTCGTTATGGCCAATATCGCCTGTCCCGCACGCGCCCCGACTGCGCGGCCGAGCCTGATACCCTGGCGCTGCACGTCGAATTGCAGGCGCCCCGGGGCACGGTTGTACAAGCGCCGTTCGCCGGTACCCTGCGCAGCACTGCCGATGGCGGATTATGTGTGCACAGTGGGCAACTGCATGTACGGCTGTGGGGGCTGGAAACCGCGTTACCGCCCGGCGCAATGGTGCTTAAGGGCCAGGTCCTGGGTGAGGCTGGTGGCCTATTGACGGTGCAGTTGTGCCGGGCCGATCTTGAGCCGCCGCTGTTCTGCACACCGTCCCGCGCGGCGGCCTGGCAGGCGTTGTGCCCGTCACCGGCGACGCTGCTGGGCCTTGCCTGTGATGCCGAGCCGGAGCTGGATCCAGACACCTTGCTGGCCCGGCGCGATGCCAGCTTCGCCCGTTCCCAGAAGTACTATTACGTTGACCCGCCGCGCATCGAGCGTGGCTGGCGCAACCATCTGATCGATATGCAGGGCCGTTCCTACCTGGACATGCTCAACAATGTCGCGGTGCTGGGCCACGGCCATCCGCGCATGGCCCAGGTGGCGGCGCGGCAGTGGTCGCTGCTCAACACCAACTCGCGTTTTCATTACGCTGCGATTGCCGAGTTTTCCGAGCGTCTGCTGGCCCTGGCGCCGGATTCCATGGACCGCGTGTTCCTGGTCAACAGTGGCACCGAGGCCAACGACCTGGCGATCCGCCTGGCCTGGGCCTACAGTGGCGGGCGCGACATGCTCAGTGTGCTGGAGGCCTATCACGGCTGGTCGGTGGCGGCCGATGCGGTGTCCACCTCGATCGCCGACAACCCCCAGGCCTTGAGCAGCCGGCCGGACTGGGTGCACCCCGTGACCGCGCCCAATACCTATCGCGGTGAATTCCGTGGCCCGGACAGTGCGCCAGACTACGTGCGCAGCGTCGAGCACAACCTGGCGAAAATCGCCGCCAGCCAGCGCCAGTTGGCGGGTTTTATCTGTGAGCCGGTGTATGGCAATGCCGGCGGTATCTCCCTGCCGCCGGGCTATTTGCAGCAGGTGTATGCCCTGGTGCGCGCCCAGGGCGGGGTGTGTATCGCCGATGAAGTGCAGGTTGGCTACGGACGCATGGGCCATTTCTTCTGGGGCTTTGAAGAGCAGGGAGTGGTGCCGGACATCATCACCATGGCCAAGGGCATGGGTAACGGCCAGCCCCTGGGCGCAGTGATTACCCGCCGGGAAATCGCCGAAGCGCTGGAGGCCGAAGGGTATTTCTTCTCATCCTCGGGCGGCAGCCCGGTCAGTTGCCGGATTGGCATGGCGGTGCTGGACGTGATGGAGGAAGAAAAACTCTGGGAAAACGCCCAGGTGGTCGGCGGGCATTTCAAGGCGCGGCTGCAAGCGTTGATCGAGCGCCATCCGCTGGTGGGGGCGGTGCATGGCTCGGGCTTCTACCTGGGGTTGGAGCTGGTGCGGGATCGGCAGACCCTGGAGCCGGCCACGCAAGAGACCGCGAGGCTGTGTGAGCGCCTGCGGGAGTTGGGGATTTTCATGCAGCCGACCGGGGACTATCTGAACATCCTCAAGATCAAGCCGCCGATGGTCACGTCTAAACGCAGTGTGGATTTCTTTGTCGACATGCTGTCGAAGGTGTTGGATGAAGGGCTGTAACCCCTTCGATATTTGAACTCGATTGTTATCGGGATAATTTTGCATTTTTTAGACGGTTGGATGCTTGCATGCTTTAAAAGCCGATTTTTATCCGCTATAAAGTCCTCCAACATTCGCCTTTCTGTCATCGGCCCCGGTTTATCCTGGCCGCTGGCCACCGCCCAGGAGATGATTCATGAGCCGTATCGTTACCGTCGCCGCTACCCAGATGGCTTGTTCCTGGGACCTCGAAGCCAATATCGAGACCGCTGAAAAGCTGGTCCGTGAGGCCGCCGCCAAAGGCGCGCAGATCATCCTGATCCAGGAGTTGTTTGAAAGCCCGTATTTCTGCCAGAAGCCGAACCCGGACTATCTGCAACTGGCCACCTCGGTTGACGATAACGTGGCCATCAAGCACTTCCAGAAAATCGCCAAGGAACTGCAAGTGGTGCTGCCGATCAGCTTCTTTGAACTGGCCGGCCGTGCGCGTTTCAACAGCATCGCGATTATCGATGCCGACGGCTCCAACCTCGGGATTTATCGTAAAAGCCACATCCCGGACGGCCCTGGCTACCACGAAAAGTACTACTTCAACCCGGGCGATACCGGCTTCAAGGTGTGGAACACCCGCTACGCAAAAATCGGCGTGGGCATCTGCTGGGACCAGTGGTTCCCGGAATGCGCCCGCAGCATGGCGTTGCAAGGCGCGGAGATCCTGTTCTACCCGACCGCCATCGGCAGCGAGCCACACGACAAGACCATCTCCTCCCGCGACCACTGGCAGCGTGTGCAACAAGGCCATGCCGGCGCCAACCTGATGCCGCTGATCGCCAGCAACCGTATCGGCAACGAAGAGCAGGACGGCTACGACATTACCTTCTACGGCTCGTCGTTCATTGCCAACCAGTTCGGCGAGAAAGTCGAAGAACTCAACGAAACCGCAGAAGGCATCCTGGTGCACAGCTTCGACCTCGATGAGTTGGAGCACATCCGCAGCGCATGGGGCTCGTTCCGTGATCGTCGGCCGAACCTGTACGGCGCGCTCAAGACCCTCGACGGTTCCCTGGAGTCCTGATCGCCATGACCACTTTGCACAGCACGCCTCGCGCTGATGGCTTCTATATGCCCGCCGAGTGGGCCCCCCAGACCCAGGCCTGGATGATCTGGCCCGAGCGCCCGGACAACTGGCGCCTGGGCGGCAAGCCGGCGCAGGCGGCCCATGTGGCGGTGGCCAAGGCCATTGCGCGTTTTGAACCGGTGACGGTTGCGGTTTCCGCCGGCCAGTACGAAAACGCCCGGGCGCGCCTGGACCTGCCCAATATTCGTGTGGTGGAGATGTCCAGCGACGATGCGTGGGTACGCGACAGCGGGCCGACCTTCGTGATCAATGACCAAGGCGAAGTGCGTGGCGTGAATTGGGACTTCAATGCCTGGGGCGGGTTTGACGGTGGCCTGTATGCACCGTGGAACCGCGACGCCCAAGTGGGCGGCAAAATCCTCGAGATCGAGCGCAGCCCGCGTTATCGCACCGAGGGTTTTGTGCTTGAAGGCGGTTCGATTCACGTCGATGGTGAAGGCACCCTGATCACCACCGAGGAATGCCTGCTCAACCGCAATCGCAACCCGCATCTGGATCGTGGGCAAATCGAAGCGGTACTCAGCGCCAACCTGGCTGTGGATAAGATCATCTGGTTGCCCGACGGCCTGTTCAACGACGAAACCGACGGCCATGTGGATAACTTCTGCTGCTACGTGCGCCCGGGCGAAGTGTTGCTGGCCTGGACTGACGACCCGCAAGATCCTAACTATGCACGCTGCCACGCAGCCATGGACGTGTTGCAAAACAGCACGGACGCCAAGGGCCGCGCGTTTACCGTGCATAAAATGCCGATCCCGGGGCCGTTGTACGCCACTGAGCAAGAATGTGCCGGGGTCGACCCGGTGGACGGTTCCCAGGAGCGTAATCCGACCGTGCGCTTGGCCGCCTCCTACGTCAACTTTCTGATCGTCAACGGCGGCATTATCGCGCCGAGTTTTGATGACCCGCTGGACAGCCGCGCCCAGGAAATTCTCCAGGGCCTGTTCCCGCAGCATGAAGTGGTGATGGTGCCGGGCCGTGAACTGTTACTGGGTGGCGGCAATATCCACTGCCTGACCCAACAACAGCCCGCGCCGCACAAAAACTGAGTGCACTTGTAACAGGCGATTTCGTTGCACAGCGACTGATCGCTGGCAACTGCTCCGGGTAAGAGCAGCAAGCCCATGGCCCGTCGGGGTCGTGGGCTTTTTTGTGTCTGCAAGCCTGTAAACCGGGGGCATTGGCACAGCTCTTGTATCGGCGTTGGGACCGTGAGCGGGGTTTGTGACTGCGCAGTTCTGTCATAAACCTTGAGTAAGTTAGCCGCTCAAGCAGTAGGAGAGAGCGCTGAAATGAATGCCGATATCAACCTGGTCTATAAATGCACGCGCCATCCTTTGGTCGTGCGCGGTGACGCGATTCACACGCTGGCACTCTGGTTGAAGGCAAACGGCTCGCGACGGATCCGGCAGACTGACCCGCGACGTGTGATAAGGGAGCGTTACCCGGCAGGGTTGTTCAGTGAGGATGAAGTGCAGGCGCTGTGCGAGTTGATCCAGGACTGATGGGCACTGATATCCAAATGTGGGAGCGGGCTTGCTCGCGATTGTGGTGTATCAGTCACATATGCATCAACTGACACACCGCCATCGCGGGCAAGCCCGCTCCCACATGAACCGCATGTGGGTTAGAAGTTGTACGTCCCCGTTACCACCAGGCTACGCGGGTCACCAAACTGGATCTGGTTGGCACTGGTTGCCGAGGCGTAGTACGTCTTGTCGCTGATGTTGTTCAGCGCCGCCTTTACATCCCATTCCTTGTGCCGGAACCCGGCCAGGGCGTCCCAGCGGCCATAGCCCGGCAACACCACGGTATTGGCATTATCGGCATAACGGTCGCCCACCAGGGTCAAGCCGGTTTCGGCATACCAGCCCATTTCCGGTTTCCAGGTGACGAACAGGCTGGCGTTGCGCTTGGCCACGTCGCTGATGCGTTTGCCTTCAAAGCCATTGTTGTCTTTTACCACCTTGGCATCCTGCACGCCGATGCCGCCGCGTACATACCAGTTGCCGACGATTTTGCCGGTGGCCGTCAGCTCGATACCCCGGGAACGCTGGAGACCGCTGAGCAGGGTGATCAGCGGTTTTTCCGGGTCACGGGTGCGGCGGTTGTAGAGCTCCAGCTCATACACGGCAAGGGTGGTGCTCAGGCGGTCGTCGAGCCAGTCGCTCTTGACCCCGATTTCCTTTTGCTTGGTCAGCTCGGGGCTCAGGTCGTTGGCATTGCCGGGAGCATTCGGGGTGATGCCGATCAGGCCGCCACCGGTGGGGGAGAACGTCTTGCTCCAGGACGCGTAGAACGAATGGTTCTCCACCGGCGTCCACACCACGCCGAGCCGTGGGCTGGTGTTGTGGCTGTCGACGTTTTGCCGGGTATTGATGATCTTATTGGTGGTGTCCACTTCAAAACGGTCGTAGCGCAAACCGGCGAGTACTTGCCACTGATCGTTCAGGCGCAGTTGGTCCTGTACATACAGGCCCTGGCTTTCGACTTCGGTGTGGTTGTTGCTGGAGATCCTCATCGGCCCGGTATGGCTCAGGTGCCGGTTGGGGTGGTTCAGATCGAGGCCGGGCACTGTTGCCGTTACCGCGCTGTACAGCTTTGGGTCACGGCGCTGGCTGCCCAGCTCCACGCCGGTCAGCAGGCGGTGTTCCAGGCCAAAGGTGCTGAAGCCACCTTCGAGCTCGACGTTATTGAAGACATTGCGGGTCGTCAGGTCTTGCTGCCAGCGCTGGCGCCCGACCTTGTTGGTCACCGGGTCGTAGCTGGTCTGGTAGGTATTGTCGAAGTCACTGTCGAGCTTGAACACGCCCAGGGTATGGCGCAGTTGCCAGCTGTCGTTGAGTTCATAGGCGAGCTTGGAGCGCAGCGATTGGGTGGTGTCGTCGATGTAGTCGCGAGGGTCGCCGTAGGTGGTATCGCGGCTCACATCGGCCGGGCGCCCGCGCACGCCAGGAATGCCACGGTCCGGGGTACGGTCATAGCGGCTGTATTCGTATTGCACCAGCCAGTTCAGTTGCGGGGTCAGTTGCCAGCTGATCGACGGCGCGAACAGTTTGCGGTTGCCGCTGACGTTGTCGCGAAAACTGTCAGTGTCTTCGTTACCCATGTTCAGGCGCAGGCTGATGTTCTCGCTGGGGTCAGCGCTCAAGTCGGTGTACAGGCTGCGCAGCCCGTTCGTACCGCCCTGGGCTTCGATACTGGAAGCGCGCCCGGCCTGGGGCAGTTTGCTGACACGGTTGACGATCCCGCCCTGGCCACCACGGCCGTACAACACGGCGGCGGGGCCCTTGAGTACGTCGATGCGCTCGATGTTGTGCAAGTCGCGTACGTATTGGCTGTCGTCACGGATGCCGTCGAGATAGAAGTCGCTGCTGGCTTCAAAGCCGCGGATACGCAAACTGTCAAAGCGTGTATCGGCGCCGCTGCTGACGTTGGGGATGCCGCTCAAGGCCTGGCCCAGATCGTTGGTGCCGTAGGCGCGCAGGCTCTCGGTCTTTACCGAATCGATCGCCTGGGGCACATAGCGCACCGGTGTGGCGGTGCGCGTGGCGGTGTGGGTGTCTTTGATGCGCGGGTCGTCCTCGTCGGCTTCGGCGCTGATGGAGGTGGCGGGCAGGGTCGTCGCGGCACTGGCAAATCCGGCGCACAGCAATGCAGAAAGCCCAAGGGTCATGGGCGTCAGGCGAAGGGCAGGCATTAAGGGAGGGCATCCGTAAGAGGGAGAAAAATAACGCGCTAATGATAATGCTTGCTATTTGCGCGCATGATTCATTCTTGTGCTCTTGGGGCGGATAAATGTTTCAAAATGTGTTTTTTGTGGAATTTTACGCCACACTGGAAAATGCGTTACCCACCAGCGGCTTATTCACGGGATGAATTGGGCGAGCGTATAGTTTGCGTAAATAATGGCTAAATAATATCGCTTAGACTTTTTTTGCCTAAATACAGACGATTCACGAAATTGACATGCGGTTCAGGGCACGGATAGGATTCGCCCAACGCCTGTGGCTAACCGCCATGACTTCCCTATAAAAAGGCCCGCGGCACATTCGTTCGTCCGCGGGCCTTTTTTTATCC
This sequence comes from Pseudomonas sp. GW821-FHT01D09, assembly GCF_059422465.1. NCBI lineage: Bacteria > Pseudomonadati > Pseudomonadota > Gammaproteobacteria > Pseudomonadales > Pseudomonadaceae > Pseudomonas > Pseudomonas sp. GW821-FHT01D09. The sequence continues at coordinate 58,227 of NZ_JBWKWY010000003.1, forward strand.
AGGGAAAGTCGATACAAAAAAAGCCAAATGGAGTCAGGTGTCACAGCGCGTACTCAACCAGTAATAAGGAATAAGAAAATGTTGAATAAACGGATGGGTCTGATTGCTCTGGGGATTTTGAGCGCTACTCAGGCAATGGCAAACGACCAGGAGCAATCCAAAGGCTTCGTGGAAGATAGCCACTTGAACATCGCGGCGCGTAACGCGTATATCAGCCGCGATTACAAAGACGGCGGTAAAGATAAAGCCGAGTGGGGTCAGGGCTTCATCGGTAAGTTCGAGTCCGGCTTCACCCAAGGCACCGTGGGTGTGGGTGTGGACGTGATTGGCCAATACGCTATCCGCCTGGACGGTGGTAAAGGTCGCAGCGGCGCTGGCGGCATCAACTTCTTCAAGCAAGGCGACAGCGGCGCAGCACCCCACGACCTGGCCAAGGGCGGCGCAGCCGTCAAGGCACGCATCTCCAACACTGTGCTGAAGTACGGTGACCAGATGCCAGCCGTGCCGGTCCTGCAGTACGACAACTCCCGTCTGTTGTCGGAAACCTACACCGGCACCTCGATCGTTTCCAAAGAGATCAAGGGTCTGGAGCTGCAAGGTGGTTACTTCACCAAGGAAGCCCAAAAAGGCGCCGAAGGCACCGACAGTGGCAACCTGAAAAACATTGCCTACCTGGGCGGTAGCTACAAGTTCACCGAAAGCCTGTCGGCCGCGCTGTACGCATCCGATATGGAAGACGTGCTGAAGAAGCAATACGTCAACGTCAACTACGTGCTGGCCCTGCCACAAGAGCAGTCGCTGACTTTTGACTTCAACGGCTACAAGACCAAGCTGGACAAGAGCTTCGCCCAGCTGACTCAAGGTGATGCCGACGCTCGCGACAACAAAATCTGGAGCCTGGGCGCCACTTGGGCTTTCGGTCCGCACAGCCTGACCTTGGCTCACCAGCGCAGCACCGGTGACACGGGCTACATGTACGGCGGCTACCGTAACAACACCAAGGGTAGTGGTATCGGCGACGGTGGTAACACCATCCTGCTGGCCAACTCCTACTGGTCTGACTTCAACGGCAAAGATGAGCGCTCCTGGCAGGTCGGCTACGGCATTGACTTCAGCACCTTTGGCGTACCGGGTCTGACCTACAACATCGCTTACGTGCGCGGCACCAACATCGACGACGGTAGCAACCGTGGCGATGGCACCGAGCGTGAAATCTTCAACCAGTTCAAGTACGTGGTACAGAGTGGTCCGGCTAAAGACCTGAGCCTGCGTGCCCGTGCCTCCTGGTTGCGTGTTTCGACTAACGCCAACAACTACAACGTTGGTGGTAACGAAATCCGTCTGTTCGCCGACTACCCGATCAACGTGTTCTAAGATCGTACGTCGTGCCTGATACCAGGCCATAAAAAACCCCGACTTGTCGGGGTTTTTTTATAGCGGCGAAACGTCAAGCCTAGGCTTTGACCTGCGCCAACTTCTGGCAGTTGGCCTTGCGCGCCGGGTACTGCCCACACTTGCGCAGCACGCTTTGCACCTGCTGGGCATTCTGCAATTGCTGGTTGGCCAGCAGCTTCTCGGTGATAAACAACTCTTCCGAACCCAGGTGGCGCTCGGCTGTGTCGATCATCGCCAGCGCAGCCTTGCCGTCGCCGCGCTTGAGGTAGTAGCTGATCATCAAGTCATAGGTCGAAGGCCCGGCCAGGGACCAGTCCTTGATCGCCTGCAACTCCTTGAGCGCCTCGGCGTTCTTGCCCTGGGCCAGGCGCACGGCGTAGGCGGTGCGGCGGATGTTCGGCTGGTCCTTGACCGGTGAGCGCAAGGCCCGCCGGATAAACGCATCGGCCTCGGGCACCTTGTTTTTGGCCAGGGCCGCAGTGGCGGCATAGGCGTCCTTGTAACCCTGCATGGCCTTGGCCACTGGCGCGGCGTCACGCACCTTTGGCCAACTCGTGGTGTTGACCCGGGCGCGGCGCTCCTTGCGGTACTCGCGTTGCAGGTATTGGCGCAGCTCGGTGTCACGGTCAAGGGCGGACATGTGGGAGCGGTTGAAGTAATCGGTGGTGGCGGTGATGGTATTGGTCAGGCCGTCCTTGACCAGCACGTCCAGCTCCTTGGTAAAGCGGTCGAGGTTGAACTGCTGCAACGAGTCTTGCATCGCGTTCTTGCGTGCGGTGAGAAAGCCCGTCAGCAGCGGCTTTTGCTTGCCCTGGAAATCATTCAGCCGTTCCAGGCTATGGGTGGCCGCACGGGGAGCGTAGCCGGCCCGGATCATCAGGTCGGTGCCGAGTAGATCTGCCTGATCTTCCTGGCTGCGGCCCCACGCAGTGCTCCAGACGTTGTCGGAAAAACTGTTGGCCAGCGAGGTATACAGCACAGTATTTCCGATGGTTTTTTGCGTGCCGGCCGGGTCTTTGCTGAACAGTTTCATGGTGCCCGAACTGCGGTCCACCCCGGTGTTGGCCGCCACGGTTGCCAGGGCCACGGTAGAGGCCACCGTGGTAAACATTTCCTTCTGCTGCTGGAAAGCGGCGGCGCGATCATGGTGATGCAGCAGCACATGGCTCATTTCATGGCCGAGCATGGCGGCGATTTCGTCTTCGCTACCGACGTTTTCCAGCATGCCCAGGGGCACGAAGATATTGCCGTACGGGTCCGCCGATGGCCCGAAGCTGTAGCTGTCGGTGATCTTCACCTGCAACAGCGGCAACTGCCCCGGCCAGCCCTTGGACAGGCGCGTGACGATGCCCTGCAAGTACACCTGCAGCATCGGGATATCCACCAGGTTCTGCTGGCGTGCCTCGGCGGCAGGCACGGTGCGGCCGTCGTAACTCAGGCGCTGCTGGCCTGCGCGCTGCGGGTCGAGCTTGTAGTACTGGCGCACGTCGGCGTCATTTACATAGTGGCCCTGGACCTGCGACTGGGTTGATGGCCCCACCAGGTTCAGAAACGCCTGGTCTGCACCTTTCAGGGTGGCGCAACCACTGAGCAATGCACTGGCCAGCAATAGATATCCCTTCACCGCGATACTCCTTTATTGGCTGCAGCCGGCGCCGTAGCCGAGCGTGGATTTGTTGTGCGTGTCGCTGGCCAGGCTCTGGGGCATTTGCTGGCACGGTAGCTCCATGACGTTGAGTGGCGGCTCGATGCGCAGGTCTCCAACATCCAGCCAGATTTTCTGGCCGGCCAGTTCCACCTGCACCAGATCCAACGCCTTGTTGAGCTGCAACACCGCAATGGGCTGCTTGGGTGTGTCCTTGCGGGCTATTTCCCGCTGCAGCTTGCCTTGCTCGTCCACCACCTCCACGGGGTCGGCCAGGAACGCCTTGATGACGTGGGTTTCGGCCAGTACCACCTGGCTGTAGAGCGCGACGAGCAACACGATGAAAATTCTGGTCATCCTTGGTTTCCTTGAGTGAGACGACATGGCGGCACCCTTTAGCGGCCACGGTCGAAGAAGGCTTCGATCCGTTCGCTGAACAGCGCCAATGACAGCAAAACAATACCCAGCACGTTGACCAGGGTGATGTGGTTCAGATACAGCACCCCACACACCGTCAGCAGCATCAGCATGACCAACCCCCACGACGGGTAGGGCGAAGTGAAGAAGCGGACCTCCTGCTGCCGCCAGCGTGTCCAGGCAGGCAAGCCCGCCAGGCGCCGGGCATGCAGGGCCTTGAGCACGATAATCAGCGCCAGCAGCCCAAGCTCCAGCACGTCCACCCAATGCAGGTTCCATCCGGGGAAATTGGCCGGCTCGCGGTCGTAATCCATACCCTTGTTGATCAGGTTGTCCAGGGCCATGGCATGCAGGTAAACCCCGGGGATCAGCCCATGCACGGGCGACTGCACCAGGTCGCCGGTGGAGGTGATACTGGCCCCGACCATCACCAGCCGGTCGCGCAACAAACCGGCCACCAGCGCTTGATCCTCCGGCGCGCTGACCTCCAGGTCGCTGGCCGACAGGGTCAGGCTATACGGGCAACGGGCCTGGGCGGAGTCGTCGAGTTTCCAGAACACCGCCTGGAAAAACTGCGCCACCCAATCCAGCACAAAATTGCGCGGGGGTGCGCAATGCCGGATATCCGCAATCTGCGCCTGCCCGGGTGCCAGCTTCAGGCCCCACTGCACGGCGATCGGCTGCAACTGCGCAGCCGCTTCGGCATCCCGGGGCAGGTCTGCACACGGCCGGTCCTTGCAGAACTGGCGGTACAGCGCCAGGGCCGGGGTCTCCATCAGCCCCAACGCGGTCGGCATCGCCAGGGGGTACTTGTCATCCACCCCCGACCACATCACCAGCCCCGGCTGGCTGAACGCGGCAAATTGCTCGAGGGTATTGGCCTGCCCATTCTCGCCCCGCGTCACCCCGGTATTGGCCAACAGTAAGGGAATACCCCGGCGTTGATAGCGCTCGAACACATTCGCCAACACCTGACTGCCCCGCGTCGGGTCGCCCTGGGAGTGATCGTGGCTGTACAACAAATCCACAAACACCGACTTGGGCTTGTAGGCCAGCAAGCGCTTGAACAACTTGCTCTGCTCGCTATATGGCATTGGCCACGAGGTGTTATTGCGCATCAGGTAGGCGTCATCGACCAACACCACGGCAATGTGTTGCTGACCGGTGCTGGGGTACTTGCTGGAGAACATCCGGTTGAGCCACTGGGCGGATGCCTTGTCACTGGAGCTGGCCAGGCCGAAGGGGTCGAGCACTGCCAGCAAGACGATAAAAAACGCGAGCAAATAACGGCGGCGATTAAACAGCGGCGGGTTCTTCGACATCCATGTCTCGATAAAAAACGGCGGGTGCTGTTGGGGGGCAGGGTTTCCCGCGGGAGCACAGCGAATGCATGGGTTTTAAAGGACGGGGCGGGGGGTGTCAATTAGAAATATGGCTAAGTGCCATCTTATGCTCGCCGCCCTTGGCATCAAGCGGGAGATAACGTCCTCGCTGGGCGAGATTTCACCGTACTCGCGCAGCAGCAGGTTCCTTCGTCAGCAGGCGGGTATCAGTTTTGTGGCGTGGCGCCAGCAGGCGTACCTGTTGGCAGCGGTGGTCAGGTTGGGGAGTCGGTGACACGGGGGGGCGATTGATTTGGGGTATAGCCGTGATCCTGCTCACCCCCGTATTTATCGCTGCTCAAGCTTTGACTTGCCGAACGGCCACAAGTGCAGCTTCACGAGTCGGTAGCTTGTGATCGTCATTTTGGGAGATTGTAAAACCCTCAAGCCGCAAGCTTGCAGCGAAGTTGGATTTACGGTGTTTGGCGAAGTAAGCTTTTTTGGCTTGAAAACTCAGCTTTTTCACGTCAGCTCTCCACATATGTGTTGGCCGAGAATATAGCGTATTCAACTACCTGTTTGGCCCCTGCATCAGCGGTGCTCGCCGCCTTGGGGGCGCTCACTTCGAAAGCCGTGCTGACAGCAGAAGAAAGTGGTTTCCTCCCGATTCCCTGAGGGGGTCAGGCGCCCGACGCACAGCATCGGGCGCGAACGGCTTACTGCGGCTCAGGCCCCTCGGGCTGCATGGCCAGGAGCACATCGTCGAGGATCGCTTTACCCATCTCGCCCAGGTAGTGCGAAGAAAACGCATACTTTTCCCCGTCTACATCCATGGCGGCATCGAGCGAGAGAACATTGGCGTAGTAGAGCAGGTGGGAGGCGTGTTCAAGGGCTTCCTGGAAGGGAATGCCGGCATTGACGCGGAAGACCTTCATATCGTGTTTGCTTTCGCCACAGTCTGCGAAGGTTACGGCACCGAGGGTGGTTGCTGGGGTTGAGGTGTTCATTGCTGGCCTCCGGAATACGGAAGGCCATAAGCGGGGAGTGCAGTGTGTCTTGAGGTCTTTTCGTACGGCATAAGCTTGCTCCTTTGGTACAACCAAAAAGAGCTGCCAGTCACGATTCCAAGCGTGAGGGTGGCAGCTGTACGCAGGTTGGAATCCGAGAAGAAGCGACTCGGCAGGCACGGGGCCTCCCACGTACAGCCGCCAAAAAGCACAAAAAACAGACACAAAAAAAGCGCCCGCTGATTGCTTGACGACGCTGTAGCGTCTTCTTACTCGGGATTCCACGCCCGGTCACTGATGAGCAGCGACGTTGGGGAGGTTAGCGCGATGGCTTATGGGCTGCAACTTGCAGGGTGTGGGATTTTTCTGGTGGAGCAGTTCTCCGGAATATCGGCGGTTCTGAAGCCCAATCCTCAGAAACAACAAAGCCCCCACATTTCTGTGAAGGCTTCGTTTTGTATGGTGCCGGCACCAGGGAGTCGAACCCGGGACCTACTGATTACAAGTCAGTCGTTTTACCGTGCCGGTCACGCCGCTGGCGCAGCACACGCAATCGGGATCAATCCCAAGGATGTCCAGCGCATCATCTATATAGTCCCGCAGGTAATCAGCGCGGTTGAACAGAATCAGGCTGGCCGGTCCTTCCTGGTAGTCCCAATGGACGTCCCATAGGGCGCCTTTCTTGATGACTTCAATTTTTGGAATGGGGGCGACGGAGCAGGGCTTTGTCATGGTGTTCTCCGGATTAACGTCACGAGGCGAGAGCAGTCTGGTGGGGCGTGCCTGAACGGCTGCTGAAAACTTTTTCCAGGTACACCCCCTCCTGACACGTAAGTGGCGTCAGCGGGTCGAGAAACGCCTGAAAAGCCCCGGATTCATTGGGGGGTGTCACTTACAGTCGCGTCGTCAAAAAGTGTAAGTCAGGAAAATGGATTAAAAAAACATTTGAAAACAGTGGGTTGTGAGTTATCTCACTTACAGTCACGAACTGTTCGGCGCCGACACTGATCCGACAGTCTACTTACGGTTTAGAAATGGTTCTAAGCTATTGAAATATAAGGGATAGAGATAGACAACAAATCTCACTTACACTTCTTACACACTTTTGATGGGTGCACCGGGAAAAAATTCCAGAGTGTCGTAGGGGGGGACGCTTGATGCGTGGACACACTGGGTGTCGTTCAACTAAGCGGGCCTCGCACCTGCAATGGCCCGCTCAGACTCCAAATGACACCTCTGGAGCTTCTAAGATTCTGCAGGAGGAGAAGAGAACGGATCCCTCGTTGTCGGCTCGGGAAACTTCTATGCAAATCTGAAATTTCCCGACCGATATGAGTTATCGTTTTTGCTTGCCTGAAGATTTAATAGGGCGGGTTGGATCTACTGCGCCTCCAAGAATACCCTCTAGAATGCTCTCTTGCCGTACTTCACTATCCACTATCACTCTGTATTCTTTAATTGTGGTTAGAGTCTTATTCAGGAAGGCTCTCAACGCACTCCTGAATGTATCAATACCAAATTCGTCTATCAGGCACTGTATTGAAACTTTATGAGCTGTTAGTTTCATTGTCTCTTCTGGTACGGATTTTTCTAATATTCGAGTAATTTGAATATCTTGCGCATCGGCAAATAGTGTGACCACGCGTCGTAGCACGCAAGAGTTTATTGCCTCTTCCAGTTCGTTAATGTCGTCTCGGTGAGGGCCCCACGATACCAAGTTCTTGTTGTACAAAGTTCCCCCGATGTCGGGGCCTAAGTTAACAAGATATTTAAAAAGCTCTTTATCGTCTGGGTTTTCGACTATTTGTAAAAGTTGATCGTAAGGTTCTTTGGTAGAATGAATGTAGTAGTCTTTCGCGTATCTTACTTGATCAATTGATTTAAGGAAGCTGAGTGCCGCCTGCCACTTTTTGTAGTCCTTCGCGGCTGCGTGGTAAAAAGCCTGAGCCTGTGTGTCGGGAAGTTCTTTGATGAACGCAGCAGCGTGATAGTCCAAAATGCTCTTGTGCAGAAATGTAGTCAGATCTAACCCTTCTTCTATAAGAAGACAGGCTACTTTAACGATGTCCTTTCTGAAATTTTCGACTTCACATTGGCAATCTCTGCTGAGCTTTAATGCGCCGTCGAAAGCTCTATTAAACTGGCTTGGCTTTAATGATCGCCCCCCGCCGTTTTGCACTACCATAAAACAGAATGCGTCGAATAGCTGTCTCAGACGTCGCTCCGCTAAGCCGCTATGATGCTGCCTGTTGAAACCTGCTTTAATTTTGTCGTGTTTGGTAAATACTACACCAAACAACTTGTCGAAAAAATCCGAAAGGCTGAGAGGGATTTCTTTCTCGGTTTGATAAACGACTATTACCAGTGTCAGCATTAGAGGCGTGGATATGATTCCCTGAATGTTTTCAGGGCACGCCCTCAGGGCGTCCACTACTTCTGTGCGTTTTATAGCGGATGGTATAAGTTTTTTGACAAAGGGCTCGTAGTTTTCCGGTTTTAGTGGCACTAATCTATATATCTGAAAACCAACGAGGCTTTGTATATCGCTTTGAGGTCGGCTTGAAATTATTATTTTTAGCTCTGGGTGCAAAGTTTGGAGAGTATCGATCTCTATAATTATATCTGTGACGCACTCTCTCGGAACTTCATCGAAGCCGTCCAGTAGCAATACAACTTTACCCGAGGAAGCGAGGTAGTTGAAAGTTTCTTCGTCGCCTTTTAGACCTACAGTTTTTAGGAAGCTATAAATGCTGTCTTGAAGCGTTCTTTTTAGAGAGATATTCCTAAGCTCTAGGAGCAAAGGGATTTGCTTTACACCTGATGTAGGTAATAGTGAGCATGCAAGGTATCTCATGAAGATGGATTTACCCTGCCCTACTATACCCTCGATCACTATATTTCCCGATGGAAGGTCTTGCTCGGAATTGATTACTTTCTCTTCATCACCAATGGAAATCTGGGAGGGGTAATAGAATTTACTCAGTGAGACTTCGTCTTCTGGGGACCAAATTGTTTTTACTTTGTCAAACTTTATCAACGTGTTCGCAAGCTTTTTTACACCAGAGTCGGTAGAGAGCTTCGCGAGCGTTTCCTTAACTCCTCCTTTAGCTCCTGCATAGAGGTCTTTGAAGAGAGGGGTCAAAAGCCGAGAGAGCATCGAGACTGTCAGAGCTGTGGCAGACATACTATTTCCCTATAGCGTCATATCGATAGATATTGCTAGGTTTCCGGTGTGGTCACCCGCAACCTTTAACCCTATCGTGGTCGATGGTGAGAGCTTTGTTACGTACGTTGTTACGTAAGGAGCAAAAAAAAGGGCCTGCATCGCTGCAAGCCCTTGTTTTTAAATGGTGCCGGCACCAGGAGTCGAACCCGGGACCTACTGATTACAAGTCAGTTGCTCTACCAACTGAGCTATACCGGCGTGTTAGGGCGACGATTATAGCGATTGGAAAGGTTCTGTAAACCCCTGAATTCTGACTATTTTTCAGCGCGCGATTTTTCCACGGCCGGTCGCGGGCTTCAGCGGTTTCGCAACGGATGATGAGTGCCGCCTTGAGGCCAGGGTTTGAGCGTGGTTGGTCATCAGGGGCCTTGACAGTGAGCCGGACAATCTCAAGCCGGAATGGGTCGCACCGGGGGTGGAGTATCCCGTCGACCTGGCGCGGGTCAGTGCGTCCCGTGCCGAGCAGGCTGCCGAACAGTGGGCGCGTATAAAAGGAAGGCCATTAATTTGACGATTGTCCGCTCGTCGAATTGAGTGAGATAAAAAACAGCAAAATAATGACACTCTCCACATCCTGTCACACACTGTTTGAACAACAAGTGCACCCATGCTCTGCAAGAGGTGCCGTGACAAGGGAGGATGGGCTGTGAGCCAGGACGACGAGGTTTTTGCAAAAAAGACGGCCAGTCATGATCGCCCGATGACGTCGACACTGCAGTTTTTTGAAGATACCCCCATCGACGCTGCCTCTTCCCCCGCTGAACAACCCCAGCCTACCGTTATGCCGGCCTGCCGAGCGCAGGTGGTGGTGTTGGCGTCGGTCAATGGCGGAGTGGGTCGCAGTACCCTGGCGACGGCCTTGGGCAGTGGCTTGCAACGCCTGGGGCGCCCGGTGACGGTCCTGGAGCTGGACCCGCAAAATGCCCTGCACCTACACTTTGGCCTGCCCCACGACGCCTTGGGGATCGGTCGCGCCAGCCTGGGCAATCAAGCGTGGGATCATCTCGCCCAGCCCGGTTTCTGCGGCTGTCGGGTGCTGGTCTTTGGCGAGACCGACAGGCAACAGCAGGAAGACTTGCAGCGCTGGCTCAAACAGGACCCGGATTGGCTGGCGCAGCATTTGTCGCACCTGGGCTTGAGTGAGCAGCACAGCGTCATTATCGACACCCCGGCCGGTAATAACGTGTACCTGCACCAGGCGTTGAAGGCCGCCAATACCGTCGTCATCGTTGCCCTGGCGGACGCCTCATCGCTGAGTGCCCTGGAGCCGATGCAGCGGTTGCTGGCGCCGTACCTTGCGCGGCCATCGGTACTGCGCTGTCACGTACTCGTCAACCAACTGGATGAGGGCAGTGCCTTCAGCCTGGATATGTTGGACGCATTCAAGCGGCGCCTTGGGGAAGATGGCATGGATGTGATCCATCGCGACCCGTTGATCAGTGAGGCGCTGGCTTTTTCCGATGACCCGCTGGACTGTGGGGCCGTGAGCATGGCCTGTGAGGATATCCACGGGCTGTGTCGGCGACTGGATGGCACTTGAATCGCGACTTGTGCGACGCCTTATACGGTTGTCTGCAGATGCTTATGCACAATCTGTTGCTCGGGCAGGTGCTGAAACCGTCATTTTGTGGAGCCGTTCTCATTACGCTGCAACTGCCTGTTTTGCGTGCGTTTTATTTTGTGAACAAAAAATGATCAGTCAGCATTTTCCTCTGTAGCGCCCGCCTCTACGGCGTCCTACAGAAATTCATCAACAGAGTTATCCACAGGGCGCCTTGCCCTTTAATCGCGCTCGGCCAGCACCATCAGGTTGCGCGGGGTCAGGGCTGTTTCGCAGAAGCGGCCCACTTGAGCCTTGTAACCGTTTTCTTGCAGGAACAATGCCCGATCCAGGACCAGCCACACTTCCAGCGGGCGACGAAACAAGCCACGCACCAGTTCCAGGTTTCGTACATGGGCCAGACGTTGCCAGCCATGCTGTTCCAGGGCTGCCCAATCCTGCGCACCTGTGGATAACCCTTTGAGCGTCGCCAGGTGCTGGCAGTAGTCTGCGAAGGAGCGGTGCAGCCATTCGCTGGGCAGCGAAGGCGTGGGCAGGTACTCATCACGCCCACGCAATTGCCGTTGTAACTGATCGAAGCCCAGGCGCCGGGCCATGGAGGTGTCGCGTTGCAGGCGCACCCGGGCGCCAGCGGTGACAGTTTCGCTCAGGGGCAAGCCAAGGTCCTCCCGTGACAAGCGCAGCGCCGAAGCGCGGGCCGCGGCCGACAGCGCCTGGTATTGCTCGCTGGCGATGCGGTTGTAGCAGCAGGGCGCCACGGCCAGGTGTTTGCAGCCGGCGGCGCTGGCCAGTTGCAGCAGGCGTACGTGCAGGTCGCCACAGGCGTGCAGGGCCACAGGCGTGTGTTCGGGGTTGATCGCTACATCCGCCATCACGTCTTGCCAGCGGTGGGTGGCGGGCAAGTGGTGGTGCGCGCTCAAGGCCTGACCAGCAGCGATCAGTGCCGGGTCGTACTCCAGACAGGTCAGGTGTTGCCCCGGTTGCAGCAGCCGACGGCCGAGGTGGCCTTTACCGGCGCACCAGTCGAGCCAATGGGTCGGGCGCTCGGCAAACTGCAGTGCGCTGCCAAACGCCTCGATTTGCTGCCATTTGCGGCCCGGTACATCCACATTCAGGCGCGACGACGGCGCATGCAGCACGCCCGACGGTAACTTATCCACAGCACTCAGGCGCGCGGCCAGCTCCGCCCATTGCGGAAACGGCGCCGGCGCCTGTAGGGCAGTGGGCAGGTTATGGCTGCTTTCGGCCTGTGCCAGCGAGCGCCGGCGCAGCCATTGGGCCAGCGTGGGATGCTGGGCTTCCCAGGGTAATTGCAGGTGGGTGAAGGGCCGTGGTCGCCACAGCCCTTGATGCTCGGTGAGGAAGGCATCCAGCGCGAGGAAACGGGCCAGCAGCCGCTCGCCCGTTAACCCGCTGTCAGCGTCCCTGGCAGGCATCGACCCGCAACCAGCGTTCCAGCAGCTTGAAGCCGCGCACCAGCACATAGGCCATCAGCAGGTAGAACATGCCGGCGGCAAAGAAGATCTCTACCGGCAGGTAGGTGCGGGCAATGATGGTGCGGGCCATGCCGGTCAATTCCAGCAGGGTCACGGTACTGGCCAGGGCGCTGGCCTTGAGCATCAGGATCACTTCGTTGCTGTAGGCCGGCAGGCCGATGCGCGCGGCACGCGGCAGGATGATGTAGAACAGCGCCTTGGGCTTGGACATGCCCAGCGCCCGCGCCGCTTCGATCTCACCGGGCGGGATGGCCTGGATCGCGCCGCGCAGGATCTCGGCGATGTAGGCGGCGGTGTGCAGGGTCATGGTGACGGTGGCGCACCAGAACGGGTCCCGCAGGTAGGGCCACAGGGCGCTCTCGCGCACGGCGTCGAACTGCGCCAGGCCGTAGTAGACCAAAAACAGCTGCACCAGCAACGGTGTGCCACGGAAGAAGAAAATGTAGCAGTAAGGCAGGGTGCGCACGTACCACCGGCGCGAAGAACGGGCGATGCCCAGGGGGATCGCCAGCAGCAGGCCGGCGATCACCGCGATGGCCACCAGCTCCAGGGTCAGGGTTGCGCCCTGGGCCAGTCTTGGCAGCCACTTGATGATCACGGCCCAGTTCAGGCCCAGGTCGAAATGCGCCAGCCAGCTGTAGTCGCCGTTCATTGCGTGCTCCTCGCAAAGCCGCGAGCGGCGCGTTTTTCCAGGAAGTACATGCCGGCCATGGCCAGGACGGTGAGGCCCAGGTACATAAAGGCCGCGACCATGAAGAAGGTGAAGGGCTGCTTGGTAACGGTCACGCCGATTTGCGCGTGGCGCATGATTTCTTCCAGGCCGATCACCGAGACCAACGCGGTGTCCTTCATCAGGATCATGAACAGGTTGCCCAGGCCCGGCAGGGCGATGCGCCACATCTGCGGCATGATCAACCGGGTGAAGATGCGCAGCTTAGACAGGCCCAGGGCAATGCCCGCTTCACGGTGGCCCTTGGGGATCGCCAGGATCGCGCCACGGAACACCTCGGTGGCGTAGGCGCCAAAGCACAGGCCCAGGGCAATCACCCCGGCGGCGAAGGCGCTGAGCGACAGGTCGGGGTTACCGAAAAACTCCCCCAGGGCCCGCATCATATTGACCGTGCCGAAATAGATCAGCAGCACCCACAGCAGTTCGGGAATGCCGCGGACAATGGTCGAGTAAGCGCCGCCAAGCCATTGCAGGAACTTGTACGGGGAAGTCTTGGCCAAGGCGCCGGCCAGGCCGAGCACCAGCCCCAGGCATAACGCCGTGAGTGCCAGTTTGACGGTCATCAGCGCGCCGGCAGCGAGTGCGGGGCCGAATCCGTAGAGATCGAAATTCATGGTTTTTTCATATCGCGCAAGGCATTGCGAAAAGCCGGCGCGCTCAAGCGAGCGCGCCGGTCTGGCCAGTCAGGATCATTCGATGCTGAAAGGGAAGTACTTGTCGTTGATCTTCTTGTAGGTGCCGTCGGCCTTGATTTCCGCCAGGGCCTTGTTCAGGCGCTCGCGCAGTGGGTCGCCTTTGCGCACGGCGATGCCGATCTTGTCGCTTTCTACAACCGGCTCGCCCTTGAACTCGTAGGCCGAACCGTCTTTGCTCTTGAGCCACTCGTATTGCACGTACTTGTCGGCGAGCATCCCGTCCAGGCGGCCGGACGTCAGGTCGAGGTAGGCGTTTTCCTGGGTGTCATAGAGCTTGGCGGTGGTGTCTGGCAGTTTGTCTTCCAGGTAGGTCCCGGCCAGTGTCGCGCGCTGCGCCCCGATGATCTTGCCTTTGAGGTAGTCGGCGTCGGTCTTGAAGTCCTTGATGGACTTGGCCGCGATGAACTGCAGCTTGTTGGAGTAGTACGGGTCGGTGAAGTCAACGGCCTGCTTGCGCTCGTCGGTGATCGACAGCGACGACACCAGGAAGTCGAACTTCTTGGCGTTCAGGGCCGGGATGATGCCATCCCAGTCGGAAGTGACTACGCTGCATTCGACTTTCATCTTGGCGCACAGGGCGTCGCCGATGTCTTTGTCGAAGCCGACCACGTTGCCACTGGCGTCTTTATTGTTGAAGGGCGGATAGGCCGCCTCGATCCCCATTTTCAAAGTCTCGGCCATGGCCGTGGCGCTGAACGCCATGGAAACGGCGGCGGCCAGGAGGAATTTTTTATAGTTCTGCATGCATGTTGCTCCGTTAGCGGTTGCTGGACATGAATTGTTTGCAGCGCGCCGAAAGCGGGTTCTCAAACACCTGCTGTGGCGATCCTTGCTCTTCGACCAGCCCCTGGTGGAGGAACACCACTTCGCTGGACACTTGGCGGGCAAAGCCCATTTCGTGGGTGACCAGCAGCATGGTGCGGCCTTCTTCGGCCAGCGCGCGGATCACATTAAGTACTTCCTGAACCATTTCCGGGTCAAGTGCCGAAGTGGGCTCATCGAACAGAATGACTTTGGGTTGCATCGCCAGGGTGCGGGCGATGGCGGCGCGTTGTTGCTGGCCGCCGGACAATTGCGCCGGGTAGGCGTGGCGCTTGTCGCCAATACCGACCTTGGCCAGCAGGGCCTCGGCCACTTCGATGGCTTCGGCCTTGCTCTGGCCGAGCACGCGGCGTGGGGCCTCGATGATGTTGTCGAGGATGCTCATATGTGGCCAGAGGTTGAAGTTCTGGAACACAAAGCCGATTTCGCTGCGCAGGCGGTTGATCTGCTTGCCGTCGGCGGCCATCAGCTCGCCGTTTTTCGCGGCTTTGAGCTTGAGTTCTTCGCCGGCCACCAGGATCTGGCCCTGGTGCGGGTTTTCCAGCAGGTTGATGCAGCGCAGGAACGTGGATTTGCCGGAACCGGAGGAGCCCAGGATCGAGATCACATCGCCGTCGCGAGCGGTCAGCGAGATGCCTTTGAGCACCTCCAGCTCACCATAGCGTTTATGCAAGTTGCGGATTTCAAGCGCGGGCGCGGCCAAAGCCATGAGCGGTCCTCATTGTGTGCATTGCGTTCCTGCTGTTGGGTCGCCTTCCTGGCGTGGCGCCAAGCTAGCATAGCGTTCGGATGACAGCCAACAGCGCCACGGGCGTTAAACAGACAGTGTGTGACAGGTTGTCGCATCGGCACAGCAGCGTGTCGCGCCATCAACAACCGAACAGTCGTTTTAACCGATAAACCCATGGCAGTCGCGTAAAAAAGGGCGCGATGTTGCCAGCTTTGGCCGGGTGTTGGAAGGGTTAAACGGGTAAACGGTGCCTATGGGCCCTTTAATTGGGTGTCACATACTTTCTGTGTGGTTTTTTGGTGGGCCCATTGGTTCTGGATGTGAGTCGGCCGGTAACGTTGTGGCGGATTGCCAGTAATCTCAATGGCTTGCGAGCGCTGAAGGATTTTCCTACAGCCCGCGTCAACCTTGGTTTTGTAACATTTTGGCGCAAATCTTGCGTAAAGAATAAAGAACGCCCTGTTTGTTTCTTTTCACGAAAGCGCAGCAGGCCGGGCGGACCGTATTCGCAATTCCTCGCAAAGGTGTGTCAATGAGTCGTACGCAAAGCTCCAATGACCTCGAACAGGGGCTCAAACCGCGGCATGTCACCATGTTGTCAATTGCCGGTGTGATCGGCGCCGGTCTGTTTGTCGGCTCCGGCCATGCGATTGCGGCAGCCGGGCCCGCCGTGCTGCTGGCCTATGCCGCAGCCGGTACGTTGGTGGTGCTGGTGATGCGCATGCTGGCCGAGATGGCCGTCGCCTCACCCGACACCGGTTCATTTTCTACCTACGCCGACCGGGCTATCGGCCATTGGGCCGGCTTTACCATCGGCTGGCTGTACTGGTGGTTCTGGGTATTGGTCATTCCCCTGGAAGCCAACGCCGCCGCGACCATCCTGCATGCCTGGTTCCCTGATGTGGCGATCTGGGCCTTTACCCTGGTCATTACCTTGTTGCTGACGGCCACCAACCTGTTCAGCGTGAAGAACTACGGTGAGTTCGAGTTCTGGTTTGCCTTGATCAAGGTTGTCGCGATCATTGGTTTTGTGATCCTCGGCGTGCTGGCGATCTTCGGCTGGCTGCCGGGCAGCCAGGTCAGCGGCGTCTCGCACCTGTTCGACACCCAGGGCTTTTTGCCCAACGGCATGGGCGCGGTGCTGGCGGCGATTTTGACCACCATGTTCTCGTTCATGGGCACCGAGATCGTGACCATCGCGGCCGCAGAATCGAAGAACCCGGGCCAGCAGATCACCAAGGCCACCAACTCGGTGATCTGGCGGATCGGCTTGTTCTACCTGGTGTCGATCTTCATCGTCGTGGCCCTGGTGCCATGGAACGATCCGACCCTGGCGGCCGTCGGTTCCTACCAGACTGTGCTGGAGCGCATGGGCATCCCGAATGCCAAGTTGATCGTTGATCTGGTGGTATTGGTCGCCGTGACCAGTTGCCTGAACTCGGCGCTGTACACCGCGTCGCGCATGCTGTTCTCCCTGGGGCGTCGTGGCGATGCCCCGGCGGTCGCCAAGCGCACCAACAAGAGCGGCACGCCTTATTGGGCGGTAATGCTGTCCACGGGCGCGGCGTTCCTTGCGGTATTCGCCAACTATGTGGCCCCGGCGGCGGTGTTTGAATTCCTGCTGGCCAGCTCTGGCGCGATTGCGTTGCTGGTGTACCTGGTGATTGCCGTGTCGCAACTGCGCATGCGTCAGAAACGTACCGCGGCGGGCGAGAAAATTGCCTTCAAGATGTGGCTGTTTCCGGGCCTGACCTATGCGGTGATCGTGTTTATCGTCGGCGCGTTGACCATCATGCTGTTCCAGGAGGCGCACCGGGTGGAGATTATTGCGACCGGTGTGTTGAGCCTGCTGGTGGTTGCGGCGGGGTTGCTGGTGGCAAGCCGGCGCCGGGCCCAGAAGTTGGGGGCTGCGGTGCTCAACTGACGAGTCGAAATGCGTGTTGCCTAGCGCCAAAAAGCACTGTGGGAGCGGCGGTTCGACGATTCGACTTGCCCGCGATGGCGGTGGTTCAGTCGACTACGATATTGACTGGCCCACCGCCATCGCGGGCAAGCCCGCTCCCACATTTGATCTTCACTGCTTTGAGCATTGCGCTCGCTTAACTGATCGGCATTAGGGCAAGCCCGGCTCCCACATTGGTGTTGTATCAATCCTGCGCGCTGGTCAGCGTCTGGGATGCCGCCACGTAGTCCGCCTGGAACTGCGGCGATTCAATCCACGCCAACGCCGCCGCTTCATCGTCGCTGTCGGTGGACCACTGCCGATACTCGATCAGCGCCGCCAGGATAAAGTCCGTGGCGTTTTCTTCGCCTTCCTGCTCCAGCACCAGCGCCAGCAGCGGGTGCGCCAGGAATGCCGCACACAGCGCCTGCTGGCTGGTTTCGCCGGCCGCGCGCATTTCCACGAACAGTTCGGTCAAGTCCACCGACTCAAGGTCAATGCGCTCGTCGTCACCGGCAAACGCATCCTGCTTGGGCGCATTGGCACGCTGGGTGCGGTTCTGCTTGGCCTTGGCTTTGGCCCGTTGGGCACGTTTTTGCTGCTTGTCTGGCGAAGCCATGGGCTCACGTCCTTGGTTCAGGATCTGGGTGGCGTATTGAAGCGCAGGTCTGGCGAAATCCCAAGGGTTTCTACAGCTGCGTACCCGGTGTGTCGGTCGCCAGTTGGCCATGCTGCAGCCACGCCAGTGCAATCGGCCACAACCGATCCTGATATTCACTACGGAAAAACGCGAAATGCCCGACGGCTTCTTCGCCAATATCCATGGGGGCGATGCGCAAGTGCGTGCGTTCGCTGGCCTGGAAGTAATTCAGCAGGCGCTCAATGGCGGTCACCGTGCCAAACGGGTCGTCGCTGAGGCTGATGGCCAGGATCTGCGCCTGTACCCGGGCAAAGGGCAGTTCGCCCAGGACGCGCCCGCTGGGCCGTGTCTCATAGGTGGGCGTGGGTGTGCTCCAGTCGCGCACCACCCCGGCGGGCGTGTCTTCCAGCCAGCCCAGGCGCTTGCCCGGGAAGTACCCGCAGAGGGCGGTCACCAGTGGCATCACTAGGTGCCACTTGGCAAGCATCCGCCAGCGCCCGTTCGCTTGATAGTCCCGCCAGTAGGCAAACTGTGCGCCCACGGTAACCAGGCGCCTGATGGCCGCCCCCGACGCCCCGAGACCGGCCGCACAGCCGCCAAAGCTGTGGCCGACCACATCAATGGGCTGCCCGGCAAACTCGCGCTGCGCGCGCTGCACGATGGCCTCGAAATCCAGCCGGCCCCAGTCCGACCAGGAGGCCCTGAACCCACGCAACGAGCCACTACGCGACTCGCCGATACCGCGATAGTCGTAGGTGATGACGTCCAGACCATTGGCAAACAGATAGTCGGCAAAGCGCGAATAGTGGCGGCAGCGCACCGAGGTGGCGGCGTTGATGATGACTACCGGGCGCTCGATATCGGTGCGGATATGGCGCCAGGTGAAGCCGCCGATGGGGTAGTTGTCGGCGGCGGGCTCGTGGAATGTCTCGGGGTGCGGGCGGCTGGGCAGGTTCATCACTGGCCTCGATCCATGCGCTTTCGGTGGGGGGTGAAGACCCGTGCGCAGTTTTTATTGGAGGCTGACACTAACAAAATCGCCAGCCAAAGGCGCGCGATACCTGCCAGCCAATCCCGTAAAAAAGTCTGTTGTGGCGAGCGGGCTTGCCCGTGTTGGGTCGCGCAACGGCCCTAAAAAATGGGACAGCTATGCAGTCCAGCGCGGGCAAGCCCGCTCGCCACAGGTGTGTACAGGTAAATGTTGCATTCGGTTCAGGCGTGATTCAGCCGGGCTGCCGGCAATATACGCCAGCATCTCCCTCGCCCTGGCAGGTTAAACCATGGAACACCGCAACCGTTTTCGTCTGGAGGCCCTGGGTGTTTTCCTGGTGGCCTTGTTGTTATTTACGCTGGGCATCTGGGATCAACAGCCGCAAGGCTTTGACGGACGCTGGGCGGTGTTCATGCAGGAGATGTTCCGCCACGGCGCGAGCCTCTTCCCCACCACCTACGGTGAGCCTTACCCGGACTATCCGGGCACCGCCACCTATTTGAGCCTGCTCTTTGCCCGATTGTTCGGTGCGCCCAACGACCTGGCCAATGTCATGCCCACCGCCCTGGCGTCGGCCGGGGTCATGGCCCTGGTCTACCGTTTGCTGGTGCCCTCGGGGCGGACATGGGCGTTGCTGACGGTATTGCTCACGGCCTTGACGGCGCAATTGCTGGAAAAGTCGCGCTCGGTCTGCCTGGACCAGATGGTCTCCCTGCTGTGCCTGGGCTGTTTCTACCTGCTGCACACCGGCGAGCGTTTGGGCTCGCGGCTGCGCCAGTACGCAATCTTTCCCTTGTTCGTGGCGGCGTTTGCCATTCGTGGCCCTTTGGGGTTGATCGAAGTCTGTGGGGTTGCCTGTGTGTACTGGGCGCTGGGGCCTGCCCGCTCGCGGGAAGAGAAGATTGGCCTGCTGAAAAAGGTGATGGCCCACGGTGTGATCGGCCTGGTCCTGCTCCTTGCCTGTTGGTGGGTGCTGTTGAAGCTGGCGCGGATCAGCGGTGGCGATGGGTTTGCCGACGAGGTGATGAAGATGCAGGTGGCCGGCCGCCTCGATGAAAGCGGCGAGCCGTTCTACTTTTACTTCAAGCTGAGCTTGTACCGTTATTTCCCGGTGATCCCGCTGGCGCTGGCGACGTTGATTGCCCTGCGCCACACCTGGTCGGCGCGCAATGAGGATGCCGATGTGCAGTTGATGCTGCGCCTGGGCGGTTGTGGCTTGATGATCCTGCTGGGGCTGTCGGTGCCGAACTTCAAGCGTGCCTACTACATCGTGCCCATGGTCCCGATGTTTGCCGCTGTGGCGGCCTATGGGCTGCTGCAGGCCCGCGGCTGGTTGCTTGGCGTGCGGCGGGGGTATGAGTGGCTGGTGGCGATCCTGCCGCTGCTGGGGGTTGTCGTGGTCTTGGTCTGCCGGCAGCTGTGGAGCAAGCACGGTTACTGGCCTGATGTTTCAGTGCCGGGATTGATTGCGCTGCTGATCGTCCTGCAACTGGCGGCGGTGGCTGCATGGCGTCGTATGCGCGGCCGTGTTGGGCCGCGATTGGTGGTGCTTAGCCTGATCGCGTTGGCCACCCAATGGCTGGTGCTGGTGACAGTCGTGGAGCCGGCCAAGGATCTGCAATTTGACACCAAAAACTTTGTTGGCGCGGTGGAAGCCCTGCGCGCCGAGCGCTCCGGGCCGCTGGTGTTTCTCAACCTCGGCAAGGACACCTGGGCCATCCGCTACATCATGAACCTGGATCATGACGAGCAGCCGCTGTTTGTCGGGCGTGACGACCTTGCGCGCCTGAACGCACTGCCGCGTTCGTCCTGGGTCATTGTGGCGCGCAAAGAAACCGAATTACTGCGGGGAACACCGCTGGAGCATCTGACGCCCGTGTTCAATGGGCGTCTCAATGACAACCCATTGCTGGTGTTCCGGGTGCCGTGATCCGTTTTACCACTCGGTCAAAAGTTGTAGGCCAGGGTACCGACAAGCGTACGGCGGTTGCCGATGAAGCAGTCGCCTCGCGCCAGGCATGTCGTGTAGTAGGTCTTGTCTTCAAGATTGGTCGCGTTGAGGGTCAGGTTCCAGTTTTGGTAACGGTAGCCGAGCATGGCATCCACCAGGGTAGTAGATGGGGTTTTCAGGCGGTCGGCGCCATCCCAGCTTGTTCCTACATAGCGAACGCCTGCACCGACACTGAACCCGGATATATCGCCGATGCTGAACCGGTGTTGGCTCCATACCGAGGCCATGTTCTCGGGAACGCTGGCCAGGCGTTTGCCTTGTTCGGCGGGTGAGCCCTTGATGACGGTGGTGTCGGTGTAGCTGTAGGTGCCAATCAGGTCCCAGTCGGGCGTGACCGCTACCAGGGCTTCGAGCTCCAGGCCACGGGCGCGGGTTTCACCACTTTGCAGGGTGTTCATTGCATCCAGGGGGTCGGGCATGCGGCGGTTCTGCTCGCGTATGTCATATACCGCTGCGGTGTAGAGACTGTTGCTGCCAACGGGCTGGTATTTCACGCCCAGCTCCCACTGTTTGCCCTTGAGCGGCACGTAGGGTTCCAGTGTTCGTCGGTTGAGGCCGACTTGCGGCTGGAATGATTCGCTGTAGCTCAAGTAGGGTGCTATGCCGTTGTCGAACAAGTAGGTCAGGCCCGCGCGGCCGGTCACTTTGTCGTCCTTTTGCCGGGCACTGCCCTGGGCCTGGCTGGCGGCCCAATCCTTGCGCAGGCCCAGGGTCAGCAACCACTGTTCGTATTTGATCTGGTCCTGGGCATACAGCCCTTGTTGCATAACCCGTTGTTCCGGGCTGGCGGTGAGGCGAATGACCGAGGGATCAAAGGTGCCATACACCGGGTCGTACACGTTCAGTGGTGTTGCCGGGCCGCTGGCACTGTCCTGGTTGATGACAGCATGTTGGTAGTCGCCCCCCAGCAGCAGGGTGTGTTGGAGCGGGCCAGTGTCAAACCGGGCCTCGGCGTTCTGGTCGGCGACCCACACTTTGACCTCAGGTTTGGAAACGTAATAGACGCGGTCGAGGGTCTGGTTATCGGGCTTGAACAGTGGTTTTTTGGCGAATGCCGAGTAAATCGATTGGTAGCTGACTTTGCTTTTCTGCCAGCGCAGGTTTTGGCGCAGCGTCCACGTATCGTTCAGGTGCCACGAGAATTGCGACGTCAGGGCTGTCTGGTCACTGTCGTATTCGTCAAAGCCGGGCTCGCTGGCGAAACGGTTGCTGTGGATCCGGCCATAGGGCGCATTCCAGACGGTGCCTGTGTGTGGGAAGAACTGTGTGGTGGAGCCGCTGTCATCACGCTGGATGTTGGCCAGGATGGTCCAGTCGATATCGTCGTTGGGGCGCCAGGTCAGCGATGGCATCAGGACCTGCCGGTTATCTTTGACATGATCAACCTGAGTATCACTGTCGCGCTGGATCGCCACCAGCCGGTACAACAGCGTGCCTTGTGGGTTCAGGGGGCCGGTGGTGTCCACGGCGACCTGCTTGCGGTTGTAATTGCCGTATTGCAGTTGCAGTTCGGTGTGCTGTTCGGTTTTGGGGCGTTTGCTGACCTGGTTGATCAGGCCCCCCACCGGGCTTTGCCCATACAGCATCGACGCAGGGCCCTTGAGCACTTCAAGGCGTTCCAGGGTGAAGGGATCGGTGCGTACGTTGGTGTAAGTGCCGAAGCTCTGCTGTAAACCATCAAGGAACAGGGCCGGCGAGCTGCCTCGCACTTTCGACCAGTCTCCCCGGCTATCCAGCCCGAAGGTCTCGGCCCGCACCCCAGAAACATAACGCAATGCGTCTTGCACGGTCAGTGCGCCCTGATCGCGCATACGGTCAGCGCTGATAACGGAAATCGACTGAGGGATCTCAGTGATGGGTGTGTCGGTCTTGGCCCCTGTTGTGCTGCGCTTGGCAACATAGCCGGTGATCGGGCCATCGGCCGTTTCTTCTGAGGCTGTTGCCGTAATGCTTTGGCTGGGCAGTTCGAGCTGGCCTTTTTCCTCGGCCGCGACGGCGACGGGGGCAAGCATCGAAGCGAATCCGAAGGGGGCCAGGCCGAATGCCTTCAACCATGAACCTGGCTCGCGTGCAGAGGGCATCGCAGCTCCTTGATTATTTTTAGTGGGGCAGGGGAGGATTTTGCGCGCAAGCTTAAATGATAATAATTGTTATTAGCAACTGTAGGTGTCAGTCGAGCCTGGCTTTTGCGGGAGGATTTGATGCGGGCGACCTGATGGGATCGCCTTGTGCGGGGAGGGGGCAACCAAGGCTGGCTGTCGTGGGTTGACGAACTATTTGCAGCGGTAACCCTCGGGCATCGTGACGCTGTAGTTGCGCTGCACACGGTCCTGGAAGTTCAGGTTTTGCAGGCCCTGCTGCACCACAAAGGCTTCGACCTTGGCGGCCTGGCAGTCATCGTTATAGGACGTGACACGCAGCAGGTACACCGCACGTTTACTCGCTTCATCCCGGGCGGTGGCGGTGAAGGTGGTGAGGGTGGTGTAGCCGGTACGCTCCGAGCTGCCCACCGGGCCATAGGTGGTGTTGGGCGTGCTGGTGCAGATCATCTGGTCGCTTTTTTTCTTGTTGTTCTTGCACACCGTGGAAGTGCTGGTTGGCACCTGTCCATAGTCGGTGGCGGTGTAGCGGTAAGTCTCCCGACGGCTGTCGATATCGAGGGTGACGGTCATTTTCGGTGGTCGATTCTTGGGGAGGGTCACGTCGGTATAGACCTCGCGAAAGCCCTGGTCTTTCATGGCGCTGACCATATCGCGCAGGTAGTAGCGGGCATTGAGCGCACGCTCGTCATTGCCACCGACCGACGTCACCAGCACCGTTGCCTGGCGGTCAAAGCGATAGTCCGGGTCAGGTGTGGCATTGATCGCCACGTCCATTTGCGTGGCGCATCCGCTGAGCAGCGTGGTCAGCAGGCAGAGTACGCAGAACAAGTACCGGGTCATGAGGTCATTACCTTGCAACTGAAAATTGAGTAAAGGCTAAACGAGGGAGCCTCGTGATAAACAACCCTCAAGCCTGTAGCCATTAAATCGCAGGCAATAAAAAACCCCAAGGAATCATCTTCACTTGGGGTTTTTCGGTATTAGTGGTGCCCAGAGACGGAATCGAACCGCCGACACGGGGATTTTCAATCCCCTGCTCTACCGACTGAGCTATCTGGGCAACGGGGCGCATTAAACGGGTTTTTCAGGGGGTCGTCAAGCAAGTTTTCAAAAAATATTTAATTATTACCGTCGCTTACGTGCCAACCCCGGTTTTTGCTCAATTATTGAGCAGGCGGCACGTAGCCGTCGGCCTTGGCGTAATCCTCGCCGGAAAAGTACTTGTCCATCTCGCCCTGCAGATATTTGCGGTCTTCGGCGTTCATCATGTTCAGGCGTTTTTCGTTGATCAGCAGGGTCTGGTGCTTCTGCCAGTCGGCCCAGGCCTTGGCGGAAACGTGGTCGAAAATGTCCTGGCCCTTGGCGCCCGGGAATGGGGCGCGTTCCAGGGCGGGCAGTTCTTCGTGGTACTTGCGGCAGATGATGGTGCGGGTCATGACGAAACTCCTGCGTTCAATACGTCGGCCGCGCGCTTCAACAGTTTTTTCACCGGGGCGGCAAGGCCCAGGCGCGGCGGGGTGGCGAGGTTATACCAGAGCCAGTCGGCCTCGGCCACGTGATGGGCCGATTCCTCGACCTGCACCAGCCAGGGTTCGATCGCCAGCTGGAAGTGGCTGAAGGTGTGCACCAGCCCCGGCAGTTCCTGGTGTTTGCCCAGCGCCAGCGAGTGCTGGTTGGCCAGGTGTTCCAGGTCGTCCAGGTCGTCCAGCTCCGGCAGGCTCCACAGCCCGCCCCACAGGCCCGTGGAGGGGCGCCGGTAAAGCAGGATCGCGCCCTCCTGGTTGGCCAGCAAGGGCATCAGCGTGCGCTTTTGCGGGATGGACTTGCGTGGTTTGGGGATCGGGTAGCGGGTTTCCAGGCCCAGCATGTGCGCCTCGCAGCCCTTCTCCAGGGGGCACAGCAGGCAACTGGGCTTGCTGCGGGTGCAGAGGGTGGCGCCCATGTCCATCATGGCCTGGGTGTAGGCATTGACGCGGGTCTGCGGGGTAAAGCGCTCGGCGGTGGCCCACAGCTGCTTGGCCACCTTGGGCTCGCCCGGATAGCCTTCCTGGGCGGTGAAGCGTGCCAGCACGCGCTTGACGTTACCGTCGAGGATCGGCGCGCGCAGGCCCATGCTCAGGCTGGCGATGGCGCCGGCGGTGGACAGGCCGATGCCCGGCAGTTCGGTGAGTTTCTCGACGTCGCGCGGGAATTCGCCACCGTATTGGGCAACCACGATCTTGGCGGTCTTCTGCAGGTTGCGCGCCCGGGTGTAGTAGCCCAGCCCGGTCCACAAGTGCAGCACTTCATCTTCCGGCGCGGCCGCCAGGGCCTCGACCGTTGGCAGCGAGGCCATGAAGCGGTCGAAGTAGTTGAGCACGGTGCTGACCTGGGTCTGTTGCAGCATGATTTCCGAGACCCACACCCGATACGGGGTGATGCCCTGTTGCCAGGGCAGGTCATGGCGACCGTGGCGGTCGTACCAGTCCAATACGGCCGCTGAAAATTGTTCGTTTTTCATCGGTTGAACAAACCTTTGAGGGCGTCTTTGAGCTTGGGGTTGACCTTGTCGAGCTTCTCTTCAATTTTCTCGCTGAGCTTGTTGCCCGCCATCTTGGCGGCCACCTGGCCCAGGCCGTCCTTGTCCAGGCGGCAGGCCTTGGCGCCCAGTTCCAGCGGGCCACGGCAGCGCAGCGGCACTTCGATGCCCTGGAAGTTCGAGCCGACCTGGCAGGCCGGGTCCGGCATGTCGCGCTTGTCGCCTTCGACGATGATGCCCACGCGGTAGTCCATGCCCAGCACGCGCAGGTCCACGTCGCCATTGCCGTTGACGGTCAGGCCGGGGATGCGCACTTTCAGGTCCGGGTTGCTGGCCACGCCGTTGCGCAAGGTCAGGTTGCCCTTGAGTTCCTGGAACGGTGTGTCCTTGCTGCGTGGCGTGGTGGCGAGCGTCTTGCGGTTGAGCAGGGCAATGCCGGTGCACAGCTGTTGCTCAAGGTTGGCATTGAGCAGCACGCCATTGTTGATGACGAAGCTGGCGGTGCCGTTGAGGCTGTCGACCAGGGCTTTCTGGCTGTTGCCGCGCCCGGTCAGGTTGCTGTCGAGGGTGATTTGGCCCTTGACCGGCGGGGTCTGCCCCTGGGCCTGCAGGATGCGTTCGACCGGCACTTGCTTGATTTTGGTCTGCAACGCCAGCACCGGCACATCTTCGCGGGCGTCGAGGCTGCCGCTGGCCTGGAACGTGCCGTTGTAGAGGCCGCCGCTCAAGGTGTCGAGCTTGAGCTGGCCACCCTGGCCGGAGGCCTTGAGGGCTGCATTCTCGATAGGCAACTGGCTCAGGGTCAGTTGGCCGAAGGACAGGTCGGCAATCACGTCCAGGCTGCGCAGGCGCGCCAGGGGCAGCAGTTTGTCGGTGCTCCAGGCGCCTTGGGTCGGCGCATCCGGCAACGGCGTGGTGCCACCGGCGGCCATGGCCCCGGCTTCGCTGCTCTGCACTTGGGCCTGGCGCGCGACGGCGGCGCTGTTGGCGGCCTCGGACTTGGCGGGCAGGTAGTGGTCGGCATTGAACGTGTCGGCCTTCAACTGCACGCGCAGGGCTTGCTTGGCAAAGTCTTCCACCGCCAGGCGCCCGGTAAAGGTGCTGCCATCGAGTTTCAGGTTGAGGTCTTCCAGGGCCAGGCTCGACGGCGTGCCTTGCAGACGGCTGACCAGTTCGACCTTGCCCAGGCTCCCTGGGGCCATGGCCGGCAGGGGCTGGCCGACGCTGTCGAGGAACTTGGCCAGGTCGAACTGGGCAATCGACAGGGCGCCGCTGATCTGCGGGGTTTTATCCAGGTCGTTGACCTTCAGTTCGCCCAATGCCCGCAGTTGGTTGAGCGAGAGCTTGAGGCCGGTCCACTCGGCAATGTTCGCCGACAGGTCCACCAGCAACTGGCCCTGGGTGGCAAAGGTCACGGTCTTGCCTTGCAGTGGCTCGCCAGTGGCTTCGCCGGAGAATTTCATGTCTTCAAACTGGTAGCGCTTGAGGGCGCGGTCAAAACGCAGCTCGCCGTTGAGCTCGCTCTTGACCCGCATCACCGGCTGGTTGCTGCCGAAAAATGCGGTGAGCTTGACCGGAATGCTCGCGCCTTCATGCACGGCGCCGGTGCTCAGTTGGATGCTTTCGGCGCTGAATTGCTTGCCGGTCTGCTCGTCGTTGTACTCGATACGGGCGTTGTTGACCGTCAGGCTGTCGATATCCAGGCGGATCGGCTGGGCCGGCTTCTCTGGCGCTGGCGCCGTGGTTGGCGCGCTCGTCGCGGGTGCCTCGGGGGTGCCGGTGGCCGCAACGGGCGGTGCCTTGCCGATATCTTCCCAGTTGCCGTGGCCTTGCTTGTCACGGCTCAGGCGCAGGTTCAGGCCTTCGACGCGTACATCGCTCATCTGCACCTCGCGGCGCAGCAGCGGCAGCACGCGCACCGACAGGCCGAGCATCTGCAGGTCGGCAAACGGTTGGGCAGGGTTGCTCAGGGTGGCCACGCTGGCTTCATGCAGCTCCAGGCCCAGCCAGGGGAACAGGCTCCAGCCGATATCGCCATTGAGCGTCAGCTCGATGTGGGCCTTGTCGCGGGCAATCTGGCGAATCTCTTCTTTGTAGTCGTTGGGATCGAAGAGGTGGGTCAGGGCAAAGCCCAGAGCCACAATGATCAGCAACAGCCCGAGGAGTACCAGACCCAGGATTTTGCCGAACGCTTTCATGGGCGAGTCCTTGTATGTCGATTTTAAAATTTAGCCGCAGAGTATAACGCCGCCAGGCCCATGGCTGTTTACGCATCGTTACATAGTGTCAAACAAAACAGATGAGCCGAAAAAGGTAGTGTCAGTTTGGTTTTTCTCGCCGCGCCAAGTGCTAATCTTTGCGCGTTCGCCCGCCTTCTGCGACGAAACGTCGCGCCTACAGGGAGCTTTAACTCAACAAAACGGCCACGCATTGCGTGCAAAGGCCGAGGAGGAGAGCGCCTGGCGAACACAGACTAATAACTGGGGGAAACACCAATGAACACTAGCACTGCGGCGGGCATCTCTGCTGCGCAGCCTGCGTTCCTGTCCAAGGAGCGCATCATCGCCAAGCCCGGGTTCAACCGCTGGCTGGTTCCGCCGGCCGCCTTGGCCATCCACTTGTGCATCGGCATGGCCTACGGCTTTTCGGTGTTCTGGCTGCCACTGTCCAAGGCGCTGGGTGTCACCGCGCCGGTGGCCTGTGCACCGGACATGAGCTTTATCGCCCAGGTCTTCTCGTCGTCCTGCGACTGGCCGATCTCCATGCTGGGCTGGATCTACACCCTGTTCTTCATCTTCCTGGGCTGCTCGGCGGCGATCTGGGGCGGCTGGCTGGAACATGCCGGGCCGCGCAAGGCCGGTGTGGTCTCGGCCCTGTGCTGGTGTGGTGGCCTGCTGATTTCGGCGTTGGGGATTTATACCCACCAGATCTGGCTGATGTGGCTCGGCTCCGGGGTCATCGGCGGTATCGGCCTGGGCCTGGGTTATATTTCGCCGGTCTCGACCCTGATCAAATGGTTCCCGGACAAGCGCGGCATGGCCACCGGCATGGCGATCATGGGCTTTGGCGGTGGTGCGATGGTCGGCGCGCCCCTGGCGGCGGCGCTGATGGGCCACTTTGCCTCGCCGGCCGGCGTGGGGGTGTGGCAGAGCTTTTTGGTGATGGCCGCGATCTACTTCGTGTTCATGATCGGCGGTGCCTTGTCCTACCGCGTGCCGCCGACCGGCTGGAAGCCTGAGGGCTGGACCGCACCGGCGAAAAAAGCCAGCAACGCGATGATCACCCACCGTCACGTCCACGTGAACGTGGCCTGGAAAACCCCGCAATTTCGCCTGGTGTGGCTGGTGCTGTGTCTGAACGTGTCGGCCGGTATCGGCATCCTGGGCATGGCGTCGCCATTGTTGCAGGAAGTGTTTGGCGGCAAATTGCTGGGCGTGGATGTGCCATTTGGCCAACTGGATGCCGGGCAACTGGCCTCCATCGCGGCCATTGCGGCGGGTTTCACCGGGTTGTTGAGCCTGTTCAACATTGGTGGGCGGTTCTTCTGGGCCTCGTTTTCCGACTACCTGGGCCGCAAGAACACCTATTTCGTGTTCTTCGCCCTGGGTTTTGCCCTGTATGCGCTGATCCCGAACCTCGGCCACCTGGGCAACGTCTCGCTGTTCGTGGCGGCGTTCTGCATCATCCTGTCGATGTACGGCGGTGGCTTCGCGACTGTGCCGGCCTACCTGGCGGACCTGTTCGGTACGCAAATGGTCGGCGCGATCCACGGTCGCCTGCTCACCGCATGGGCGGCAGCCGGCGTACTGGGCCCGGTGCTGGTGAACTACCTGCGCGAGTATCAGTTGAGCATCGGCGTCGACCGCGCCGCGGCCTATGACATCACCTTGTATATCCTCGCCGGCCTGCTGGTGCTGGGCTTTATCTGCAACCTGCTGGTGCGCCCGGTGGCCGATAAGTACTTCATGACCGACGCGGAACTGGCGGCCGAACAGGCCCTGGGCCATGACAAGGGCGCCGATGCCAGCACTTCCCTGGAGTGGAAAGCCGCGTCCGGCACCGTGCCATTGGCCATTGCCGCCTGGCTGGTGGTGGGGATTCCGCTGGCGTGGGGTGTGTGGGTGACGTTGCAGAAGACGGCAGTGTTGTTCCACTAACACCGCATGACCCATGTGGGCCCGGTTCCTGTGGGAGCCGGGCTTGCCCGCGATAGAATCACCTCGGTGTGTCTGTAGTACTTCGGCGTCTGCATCGCAGGCAAGCCAGCTCCCACACTTGAATTGATCGTTCCCACGCTCTGCGTGGGAACGATCTTTGCGGTTGTATGGACATGTCTATGCCCGACAGGCCGTCAGTCTTATCCCCTTCGATGTTTCTGTTTAGCGCCCGCAGCCCCTATAATGGCCACCTTTTTCGCCCAATGATTTTGCGGAGCTGGTGATGGCCGAACGTAAGGCGTCCGTCGAGCGCGACACTCTGGAAACCCAGATCAAAGCCTCGATCAACCTGGATGGCACCGGAAAGGCCCGATTTGATATCGGTGTTCCTTTTCTTGAGCACATGCTGGATCAAATCGCCCGTCATGGGCTGATCGACCTGGATATCGTCAGCAAGGGTGACCTGCATATCGACGACCACCATACCGTGGAGGATGTCGGTATCACCCTCGGCCAGGCGTTTGCCAAGGCCATCGGCGACAAAAAAGGCATCCGCCGTTATGGCCATGCCTATGTCCCGCTGGACGAGGCGCTATCGCGTGTAGTCATCGACTTCTCCGGCCGCCCAGGCCTGCAGATGCATGTGCCGTACACTCGTGCCACCGTGGGCGGCTTTGACGTGGACCTGTTCCAGGAATTCTTCCAGGGCTTCGTCAACCACGCCCTGGTCAGCCTGCACATCGACAACCTGCGTGGCACCAACACCCACCACCAGATCGAAACCGTGTTCAAGGCTTTCGGCCGCGCCCTGCGCATGGCCGTGGAACTGGATGACCGCATGGCCGGGCAAATGCCTTCGACCAAGGGCGTTCTGTAATGCAGACGGTCGCGGTTATCGATTACGGCATGGGCAACCTGCATTCGGTGGCCAAGGCCCTCGAACACGTAGGCGCCGGCAAGGTGCTGATCACCAGCGACGCACAGGTGATCCGCGAAGCCGACCGGGTGGTGTTTCCCGGTGTGGGCGCGATTCGCGACTGCATGGCTGAAATCCGCTGCCTGGGCTTTGACAGCCTGGTGCGCGAAGTCAGCCAGGACCGGCCGTTCCTCGGAATCTGCGTGGGCATGCAAGCCTTGCTCGACCGCAGTGAAGAAAACGGCGGCGTCGACTGCATCGGCCTGTTCCCGGGGGAGGTGAAGTTCTTCGGCAAGGACCTGCACGAAGACGGCGCACACCTGAAAGTCCCGCACATGGGCTGGAACGAAGTGCGCCGCACCGTCGACCACCCGCTGTGGCACGACATCCCGGACATGGCGCGTTTCTACTTCGTGCACAGCTACTACATTGCCGCCGGTAACCCGCGCCAGGTGGTGGGTGGCGGGCACTATGGCGTCGACTTTGCCGCAGCGCTGGCCGAAGGTTCGCGCTTTGCCGTGCAGTTCCACCCGGAGAAGAGCCATACCCATGGCTTGCAGTTGCTGCAGAACTTCGCCAGTTGGGACGGGCGCTGGTAATGGCCAAGAAGATCAAGCCGCCGATCCTCAATCTCACTCCCCAGCAGGAGAGTGAGGCGACCGACAAGGTCAAGCGCTTCATGGAAGACCGCTTCGAGCTCAAGCTCGGGTCGTTCGAGGTGGCTGAGATCCTCGAACTGTTCACCACTGAAATTGCTCCGCACTATTACAACAGGGCGATTTTCGATGTGCAGACGCACCTTAAAGAAAGGTTCGAGAGCATCGAAAGCGACTTGTGGGCGCTCGAAAAACCCTGATTTTCCGAGCAATGCTGAATATCGAATAAGGTTTGCCAGATGCTGATTATCCCCGCTATCGATCTCAAGGACGGCGCTTGCGTACGTCTGCGCCAGGGCCGCATGGAAGATTCCACAGTGTTTTCCGATGACCCGGTGAGCATGGCTGCCAAGTGGGTGGAGGGCGGCTGCCGTCGCCTGCATCTGGTGGACTTGAACGGCGCCTTTGAAGGCCAGCCGGTCAATGGCGAAGTGGTCACCGCCATCGCCAAGCGCTACCCGAACCTGCCGATCCAGATCGGCGGCGGTATCCGTTCCCTGGAAACCATCGAGCACTACGTCAAGGCGGGCGTGAGCTACGTGATCATCGGCACCAAGGCCGTGAAAGACCCGGCTTTTGTCGCCGAGGCCTGCCGCGCGTTCCCGGGCAAGGTCATCGTGGGCCTGGACGCCAAGGATGGTTTTGTCGCCACCGATGGCTGGGCGCAAATCAGCACCGTGCAGGTGATCGACCTGGCCAAGCAGTTCGAGGCCGACGGCGTGTCCGCCATCGTTTATACCGATATCGCCAAAGACGGCATGATGCAGGGCTGCAACGTACCCTTCACCGCTGCGCTGGCGGCCGCCACCAAAATCCCGGTGATCGCTTCCGGCGGTATCCACAACCTGGGCGATATCAAATCGCTGCTGGACGCCAAGGCGCCGGGGATCATCGGCGCCATTACCGGCCGCGCGATCTACGAAGGCACCCTGGACGTTGCGCAAGCCCAGGCTTACTGCGATGCCTACAACGGCTGAGGACTGACCATGGCGCTGGCCAAACGCATCATCCCTTGCCTGGACGTCGACAACGGTCGGGTGGTCAAGGGCGTCAAGTTCGAGAACATCCGTGATGCCGGCGACCCGGTAGAAATTGCCCGTCGCTACGACGAGCAGGGTGCCGACGAGATTACCTTTCTCGACATCACCGCCAGCGTCGACGGCCGCGATACCACGCTGCATACCGTGGAGCGCATGGCCAGCCAGGTGTTTATCCCGCTGACCGTGGGCGGTGGCGTGCGCACCGTGCAAGACATCCGCAACCTGCTCAATGCCGGTGCAGACAAGGTCTCGATCAACACCGCGGCGGTGTTCAACCCGGAGTTTGTCGGCGAAGCGGCGCAGCACTTCGGTTCGCAATGCATCGTGGTGGCCATCGACGCCAAGAAAGTCTCAGGGCCCGGGGAAACCCCGCGCTGGGAGATCTTCACCCATGGCGGGCGCAAGCCTACCGGCCTGGATGCGGTGGAGTGGGCGATGAAGATGGAAGGCCTGGGCGCCGGTGAGATCCTGCTGACCAGCATGGACCAGGACGGCATGAAAAACGGCTTCGACCTGGGGGTGACCCGCGCTATCAGCGATGCGTTGGGTATTCCGGTGATTGCGTCCGGTGGCGTGGGCAACCTGCAACACCTGGCCGACGGCGTTATCGAAGGCCACGCCAGCGCGGTGTTGGCCGCGAGTATTTTCCACTTTGGCGAATACACCGTTCCCGAGGCCAAGGCCTACATGGCTGCACGCGGCATCGTCGTACGCTAAACGCCACTGGACACCATGGCAGGCTCGCGGCACTCTTGGGCCTGCCATGGATTCCGGTAACCCTACATGCTCAAAGACCTGCTGCTTGCCCTCGCCAGTTCTTCCATTCTGTTGGCGGGCTCGGCCAACGCCGCCGAGCCTTCCGGCACCTCCCTGGTGCTGCTGACGGAAAACTTTCCGCCCTACAACATGGCGAAAAACGGCAAGAACTTCGCCAGGGACGAGAACATCGAAGGCATCGCCGTGGACATCGTGCGCGAGACCTTCAAGCAGGCCGGCATTTCCTACAACCTCACGCTGCGCTTCCCCTGGGAGCGGATCTATAAACTCGCCCTGGAAAAGCCAGGCTATGGTGTGTTCGTCATGGCGCGGCTGCCGGAGCGCGAAGCCCTGTTCAAATGGGTCGGCCCCATCGGCCCGGATGACTGGGTGCTACTGGCCAAGGCCGACAGCAAGATCCAACTGACTGACCTTGAGCAAGCCCGTAGCTACAAGATCGGTGCCTATAAAGGCGATGCCATTGCCCAGACCCTGGAAAAACGCGGTCTCAAGCCGACCATCGTGCTGCGTGACCAGGACAATGCGCAAAAGCTCATGGACGGGCAGATCGACCTCTGGGCCACTGGCGACCCTGCCGGGCGCTATCTGGCGCGCCAGGTGGGGGTTTCCGGGCTCAAGACGGTGCTGCGTTTCAACAGCGC
The DNA here is from genome assembly GCF_059422465.1 of Pseudomonas sp. GW821-FHT01D09. Classification (NCBI taxonomy): domain Bacteria; kingdom Pseudomonadati; phylum Pseudomonadota; class Gammaproteobacteria; order Pseudomonadales; family Pseudomonadaceae; genus Pseudomonas; species Pseudomonas sp. GW821-FHT01D09. The sequence continues at coordinate 91,664 of NZ_JBWKWY010000003.1, forward strand.
GCAGTTGTATCTGGCGCTGAACACGGAGGTGTCGGATGAGGTCGTGGCCAAGTTGCAGGCTGCGCTTGATCAGCTACGCCAGGACGGCGTTGTGGACCAGATCATGGCGCGCTACCTGTAGGTTTCAGCGGTAAACCCCATCCTTGCCGTGCCCAGCCATGGCCCGGTTGCTGCGCACACTGATCATCAGCTTGAGATCAATCCACTCGACGCCCTGGGCCTTGAGCTTGGGCAGCTCGCGCTCCAACACCGCCAGGGTCTGTGGGTAAGGGTGGCCGATCATCACCGCCGAACCCTGTTTGTGCGCCAGCTTTATCGCGGTCTGCAGCTGCGTGGTGATGGCTGCTTCGGTACGTTCATCATCGAGGAACACATCCCGTGAGACATGGGCCAGGTTGATTTTCTGTGCCTCGGCGGCGGCCACGGTCTTGGCGCTGGTGCGGCTGTCGACGAAGAATTTGTGCCGACGCTGCAACTCGCCCATCAACCACGCCATGGCGCCAGGCTCGGCGGTCATGCGGCTGCCCATATGGTTGTTGACCCCGGCGGTGTAGGGCACGGCCTTGAACGCCGCATCCAGGCGCTTGCCCAGTTCTTCGACAGGCAGCTCGGGGTGCCAGGCGAATGGGCCGGTGGCCGGATCCATAGGCATGTGCAGGATCACGATCTTGCCGGCGCGGTGGGCCTCGCGGGCGAATTCGGCGGCGTGGGGCGTGTCGGGCATGATCGCTGCTGTCACTGGGCCGGGCAGGGCCAGCACACGACGATCCCGGGGCAGGTTTTGCCCAAGGTCGTCGATGATCAGGGTCAGGTAGGCTTTGTGAGGCTTATCGGCAGGGGTCGCTTGGGCGACCCCTGCCAGGCTGCACAGCACCGCGATGATCAGGGCAAAACGCATATCAACGATTGCGCGTAATGCTCAAGCCCTTGAGCAGGCTCAACGCCTGGGCCAGCTGGTAATCGTCGTCCTGCGGCATCGGCTTGGCTTTCGGGCCGCTGCCGGTCGGCTGGTCGGCGCCGCCGTTGCCATTGCCCAGGTGACCTTGCAGGTCGGCTTCCTTGAAGTACTCGTTGTCGCTCTCGTTGGTGATCTTGGCCCGGCGTACCTCGATATCCGGCACGATGCCCTGGGCCTGGATCGAACGACCATTAGGCGTGTAGTACAGCGCCGTGGTGATCTTCAGCGCGCGCTCGTTGTTCAGCGGCAGCACGGTTTGCACCGAGCCTTTGCCGAAGCTGGTGGTGCCCATCAGTACCCCGCGTTTCTGGTCTTGCAGGGCGCCGGCGACGATTTCCGAGGCCGAGGCGCTGCCGCCGTTGATCAGCACGGCCAGCGGCACGTTTTCGCTGAGGTCGTGGCCGGTGGCCGAGAAGCGCAGTTCGGAGTTGGCGATGCGGCCCTTGGTGTAGACAATCAAGCCCTTGGTGATGAAGTGGTCGACCACTTCCACCGCCGATTGCAGCACGCCGCCGGGGTTGTTGCGCAGGTCCAGGACGATGCCGTTGAGCTTCTTGCCGTTGTCCTTGCGCAGCTTGGCCAGGGCCTTGGCCACTTCGTCGCCGGTCTTGACCTGGAACTGGGTGATGCGGATATAGCCGTAGCCCGACTCCAGCAACTGGCTCTTCACACTCTTGACCACGATGGTGGCGCGGGTCAGGGTCACGTCAAACGGGCTGCCGCCGTCGCGCACCAGGGTCAGGGTGATTTTCTGGCCGACCTTGCCGCGCATCTTGTCGACGGCTTCGGTCATGGTCTGGCCACGGGTCGGCTGGCCGTTGATCTTGACGATCAGGTCGCCGGCCTGGATGCCGGCCTTGGACGCCGGGGTGTCGTCGATTGGCGACACCACCTTGATGATGCCGTCCTCGGCACCGACCTCAATGCCCAGGCCGCCGAATTCGCCGCTGGTGCTTTCCTGCAACTCGGCGAAATCTTCCGGGCCCAGGTAGGCAGAGTGCGGGTCGAGGTTGCTGAGCATGCCTTTGATGGCGTTTTCCAGCAGGGTCTTGTCGTCCACAGGTTCGACATAGGCTGCCTTGATCCGGTCCATGACCTCGGCGAAGGTGCGCAATTCGTCCAGGGGCAGCGGTGCCTTGGTGGTCGCGGCCGTGGCTGATGGCGCGGTCTGGTCGGCGAATGCCAAAGGCGCGCCGATCACCAGGGCGATCGTCAGGGCCAGCGAAGTGAGGCGGGACAAATGCAGCATGTCGAACGAACTCCTAATGTAGGTGCGGCCTATCCTTGGGCGCGACACCATTGTGCAGGGTCGCTCGGGCGGCCCTGCTGACGAATAGCGAAGTACAGCGCCGGGGTGTCCTGGCCACCACTGTTACCGACAGTGGAGATGGATTCACCGGCTTTTACAACATCACCTGCGGCCTTGAGCAACGTTTGATTGTGGCCGTAAAGGCTCAAATAGCCATTACCGTGGTCAAGAATCACCAATAAACCGGCGCCGCGCAGCCAATCGGCAAACACCACGCGCCCGCCGTGCACGGCATGCACCTGGCTGCCCGCAGAGGCGCTGATCATCACGCCGTCCCACTTGGTACGGGTGTCATCACCACGGGTTTCACCAAAGCGTGCCAGTAGTCGACCATTAACTGGCCATGGAAGTTTGCCGCGGGCAGTAGCAAAAGGCCCGCCAAACGACTCGCCGGCGCTGGAAACCAGGGGGCCAGGTGCTGCACGCGCCGGTTTACGCGGGGCGTCGCTGGCGAGCGCCTCGGCTTCACGCTGGCGCTTTTTTTCTGCTTCCTGCTGGGCGATCAGCGCTTTTTGCCGCGCCTGCTCCGCCTCGCGGGCCTGGCGCGCCAGGGTTTCCTCGATGGTTTTCAACACTTTGGCCAGATCGGCCTGGTCCTGTTGCCGCGCCTGCAACTTGGCATCACGGGCTTTTACGTCGCTGTTGAGCTTGGCCAGGGCCTGCTGACGCTCCTTGCGTACCTTGTCCAGTTCGTCGCGCTGGGTGTCCAGGCTGCTTTTTTGGGCCAGCAGTTGGCTTTGCTGGTCGGCGATTTCCTGCTCGACGTTGGCCAACTGGCGCAGGGTCTCGTTGAAACTCTTGAGCTGCTCCAGCCGCGCGGTGCTCAGGTAGTCGTAGTAGGTCAGGGTGCGGGCGAATTTTTCCGGGTTCTGCTGGTTGAGCAGCAGCTTGAGGTATTCCTGGCGGCCGTTCTGGTAGGCGGCACGGGCCTGGATCGCGATCAGGCGTTGCTGTTCAACGCGCGCGCTCTGGAGTTTTTTTTTCTCACCGTCGAGTCGCTCCAGTTCCGACTCGCTCTTCTTTAGTTCTTTTTGCAGCTCCTGGACCTGCTTCTCCAGCTTGCCCATTTCGGTTTCCGTGCCGCGCAGGTCTTTCTGCACCCCGGATTTTTCTTCCTGGAGCTTGCCGAGCAGTTTCTTCAGCTCGGTAATGTCCTGACGCGTAGCGTCCAACTGTTGTTGGGTTTGCGCACGCTCGTCGGCCAGGGCCGGTTGGAGCACGCAGACAAGAGCAAGGGTAATCAAGGCGCGAAGCATAGAGGCGGGCGACACCAGGGAAAGGGACGGCCTAGTATGCCCGCCCCACGCTGCAAAAAAAACGCCCAATTCGGGCTGGCGGGCAAGTTAGGTGCCCGATGGCTGCGATAGGCGTTTGAATCGGGTCGAGCATGCGGGGCGTCTTGGCCGACGAGTGGTCATCAGTACTCTGCTTCAGGCAGATGCTCGGTATCCACGCCGCAGGAAATTCTTTGCAATGCACCGGCTGCGCTGATTTTTTCCTCTGATAATAGACTCGCGGGCCCACGAGTCAGGTAGTCGGCGCTATCGGTAATGCCCTGTGTTCAAGAATTAAAAGGCCAGCAGACATGGCTCGATTATGGTTTGCCCGACCTGCGTAGCCTTGACCGGGCTCTGCGCTCCTGCGCGCTTGAGGAGGTGCCAGCGGGCGAGAGCATTACCGAAGCGCTTGCAATCATCGCTTCACACCTGGGGTTCATCGATTCGCTCGCTTCCCAGGTGCGTATAGGTTCTCCATTAGGGGGCGTGTTGATTCAGCGCGCATCTTTGCGGCATATCGTTGAAAAGCGCCAGGACGCCAGAGAGCGATATGTAAAGTTCGCGCTGGATACACTGACAGGGCCTTTGGAGATCTGGCGTGTTGCTTACAGCGATGGTTCTGCTCGTCTGGCGTTCATTGGCGCCTATGAAACCAAGCGGCAAATGCTGGTTGTCGTAAATATACAGGCCGGCAATGTGCTATGGAACTTCATGCACACCGACGCCAAGGCACTGAATAAACATCGCCATGGCGAGCTGCTTTACAAGCGCTACCAACTTTTGTCGCTGGCAAAGAAAAAGGGCAGTTCTCTCGAACTGCCCTAAATGACGCGCTTGATATTCATATACACACCCTCAAGCAGGGGTGTGGAGGTCTCACCCTACGCTGATGTCCAACCATCAACGGGGTTCCTACGCCGGTTATCGCCGCTGGAGGCAACCGGTTTCGCGCCCGGACCTATTATTGACGGGCTCCTCGCTTTGAGCAACCCCCCCAACTATTTCAGACCAGAATCGAGGTGCCGGTCATCTCGGCAGGCTTCTCGAGCCCCATCAGCATGAGCATGGTCGGCGCCACGTCTGCCAGCACGCCGCCTTCGCGCACCTTGAGGTCGCGCTTGCCGACATAAATGAACGGCACCGGCTCAGTGGTGTGGGCGGTGTGGGCCTGGCCGGTGGATTCGTCGGACATCTGCTCGCAGTTGCCGTGGTCGGCAGTGATCAGTGCTTCGCCGCCGACCTTTTCCAGGGCCTCGACGATCCGGCCTACGCACAAGTCCAGGCATTCCACGGCCTTGACCGCCGCTTGCAGGTTACCGCTATGGCCCACCATGTCGCCGTTGGCGTAGTTGACCACGATCACGTCATAACGCTGGTGTTCGATGGCGTCGACGATCTTGTCGGTCACCTCCGGTGCGCTCATTTCCGGCTGCAGGTCGTAGGTGGCGACTTTCGGCGATGGGATCAGGATGCGCTCTTCGCCCGGGAACGGTTCTTCACGCCCGCCGGAGAAGAAGAACGTGACGTGGGCGTATTTCTCGGTTTCGGCAATGCGCAGCTGGGTCTTGCCGTTTTTGGCGAGGTAATCGCCCAGCACGTTTTCCAGGCTGCCCGGGGCGAAGGCCGACGGGGCCGGGATGTTGGCGGCGTATTGGGTGAGCATCACGAACTCGACTTTTGGCTGGCGCGCGCGCGCGAAGTCTTTGAAATTGTCATCGACAAACACATGGCTCAGTTCGCGGGCACGGTCGGCGCGAAAGTTCATGAACACCACGGCGTCGCCATCTTCGACTTTCACCGGCTCGCCGAGGGTGGTGGCCTTGACGAACTCGTCGCTCTCGCCACGGGCGTAGGCGGCTGCCAGGCCTTGCTGGGCAGTGGCCGCGTTGAATTCGGCGTTGCCGTCGACGATCAGGTTGTAGGCCTGGGACACGCGGTCCCAACGGTTGTCGCGGTCCATGGCGAAGTAGCGGCCGACCAGGCTGGCGATGCGGCCCTTGCCGAGGGCGGCGAAGGTGGCGTCCAGCAGCTCGATGGACGATTGCGCGCTTTTGGGCGGGGTATCGCGGCCATCGAGGAAGGCGTGCAGGTAGATCTTCTCGGCACCGCGCTTGCAGGCCAGTTCGGCCATGGCCACCAGGTGGTCCTGGTGGCTGTGCACGCCACCGTCCGACAACAGGCCCATCAAATGCACGGCCTTGCCGGCGGCGACGGCTTTATCTACTGCGGCGCAGAGGGTCGGGTTCTCGAAGAACTCGCCATCGCGGATGGCTTTGGTCACGCGGGTGAAGTCCTGATAGACCACTCGTCCGGCGCCCAGGTTCATATGGCCGACTTCAGAGTTGCCCATCTGGCCGTCCGGCAGGCCGACGTCCATGCCCGAGCCGGAGATCAGGCCATTGGGGACACTGGCGCACAAGCGGTCCAGCACGGGCTTGTTCGCCGCGAATACGGCGTTGTCGTGGTGGTTTTCACTGTGACCGAAGCCATCGAGAATTATCAGGACCAAAGGTTTAGGCGTGGTAGTCATAGATCCTCTCGCGGCGGTATTAAAGGAAGGCGATTGAAAAGGGAGTGGCAGTTTAAAGCGAAGTTCCGATGCCGTCACCGCTTTACGGGGGTTGGCCCCCCATGGCGGCTGTGTATACTTACCGCCATTTTAACGCCCTGGAACCTCCTTGATGGTTGATCACCTGATTGCATTTGCTACCTCTCACTATCTGCTGGTCGGTGCCTTCGTCGTACTGCTGGCGCTGCTGATTGCTCATGAAGTGAGCCGTGGCGGCCGTAGCCTCAGCACCGCCGAGCTGACTGCGCTGGTCAACAAGGACCAGGCCGTTGTCGTCGATATCCGCCCAGTCAAGGACTTTGCCGCCGGTCATATCGTCGGCGCGCTGAATATTCCCCAGGATAAGCTGATTGCCCGCATCGCCGAGCTGGAAAAGCACAAGGCCAAGACCATTATCCTGGTCGACGCCCAGGGCCAGCATTCCGGTGGCCATGCCCGCGAAATGCTCAAGAGCGGTTTCACCGCCGCCAAGCTGTCGGGTGGTATCTCCAGCTGGCGCGCCGATAACCTGCCGTTGGTGAAGTGATATGAGCCAGGTTGTCATTTATTCCAGCGATTATTGCCCCTATTGCATGCGAGCCAAGCAGTTGCTCCAGAGCAAACAGGTTGCCTTCGATGAGATCAAGGTCGATGGCAAGCCGGCGGTGCGTGCCGAGATGACCCAGAAGGCTGGGCGTTCATCCGTTCCGCAGATCTGGATCGGTTCCAGGCACATCGGTGGATGCGACGACCTGTTCGCCCTGGAGCGCGCCGGTAAATTGGACGCGCTGCTTCACGTCTGACTCCAATACCCTAAAAGACCCCAAGATCAAGAAGGATCTGCGCGATGACTGACCAACCGAACACCGAAGCGGCAGCAGAAGAGGCTCAAGGCCCACAATTTTCCCTGCAGCGTATCTACGTGCGTGACCTGTCGTTTGAAGCGCCGAAAAGCCCGGCGATCTTCCGCCAGGAGTGGACCCCAAGCGTCGGCCTGGACCTGAACACCCGTCAGAAGCAGCTGGAAGGTGACTTCCACGAAGTCGTGCTGACCCTGTCGGTCACCGTCAAGAACGGCGAAGAAGTGGCCTTCATCGCTGAAGTGCAGCAGGCCGGTATCTTCCTGATCCAGGGCCTGGACGATGCGTCCATGAGCCACACCCTGGGCGCGTTCTGCCCGAACATCCTGTTCCCGTATGCCCGTGAGACCCTGGACAGCCTGGTCACCCGTGGCTCGTTCCCGGCCTTGATGCTGGCCCCGGTGAACTTCGATGCCCTGTATGCGCAAGAGCTGCAGCGCATGCAACAGGAAGGCGCACCGACGGTTCAGTAAGCGGCACGTCGATCCCATGTGGGAGCGGGCTTGTGTGGGAGCTGGCTTGCCTGCGATAGCATCACCTCTGTGTGACTGACACACCGAGGTGCCTGCATCGCGGGCAAGCCCGGCTCCTACACAAGCCCGCTCCCACATTTGGTTTTGGGGGGTTATTTGAACCCGAGCTGGCGCCAGCCCTCGTAGACCGCGACGGCCACGGTGTTGGACAGGTTCAGGCTGCGGCAGCCCTCACGCATCGGCAAACGCAGGCGCTGGCCGTCGGGCAGGGCGTCGAGCACGTCTGCCGGCAGGCCACGGCTCTCAGGGCCGAACAGAAAGGCGTCCCCCTCGGCAAAGCTGGCATCATGAAACGGCCGCGAGCCCTTGGTGGTGAACGCAAACAGGCGCGGCTGGCCCAGGCTCTCCAGGCAACTGGCGAGGTCGGCGTGGCGCTGCAGGGTGGCGTACTCGTGATAGTCCAGGCCCGCGCGGCGCAGGCGCTTGTCGTCCATCTCGAAGCCCAGCGGCTCGATCAAATGCAGGTGGCAGCCACTGTTGGCGCACAGCCTGATAACGTTGCCGGTATTCGGCGGAATTTCTGGTTGGAAAAGGATGACGTGAAACATGCACGGCTCCGAAGATAAAGATGCAGCGCATTCTACCCCTGAAGACGACCCCAGGCCGAAGCTATTGCCCAGGGTCCTGGGCTCGCTGGCGATTGTCGGCCTGATGGTGGGCTTGATGATCGGTCGCCTGACCACCCCAGACCCGACCGCCTTGATGCAGGTCGAGCCCGCCACCGACGGCCTGGTGGTGTGGTTCAACCACGAGCCAAAGCTGCATGGCGAGCATATCGACGGCACCGTGGCGCTGCTGTTCGACGCCCAGGGCCCTGCGCAGGCGGGGCAATTGAAGGTCAATGACAAGGATGTGAACTGGCGCGTGCGCAAGACCGATGCCGGCTTGCTGCTGAACCTGGTGGCGGCGCGGCCGCTGCGCGGGGAGTGGTCGGGCCAGGCGGTCGATGACCGCTGGCGACTGGAGATCCATCTCCTGGAGCAATAAAAGAGGGAGTTCCCGGCCTGCCTGTACCAGGGCTCCCAAAACGGTTTGAAACTCGAATTAAAGAGGGGATTCTCGGCCTGCCTGTACCAAGGTCCCCGAAACTGGGTAGTACCAGGGTTATTGCAGGGGGCGTGCCAGAGTTGGGTGGTGGCCCAAAAATCTTATTCAGAAAGCGCAAAGCCCCGGATTACGGGGCTTTGGTGTTTTCGGGGTTCAGTGGGTATTTCATCCGGGCGTTGAATGTGTGCGCGATGCCGGTTCATGGTGCGTTGAAGCGGTGCACACGAAACAACTGTGGGAGCTGGCTTGCCTGCGATAGCGGTGTATCAGTGCCATATTTGCTGGCTGACCCAGCGCCATCGCAGGCAAGCCAGCTCCCACACAAGCCAGCTCCCACAGGGGATCTTTACTGGCCTGGAGGGCTGTGTTCAGCCCTCTTCACCCTCGTCATCATCCCCACCATCGACCTTCATCCCCAACTCCTTGATCTTGCGGGTCAAGGTATTGCGGCCCCAGCCCAGCAGCACGGCGGCGTCGCGCCGCCGGCCAGCGGTGTGTTTGAGGGCGGTTTCGATCATGATCCGCTCAAAGGTCGGCACGGCGCTGTCCAAGAGGTTGGACTGGCCACGGGCCAGGGCCTGGTCGGCCCATTGGCGCAAGGCCTGTTCCCAGTTGGTCACCGGCGCCGAATCCTGCGGCAGGTTCAACAGCTCCGGCGGCAAGTCGCTGATATGCACTTCGCGCCCGGACGCCATCACCGTGATCCAGCGGCAGGTGTTCTCCAGCTGGCGCACGTTGCCCGGCCACGGCAGGTTCTTCAGGTATTCCTCGGTCTCGGTCTTCAGCAGCTTGGGTTCCACCGCCAGCTCCTGGGCGGCGCGGCTGAGGAAGTGGCGGGCCAGGGTCGGGATATCTTCGCGCCGGTCCGACATGCGCGGGATATGGATACGGATCACATTCAGGCGGTGGAACAAGTCCTCGCGAAACTTGCCGGCGTGCACCAGGGTTTCCAGGTTCTGGTGGGTCGCGGCAATGATGCGTACATCGACCTTGACCGGCGTATGGCCGCCGACACGATAGAACTCACCGTCGGCCAGCACCCGCAACAGCCGGGTCTGGGTGTCGGCCGGCATGTCGCCGATTTCATCGAGAAACAGCGTGCCGCCATCGGCCTGTTCAAACCGGCCGCGGCGCAGGTTGGCCGCGCCGGTAAACGCGCCTTTTTCATGGCCGAACAGCTCGGATTCCATCAAGTCCTTGGGAATCGCCGCCATGTTCAACGCGATGAACGGCGAGGCGGCCCGTGGGCTGTGGCGGTGCAGGGCATGGGCCACCAGCTCTTTGCCGGTCCCGGACTCACCGTTGATCAGCACGGTGATGTTGGAGTGGCTCAGGCGCCCGATGGCACGAAACACTTCCTGCATCGCCGGTGCTTCACCGATGATCTCCGGGGTGCGGGTCAGGGTCGGCGCCACGGCCTGGCCTTGCTGTTCCTGGGCGTGCTGGTTGGCGCGCTTGACCAGCGCCACCGCCTCATCGACGTCGAACGGCTTGGGCAGGTATTCAAAGGCGCCGCCCTGGTAGGACGCGACAGCACTGTCCAGGTCCGAGTGCGCGGTCATGATGATCACCGGCAAGCGCGGGTGCTGCTCGCGGATCCGCGCCAGCAAATCCAGGCCACTGGCGCCGGGCATGCGGATATCGGAGATGATCACGTCGGGCTGCTGGCGCGCCAGGCGGCTCATCACCCCGTCGGCGCTGTCGAAGCTCTGGGTGGTCATGCCCTCCTGTTGCAAGGCTTTCTCCAGGACCCAGCGGATGGAACGGTCGTCATCGACGATCCACACAGTTTCACTACGGCTCATGTCGATGGGGCTCCTTGTTCCAGTGGCAGAAAGATCGAAAAGGTCGTGTGGCCGGGATGGCTGTCACATTCGATCAGGCCCTGGTGCTGGCTGATGATGTTCTGGGTAATGGCCAGGCCCAGCCCGGTACCGTCCGGGCGGCCACTGACCATCGGGAAGAAAATGGTTTCTTGCAGTTCGGCCGGGATGCCCGGGCCGTTGTCGATGATCTCGACCTTGGTCACCAGGCGATGGCGCACATGGCCGATAGTGAACTGGCGCAAGGCGCGGGTGCGCAGGCTGATGCGGCCCAGGCGCAGCTCGTTCTGGCTGCTGATGGCCTGCATGGCGTTGCGCACGATATTGAGCACCGCCTGGATCATCTGCTCACGGTCGATCAACACGTCGGGAATGCTCGGGTCATAGTCGCGCACCAGGGTGATGCAGCCCTGGCTTTCGGCCTCCACCAACTGGCAGACACGCTCCAGCACCTCGTGCACGTTGGTCAGCGCCAGCGATGGCAGCTTGTTGGAGCCCAGCATGCGGTCCACCAGGTTCCGCAGGCGGTCGGCTTCTTCGATGATGACGTTGGTGTAGTCCTTGAGGTGCTCATCCGGCAGCTCGCGGGCCAGCAACTGCGCGGCGCCGCGAATCCCGCCCAACGGGTTCTTGATCTCATGGGCCAGGCCGCGCACCAGCATCTTGCTGGTTTCCTGCTTGGACAGCTGCGCCTCTTCCTTGGTGATGCGCAGCAGGCGGTCGCGGGGGTGCACCTCCAGCAACAGCAACGTGGTGCCGTGGCTCAGGATCGGGGTGACCGCGTAGTCGACAGTCAGCGTCTGGCCGGTAAGGGCGGTGAGCATTGCTTCGCGCTTGGTGAACGGGTGGGCCTGCTCCACGGCCTGGCGCAAGGAACTCAAGGCCTCGGCGGACTCGGTGAACAGCTCGCTGATAAATTGCCCATGGCTGCGCTGGCCGCTGATGGCCAGGAGCATTTCCGCCGCGGGGTTCATGTACTCAAGGCGCAGTTCGCCGTTGAGCAGGATGGTCGCGGTGGTCAGGTTGTCGAGTAGCAAGCGGTGCAGTGCGTCGCTGATGGTCATTAGGACCTCTTTTGGAGCAAGGCGCGGGCTTGAGGCTCACGCTGATACCAGGAAAATGCAAAAAACAAACCAAGGCTCCGAAAAGAAGCGTAAAAGCCCTGAAATGGGGGCTTTAGGCGCGAAATTATGGCGCTCTGCCAGCCTGCACGGGAGATTTCGACCCAAAATGGGTTGGTAACGGGGCGTTTGTGCAACCTATTGCACCAATATAGTGCGAATCCAGCACTTTGTTCAGCCTCCCTGCATTGGCGGCAGGCCGGCGGTTCAAACAGGGGGCTGGCCTGTGCCTGCGATAGGGCCTCGGCCATCCGTGAAGCGCGAAAAAAAAGGTTGACCTTCCTGACGTGTCAAGCCCGATAACCGCTGCGAAAGCTGTTTCATCTCAGCGAACCCAAGTCGAATCCAGCCCAGGAAGGCACACGATGAAGCTCACTCACATAACCCTGATCTCTGCGGCGATAGGTGTCGCGCTCACGCTGGCTGGCTGCAAGGAGACAGTGCCCTCCGCCGGGCCGCCACAACCCCCCAGTGTCCCGGTTGCACAGGTGATCGTTCGCCCGGTGACGCCATTTGTCGAGTTCACCGGTTCACTCACCGCCATCGAGCGGGTCGAACTACGTCCGCGCGTCGCCGGCTATATTCAGGACGTCAGCGTGCCGGAAGGGCGCCTGGTGGAGAAAGGCAGCCGGCTGTTTCTCATTGACCCGCGGGTATTCCAGGCGGCGGTGAATGTGGCCACGGCGCGGCTGCGGGAAGCTGAGGCCGCCTCATTGCTGGCCCAGGCGGAACATGTCCGGGCTGAACAGTTGTTCGTCAAAAAAGTCGTCGCCCGCGATCGCCTGGACACGGCGATTGCCTCGCGTAATGCAGGCAAGGCCCAAGTGGACGCCGCCAAGGCGGCGCTGGAGGCGGCGCAACTGGACCTGAGCTTCACCCGCGTCACCGCACCGATCAGTGGCCGTGTTGGGCATGCGCAAGTCACTGAGGGCAACTATGTCACCAGTGGCGTGACGCCCCTGACTACGATCGTCTCGGTCGACCCGCTGCATGTGTATTTCGATGTCGACGAACGCACCTACCTGAGCGCCCTTGCCCCCGGGCGAGCCAAGGCAACGGCCAAGGCCTCGCAGGCGCCGAAGGTCATGGTGGCGCTACTGAGCGACAAGACCTATTCACGTGCCAGTCGCCTCGACTTCCTGTCCAACACGGCCGATCGCGGGACAGGCACGGTGCGGGTCCGCGCGATTGTCGACAACCCGGATGGCCAACTGACGCCGGGGCTTTTTGCCAAGGTCAAGCTGGACACCGGCGCCGCGCAGAATCAGGTGCTGGTGTCCGATCAGTCAATTGGCACCGACCAGGGCAGCCGCTATGTACTGGTGGTCGGTGACGGCGACAAGACCCAATACCGGCCCGTGGAACTGGGGCCGATGGTCGATGGCTTGCGTGTTATCAAGCAAGGCCTGCAAGCCGGGGAGCGCATTGTCGTCAAGGGGCTGGTCCGCCCGGATATGCAGATCACGCCGAAGCTGGCCGAAATTGATGGCACGCCGATCGATCTGTCGCAAACCGTGGGAGTCACGCCATGACTTTTCCACGTTTCTTCATTGATCGCCCGATCTTTGCCATCGTCCTCTCGGTATTGATGATGATCGCGGGCGCAGTGGCCTTCTTCCACTTGCCACTGAGTGAATACCCGGCCGTGACGCCCCCCACGGTGCAAGTGACCGCCGCCTATCCGGGCGCGAACCCCAAGGTCATCGCGGAAACAGTCGCGGCGCCCCTTGAGCAGGCGATCACCGGGGTGGAGGGCATGCTGTACATGTCGTCGCAATCGGCAACCGATGGCCGGATGATCCTCACCGTCACCTTTGCCCAGGGGGTCAACGCCGACATGGCCCAGGTTCAGGTGCAGAACCGGGTCTCGCGGGTGCTGTCGCGGTTGCCCGAAGAGGTGCAGCGCCAGGGCGTGGTGACGCAGAAGACCTCGCCGGACATCTTGATGGTGGTTCATCTGCTGTCGCCCGACAAACGCTACGACCCCCTGTACATCTCGAACTATGCCTACCTCCAGGTCCGCGACGAACTGTCCCGTATCCAGGGGGTCAGCGATGTGCTGGTGTGGGGCGCCGGCGAGTACAGCATGCGCCTGTGGCTCGACCCGAACCTGATTGCCGCACGCGGGCTGACCGCTGGCGATGTGATTGCCGCCGTACGCGAACAGAACGTACAGGTGGCGGCCGGCTCGGTTGGCCAGGCGCCTGATTCCACTGCGGCATTCCAGATCACCGTGAACACCCTTGGGCGCTTGAGCGACGAAGAGCAGTTCGGTGACATCATCATCCGCACCGGTCAAAACGGCCAGGTGACACGCCTGCGCGATGTGGCACGCATCGAGATGGGCGGCGATGCCTACGCACTGCGCAGTTTGCTCGATGGCGAACCGGCGGTGGCACTGCAGATCATTCAGAGCCCGGGGGCGAATGCGCTCGATGTTTCCCAGGCGGTGCGCGAAACCATACAGCGGCTTGAAGGCAACTTCCCGGCAGGGCTCACCTCGCGCATTGCCTATGACCCGACGGTGTTTGTCCGCGCCTCGCTGGAGACGGTGGCGACCACGTTGCTGGAAGCGATCCTGCTGGTGGTCATCGTGGTCGTGGTGTTCCTGCGCAACTGGCGGGCTTCGCTGATCCCGTTGATGGCCGTGCCGGTATCACTGGTCGGTACTTTTGCCGTCATGCACCTGATGGGGTTTTCCCTCAACACCTTGTCATTGTTTGGCCTGGTACTGTCCATCGGTATTGTCGTCGACGATGCGATTGTGGTGGTCGAGAACGTCGAGCGCCATATCGAAAATGGCGAGCCTCCCACCCAGGCCGCCAGGCGTGCCATGGATGAGGTGACCGGGCCGATCGTTGCGATTACCTCAGTGCTCGCGGCGGTGTTTATCCCGACCGCATTCCTGAGTGGCTTGCAGGGCGAGTTTTATCGCCAGTTCGCGCTGACCATCGCCATTTCGACCATTCTCTCGGCGGTCAACTCGTTGACCCTGAGCCCGGCACTCGCCGGCATGCTGTTGCGTCCACGTCAGGCCCAGGTCGCCCGCGACCCGCATAGCCTTGCAGGGCGCGCGGTGCGTGTGTTGCAAGTACTGGGGCGGCCCTTCCAGGGTGTCCCGGGGGCTTATGGCGACATCGTGCGCAAGGTCGTGCGGGTCCGTGGGGTGGCACTGCTGGCGTACGTGGGGCTGCTGGGGCTGACGTTCTTCGGTTTCCAGGCGGTTCCGCCGGGCTTTGTGCCGATGCAGGACAAGTATTATCTGGTCGGCATCGCCCAGTTGCCGAACGGGGCATCGCTGGATCGCACCGAGGACGTGGTCAAGCAAATGTCCAGGATCGCGCTGGCGGAACCTGGCGTTGAAAGCGTCGTTGCCTTCCCCGGGCTGTCGATCAATGGCTTTGTCAACGTGCCGAACGCGGCGGTCATTTTCGTCATGCTCGACCCGTTCAAGGACCGTGCGACGCCTGACCTCGGGGCGACCGCCATTGCCGGGCGCCTGCAGGCGCAATTTGCCACAATCCCCGACGGCTTTCTCGGCGTGTTCCCGCCACCGCCGGTGCCTGGCCTGGGGGCTACCGGTGGTTTCAAAATGCAGGTCGAAGACCGTGGTGGCGCCGGGCTTGAAGCTCTGGTCCAGCAGACCCAGATCCTGATGATGAAAGCCACCGAGACCGGCCAGCTGGCGGGGCTGATGACCAGCTTCGACATCAATGCGCCGCAGCTCGATGTGGTCATTGACCGGACCCAGGCCAAAAGCCAGGGGGTGAAGCTGGCGGATGTGTTCGAGTCGCTGCAGGTCTACCTGGGCTCGCTCTACATCAACGACTTCAACCGCTTTGGCCGCACCTACAAGGTGACCGCACAAGCCGATGCCGACCATCGCATGCAGGCCGAGGCCATCGGCCGCTTGCAGGTTCGCAACGAGGCGGGGGCGATGTTGCCGCTGTCTTCGTTTGTCACGGTCTCGCCGAGTTCCGGCCCGGACCGGGTGATCCGCTACAACGGCTACCCCTCGGCCGACATCACCGGCGGCGCGATGCCCGGCGTCAGTTCGGGGCAAGCGGTTGCGGTCATGGAGCGTCTGGCCAAGGAGGTGCTGCCAGAAGGGATGAGCGTTGAATGGACCGACCTGACCTACCAGCAAAAACTGGCCGGTGACAGCGCGCTGTTTATTTTCCCGCTGTGTGTGCTGCTCGCCTACCTGATCCTCGCGGCGCAGTACAACAGCTGGCTGCTGCCGCTGGCGGTGCTGCTGATCGTGCCGATGTGTCTGTTGAGCGCAATCATCGGTGTGTGGCTGGTGGATGGCGACAACAACGTCTTCGTCCAGATTGGCCTGGTTGTGCTGGTCGGCCTGGCGGCGAAGAACGCCATTCTTATTGTCGAGTTTGCCCGAACGCTGGAGGCCCAGGGATCCAGCACGCTGGAAGCGGTGGTCGAGGCTTGCCGGTTGCGGTTGCGGCCAATCCTGATGACCTCGCTGGCCTTTATCGCCGGGGTCGTGCCGTTGGTGCTGGCCAGCGGCGCCGGGGCCGAAATGCGCCAGGCCATGGGCGTCGCGGTGTTTGCCGGGATGCTCGGGGTGACCGTGTTCGGTTTGCTCCTGACACCGGTTTTCTATGTGGTGATCCGCGGCCTGACGGTTCGTTTCGAGCAGTACAGAGCCAAATCGCAGCCGCGCCTGGAGGAGAGTACGTCATGAGAAGCCCCTTTCAGAACCTGCTGATGCCGCTCGGCGCGGCCTTGCTGCTGGGCGGTTGCGCGGCGGTAGGGCCCGACTATTCTGCGCCTTCGGCGACGGCGCACTATCCCGTCAGTTTCGGCGAGACCTCCGCGGGGCTCGGCCCGGGGAATGTGGAGGTGCAGTGGTGGCGCGCCTTTGATGAGCCGGCGCTGGTGACCTTGATTCAGCGCGCACTCGCCGCCAACCATGACATTGCCATCGCCGCCATGCGCCTCGAAGAAGCCAAGGCCATTTTGCGCGAGAACCGCCAAAGCTTCCTGCCGAGCGGCGGGCCAGCCATGGGTTATGAGAGCTTCAAGCGGAGCGACGCTGAAACCCCCGCTGGGCAGGATCGGCATATCGAAACCTATCGCGCGTCAGTCGATGCCGCATGGGAAATCGACCTGTTCGGCCGTGTGCGGCGCTCCGTGGAAGCGGCGCAGGCACAAGCGGGGTCGCGCGAGGCGTTGCTGCGTGAAGTGCAGGCCAGTGTCGCGGCGGCGGTGGCACAGACCTGGTTCGAGCTGCGCGGTCTTGAAGTCGAGCTGGCAGTGGTTGACGACATCAGTCAAAACCAGCGCGAAAGCCTGCATATGGTCGAGCGCCTTGTCAGCGCAGGCTCCGCCCACGAGTTCAACCGGCTGCGTGCCGAGGCGTTATTGCGCAATGTCGAGGCCACCGCGCCGGACCTGGAGCGCCGTCGCGCCGCCGCCAACAACGCCTTGGCGGTATTGCTCGGCGAGTCGCCGCAGACATTCCGCTTGCCGGCTGCCCCGCCAGAGGCGCAAACCCTGGTCATTCGCACCATCGGGGTCGGGGACCCCGCCGGGCTCCTTTCGCGACGCGCCGATATTGCCGCAGCCGAACGCAACCTCGCGGCAGCGACGGCCCAGATCGGCGTGGAGACCGCCGGTCTGTATCCCGAGGTTCATGTACGCGGTTCGCTCGGGCTGGTGGCCGGCAGCCTTGATGGGTTGAACGACTCTGGCGCGCCCTCGAACTTTATTAGCCCGGTGATTCGCTGGTCGCTGCTCGATCGCGGGCGGGTGCGTGCGCGGATTGCCGCCAGCGAGGCCCGCAGCCAGCAAGCGCTGCTGCTCTACGACCAGACGCTGTTGCGCGCCCTGCAAGAAACCGACGATGCCTTCAAAGGCTATGGCGCTGCGGGCAAAACCCTGGAGCTGCGGCTGCTTGAGTCAGCGGCTAATCGCGAGGCCGCGCGTCTTGCGCGGGAGCGTTTTTCGGAAGGCGAGGGCTTTTACCTGGATGTGCTGGAGGCCGAACGGTCCGACTTCACCAGCCGGCGTGCACTGGTGGTCGCCCGCACCAATCAGCGCCTGGCGGTTGTCAGCATCTACAAGGCACTGGGGGGCGGTTGGGAGGTTTGTGCGGGTGGGGATCAGGACTGTAGCGGCGCGGGAGGCAGTGAAAACCTGTCTTTTGTGGAGAAAATCAGCACCAGGCCTTGACCTTCCCCTCTTGGGAAGCTTCAAGCTCTTCGTCAATAGCACATTAGAGGAGTAATCCAATGGCTTCTGTTGCGGTTCAACCAGGTTCCAAATCACCCATGGCCTCCAGTCGCCTGAGTCTGCCGGTCGAGGGCATGACCTGCGCCTCCTGCGTCGGTCGGGTCGAGCGTGCCTTGAAAGCAGTGCCCGGCATCGACTCCGCTGCGGTCAACCTTGCCACCGAGCGCGCCGATATCACCTTCAGCGGCCAGGCGGATCCGCAGGCGGCGGTCAGTGCCATTGAGCGCGCGGGGTATGCGGTTCGCGAGGAGACCCTTGAACTGGCAATCGAGGGCATGACCTGCGCCTCGTGCGTTGGCCGTGTCGAGAAGGCGCTGAAAAAAGTTGCGGGGGTGCTCGAAGCCAACGTCAACCTGGCCACCGAGCGCGCTCGCGTGCGCTACCTGGCTGGAATGGTCGCGGCCGCCGACCTGGAAGCGGCGGTCAAACAGGCTGGCTACAGCGCCCGCCGTTTGTCTTCTGAAACACCGGGTGCAGACGATCCAGACAGTGACCGCCGTGAACGCGAAGCCCGTGGATTGCGCTGGTCCTTGCTGATTGCGGCGCTCCTCACCTTGCCGGTGTTTATCCTGGAGATGGGCTCGCACCTGATTCCCGGCATGCACCATTGGGTGATGGAAAACATTGGCCAGCAGACCAACTGGTACATCCAGTTTGGGCTCGCCACCCTGGTTCTGTTCGGCCCGGGGCTGCGTTTCTTCCATAAGGGCGTGCCCGCGTTGTTGCGTGGCGCTCCCGACATGAACTCGCTGGTCTCGGTCGGCACGGCGGCCGCCTATGGCTATTCGGTGGTCGCCACCTTCGTCCCCAAAGTGCTGCCGCCAGGCACCGCCAACGTGTATTTCGAGGCGGCGGTGGTCATCGTGACCCTGATCCTGCTGGGGCGTACCCTGGAGGCCCGGGCCAAGGGCAAGACCTCGCAAGCCATCAAGCGTCTGGTCGGGCTGCAAGCCAAGACTGCGCGCGTTGAACGCGATGGCAAGACCCTCGAAGTTGCCCTCGATGAGGTCACCACTGGCGATATCGTATTTGTGCGTCCGGGCGAGAAGGTGCCGGTCGATGGCGAAGTCATCGAGGGCTCTTCCTACGTTGACGAGAGCATGATCAGTGGCGAACCGGTGCCCGTGTCCAAAGGGGTCGGCAGCGAAGTGGTCGGCGGTACGATCAACAAGACCGGCGCATTCAGCTTCCGCGTCACCAAGATCGGCGCCAATACCGTGCTGGCCCAGATCATCCGCCTGGTGGAGGAGGCACAAGGCTCCAAGCTGCCGATCCAGGCACTGGTCGACAAGGTGACCATGTGGTTCGTGCCGGCGGTGATGGTCGCGGCCACGCTGACCTTTTTGGCCTGGCTGGTATTCGGCCCGGAGCCGGCGCTGACTTTTGCCCTGGTCAACGCCGTGGCGGTGCTGATTATTGCTTGCCCCTGCGCCATGGGCCTGGCCACGCCGACCTCGATCATGGTCGGCACCGGACGGGCCGCCGAGCTCGGCGTACTGTTTCGCAAGGGCGAAGCCTTGCAAGCGCTGCGCGATGTGACCGTGGTTGCGGTCGACAAGACCGGCACCCTGACCAAAGGCCGCCCGGAACTGACCGACCTGATCACCGCCGAGGGTTTTGAATACGACGAAGTGCTGGCCCTGGTTGCTGCGGTCGAGACCCGCTCTGAACACCCGATTGCCGAAGCTATTGTGGCGGCGGCAGAGCAGCGCGACCTTAAGGTCGCCCCGGTTGAGCGCTTCGACGCCACACCCGGCTTCGGTGTCTCTGCCACTGTGGCGGGCCGTACCGTCGCGGTTGGCGCGGATCGCTTCATGACCCAGCTCGGTCTTGATGTGTCGAGTTTCCTGCCCACGGCCAAGCGCCTCGGTGAGCAGGGCAAGAGTCCGCTCTATGCAGCGATCGACGGCCGGCTGGCTGCGGTGATTGCGGTCGCCGACCCGATCAAGGAATCGACGCCCGAAGCCATCAAGGCGCTGCACGCGCTGGGACTCAAGGTGGCGATGATTACCGGCGACAACGCGGCCACCGCCGCCGCGATTGCCAAACAGCTGGGCATCGATGAAGTGGCTGCTGAAGTCCTGCCCGACGGCAAGGTGGCGGCCCTGAAGAAATTCCGCAGTGAGGGCGCCCGGGTCGCGTTCGTCGGTGACGGCATCAACGACGCCCCGGCCCTGGCCGAAGCCGACGTTGGGCTGGCCATCGGTACGGGGACTGATGTGGCAATTGAAGCGGCCGACGTGGTGCTGATGTCGGGCGACCTGCGCGGCGTGCCGAATGCCATCGCCCTGAGCCAGGCGACCATTCGTAACATCAAGCAGAACCTGTTCTGGGCCTTTGCCTACAACGCGCTGTTGATCCCGGTCGCGGCCGGGGTGCTGTACCCGGTGAACGGCAGCTTGCTGTCGCCGATTTTCGCCGCAGCGGCGATGGCGCTTTCCAGTGTCTTCGTGCTTGGCAACGCATTGCGTCTCAAACGCCTGCAGGTTCCGCTGTCGGTTGACTCGCGCCCTGAGGCCGCCGTCAGCAGCCCTGTGGCCGTACCGGCGAATTAATCCTTGATCATTGACCCCGGCCTGCGGGCCGGTTGATCCCGCCCCCCTGAGAAGAGCGTCCTGATGAAACAGATCGAAATACGCCAGGCCGCACGGACCATCGCTGTGCCAGAAGGCATGACGATACTGCAAGCGGCCCTCGCCAACAGTATCGCTTACCCCCATGGCTGCCGGTCCGGGCGCTGTGGCTCATGCAAGTCACGGCTGATCAGTGGCGAAGTGGAGCTGCTGAAACACAGCGGCTTCGCGCTCTCGGACGAGGAGAAAAGCCAGGGGCTGATCCTTGCCTGCTGCGCCCTCCCGCGCACCGATGCGATCCTGGCCTGGGTGGGTGGCGACGAACAGCTCCCGGCCCACCCCCGTCGCCAGCTCGATTGCCGGGTTAAAGCCATCGACAATGCGACCCACGATATCAAGCGGCTCCAGCTCGATATCGGTGAGGCCGAGCCGCTGGTATTTACTGCCGGCCAATATGCGCGGCTGACGTTTCCGGGTGCACCTGCTCGCGATTACTCGATGGCGAACGGGCCTGGTGAGCGAGTGCTGGAGTTTCACATTCGACGGGTGCCGGACGGTGCCACCACCGAGCACGTTCATCAGCGGTTGAGGCCCGGCGACCCGGTCGTGCTCGAAGGGCCGTTCGGTTCTGCCTGTCTGCGCGAGCAGCACGCCGGGCCGATCTTGTGCATCGCCGGTGGCTCGGGCCTTGCGCCTATCAAGGCGATCGTCGAGACGGCCGTTGCCCAGGGAATGAAGCAACCGATCCACGTTTATTTTGGGGCGCGCAGCGAGCGTGACCTCTATCTGGTCGAGCATTTCCAGGGGCTGACGCAACGGTACGCAAACCTGAGGTTTATTCCGGTGCTCTCGCAGGCCTCGGTCACGGGGCACTGGCGTACCGGTTACGTCACCGATGCGATTGCCCACGACCTAACATATCTCGATGGCTGGAAAGCCTATGTGGCAGGGCCGCCCTTGATGGTCGAGGCGGCTATGCAGATCACCCGGGCCCGCGAGCTGCGTGCCGAGGACCTGCATGCCGATGTGTTCTTTACGCCGACAGAAAAACTTGAGGAGACATGAGGTGAACAAGTTAGTTGCTGCTTTGATAGTTGCCAATATTGCACTGGGTTCCACGGCAGTCATGGCAACAGGAGGCAACCCGTATAACAATGGTCATTATGAATTGATGAATAAAGACACTACGCCAATGCTGGTCTGGCGTAATGGGAAGTTGGTCAAGAACCCTGAATACGCAATCGAGCGTAGCAACGCCCAGGAGTCGCGTCAGAACGTCCCCCCTACCAGTGACGGCTCCAAGCAAGATGAATAACAGAGTGGTTTGTTTCATTTGAAAGTATTTGACCTTGCCACACAGGGAAGGACTATATTTTTGATGTCGTCAATAATCAGGAGGTCCAGATGTATAGTTTTAATGTTCCCAACATGACATGCGGCGGCTGCGCCAAGGCAGTCACCAATGCCCTGAAAAGTGTTGATCCAGATGCCCAGATAAAAACCGACCCGCCCACCCGCGAAGTCCAGATCGAAAGCTCGCGGGACAGGAGTGTTTTTGTGCAAGTGCTCAGCGAGGCCGGCTATCCCGAAAAACAGTAACCCCCAACATTAACGCCACTGCAAGCGCGTCCGGGCCCGGATCCACCGCATGTGTGCGTGTTTTTCCTGATTGCGGCTGAGCGCGAAAAAAATTGTATTAATTGCTTGACCTTTCCACCGTGGGAAGCTTTAGGCTCATCCTAACAACAATAAGAGGATAGTCCGATGCGTTCCGTTACTTTACAAAATCGCTGTAACTCCGCCCCCTATTCCGCTGTTCTGTTTATCCACTCGGATCGACCGAATAAAGGTGTATCTGCGTCCCCTATATTGAACTTACGCCACACTTATTAGTGTGCACTAACGTTCATATAACCACGGTTCAACTCACTGCTTCGCTCGCCAGAGTGGCGTTCGCGTAGGCAGGCATCATGCTCATGATCAGGGATATAGCCGTAGCCTTGAATATGAAGTCATGGTGAAAGGGAATGTGTGTGTCGCTAATGGAGCTCTACATGGATAAGTTAAGCGAAAATCGCAATACCGTTGTCTCAGAAAATACCTTGGGCAAAATGCACACCGCTGTGCCGGATGTGCCGGCGCTGTTGGCCGAAGCCTTGAAGCCAGGCGCCAGCTACTCGCGGGTTGCACAGGCACTTGAAGCCCTTCTTGAACTGACTGCCAATGGATTGGCCGGAGACGCAACTGCCTACGCGCAATACCAGGCATTGCTGCTCGAACTGCACGTTCCGGGTGAGGCTAGCACCGAGCCAACCCGTCGCTGGATGGCGAGCCAGGTGTACCTGATCGAAGACGAATTTGCCCCCCCGTTACCCGACTTTGAAGTGGTCTCGGTGGACGAATTCCGTAAAAAGATCGATGCCGAAATCGAAGCACGCAGCCGTGTGAACCACCCGATGTCGGTTCACCTGTTCCAGGGCACGCCGCCGCATGAAGACGTGCGCTTCTTCCTTGAGCACCACTGGACCCGTTCCTACAACTTCTACAGCCTCCTGGCCGAGCTCGCGTTCCGCTTTGAAGCGATTGAAGATGCCTCTGTGTTCTACCGCAACCTGTATGGCGAAGCGGGTGCAGAAACCCCGGATCGTTCGCATCCGGCATTGCTCTCCCATCTTATGACGCATTTCAACATTCCTCTGCGCATCGATTTTCCTGCGCTGCACCCCTTGGAAAAGGCTTACCTCAACAACCGCATTCGTTGTGTGCGCCACACCGACGTGGCCTGGGGCCTGGCCTTGCTCTACGCGGTCGAGTCGGTCAGTTGCGTCAACCATCGGCGTATCTACGAGATGTTGCAGCGCCTGGGTGTTCCAGAAGAGCCCAGCGAGTTTCATCGCCTTCACGGTACTCAGGATGAGATCGATACCGAAGAGATGTGGGCACTGATTGCCAAGTTCGCGCCGAGCCCCGCGTTCCAGCACTCGTTCATGCAGGCACTGGCACGCCACTTTGAAATCAACAAGGCGTACTTCGACATGCTGTGGCAGCAAATGCAGGCGCAATCGAGCCACAAAGCCTGAGCCAATGCGGTGCACGTAGAACGAGATAAGGAGCACACAGGATGAATTTTTCTTTGCAGCAACTTCAGCAACTTGATACCCGCGAAGCACGTATTGTCGTCGACGCGCTCGGCCCCGATGCAACGCCTGGCCAAATCGAAACCGCGGCCAGCATGCTTACCGTTTTGACCGAGACCGCCCTTAAGGGCAATGCTTCGGCCCAGGCCGAGTATCAGCAACTGCTTTATATCCTCTCGCTGAGCGATGACGTGGCAACCGCGCTGACCCGGCGCTGGCTGGCCAATGCGGTCTACCGCGTAGAAGAGCGCTTCATGCCTTCTACCGATCTGACGTCGCCGCTGTCCGAGGAGGCGTTCGAGCAACGGCTCAAGCAAGAGATTGCCGCGCAATCGCGGGAAAACCACCCAATGTCCCAGTATGTGTTCGCAGGCTCTGCCTCCCGCGCACAACTGCAGGTCTTCTTGCGCCACCAGTGGTTTCGCACATTCCGCCTGTACCGGGATGCGGCAGACCTGCTGGTGAACCTGACCGATGTCGACGAGGCGGCAGCGCTCGCCCGCTACTTGTACGGAGAGTTGGGCGAAGAAGACGAGCGGGCGTCACACCCGCGCTTGCTGGCCAGGCTGCTCAACGCCATTGGCCTGGAAGCTGACTTCGAGGCGATCTCGACAATGCCCGAAGAAATCGCCTACCTCAATAACCGTGCCCGCAGCTTCCGTAATCCAGATGCTGGCTGGGGCCTGGCGGTGTTCTACATCACTGAGCTGGTCGTCCCCGGCAACCACGAGAAGCTCTATCACGCGCTGCTCCAGGCCGGGCTCAGTGAAGAGGCGGCTGAGTACTACAAGATTCACATCAGCCTCGTCCCGCCTCGTGCCAAGCGTGAATGGCAACTGATCGCGCGACGCATCCCCGACGTGGCGTTCCAGAATGCCTTCCTGACCTCATTGTCGCAGCACTTCCGTGTGGAACGGGCGTATTACGACGCGGTCTGGAAGCAACTGCAAAGCCTTCAGTGACCGTCCCCGGGACCTAGCGAGCAAGCAGACATGCCGAGTCACATAACAGAATCCCGTATCCACGGGGGCGCTTACTCGTCCCCGGAATTTGCCGCGATCTTCTCTGATAGCAATCAGGTGCAGACGTGGCTTGATGTCGAGCAAGCCTTGGCGGCAACCCAGGCCGAGATGGGCATCATTCCCCATGAGGCCGCGCGGGAGATCGCCCGCGTGGCCAAGGTGGAACTGTTCGATCTGCAGGCCCTGGGCCAGGAAAGCATGGAGACAGGACATATCCTGGTGCCTACCATCCGGGCACTGGCCAAGGCCTGTAGCGCCCACTGGGGGGAATACGTGCACTACGGCGTGACCACCCAGGACATCCTTGATACAGGGCTCATCCTGCAGATCAAGGACGCCTGGGGGCACACCCTGAGCCGGCTGCATTCGATCCGTGAGCATCTGCGCGTCCTGGCGTTGCGTTACCAGCACACGCCGATGGTTGCGCGAACCCATGGCCAGCAGGCGCTGCCCACGACGTTCGGCTACAAGGTGGCGGTTTGGCTTGATGAAATCGACCGTCACCTGGAGCGTTTTGACGAGGCCCAGGCGCGGGTGCTGGTGGGCAACCTGACCGGGGCGGTGGGCACCATGGCCGCGTTTGGTGCGCAGGGCTTTGAGATTCAGCGGCGCACGTTGGCCAGGCTCGGGTTGGCGGCACCGCTGACCAGTTGGCACAGCGCACGGGACCGGGTGCTAGAGGCTGCATGGCTCCTGGTCCAGACCTCGATGACCCTGGGCAGGGTGGCGAATGAAATCTACCACCTGCAACGCACCGAGATAGACGAAGTGCGCGAGCACAGCCGAGCGGGGCAGGTGGGCAGCAGCACCATGCCGCACAAGCAAAACCCGTCCACGGTCGATCTGATCAGCGCCCTGTCGCGGCTGGTCCGGGCGCAGATGGTGGCGCTGACCGACGCCGCGTTTCAGTTGCACGAACGGGATGGCACGACCTGGCGCATCGAGTGGGCGGCGTTGCCCGAACTGTTCATTTATGCCGGTGCCCTGCTCACCCGCATGGATGGCGTGCTGGCGGCAGGGCTCGATGTCCGGGAGGAGCGCATGCGTTCAAACCTTGACCTGCTGGGCGGCCTGATTCTGTCGGAGCGGGTGATGCTCGCCCTGGCGGCGCAGTTTGGCAAACAGACGGCCCATGAGCTGGTGCATGAGGTGTCCCTGGCGTCACGGCGAAGCGGGATTTCGTTTCGCGACGCCTTGCTCAAGCACAAACGTTTGCAGGGCTGTTTCACCCCACAGGCGCTCGAAGATCTACTCAACCCCGCCACCTATACCGGGCTGGCGGCGGACATGGTCGAGCAGGTCGCTCGCAAGCCGCTGTCCACCCCTTTACATGGAGCTGGTGAAGGGGCGATCTCAACTCAAGGAACTCTCAGTCAGTCTCAGTACGTGATGGAGGATATGTGATGGATTCACAAACGCTGGAAATGGTCGGGCGTTCGTCGTGCACCGTACATTCGGACAACCTCGGCACCGATCAGGCCGAATCGGCGTGCCGGCACGAGCATAGCCACATTCTCGATTCGCAAACCCATGGAGGAGGGTATGCCGGCCCCGTCAGCCGGAGAATTTTTTGCAGCCACTGCCGCCTGCAACGCTGGCTCGACGTGGAAGCCGCGCTGGCGATGGCGCAGGCGGATGTCGGCATCATCCCGCAACAGGCCGCGCTCGAGATTGAGAAGGCGGCACGGCTCTCGACCGTCAACTTGCTTCAGATCGCCGAGGGCGTGGCCAGTACGGGCCACTCGCTGATGCCGCTGCTCAGTGCCTTGCAGCAAAACTGTAGCCCGAGTGCCCGTGAATACGTGCACTTCGGCGCCACCACCCAGGACATCCAGGACACCGCCCAGTCCCTGGAAATGCGTGATGTGCTGGACGCCATGGAAGGTTCGCTCGAAGGGCTGTTGCTCAAGCTGACCACGTTGGCGAACGAGCAGCGCAACGCCCTTATGGTCGCCAGAACCCACTCGATTCCGGCCTTGCCCACCACGTTCGGGCTGAAAGTGGCGGGCTGGATCGACGAACTCATGCGCCATCGCGAGCGCCTGGGGGAAGCCCGCAAGCGGGTTCTGGTGGTGCAGCTGTTTGGTGGCGTCGGCACGATGGCGGCGTTTGGCACTGAGGCCATGCCCATGCTTGAGCGCTTTGCGCAGCGGCTGTCGTTGGATGCACCCCTGGCCGGTTGGCATGTGTCCCGTGACCGCGTGGCGGAATTCGTCAGCACCCTGGCGATGGTCACCGCGTCGCTGGCGCGGATTGCAGATGAGATCCGCACCCTGAACCGCTGGGAGATCGGCGAGCTTGAGGTGGGCTGGAGCGCGCAGCAGATCGGCAGCAGTACCATGCCGCACAAGCGTAACCCTGAAGGCTGCGAACAGGTGGTCGTGCTCGCGCGTTTGGCCAAGGTCCAGGTCATGCTCGCCCTGGATGCAATGATTTTGGAGCACGAGCGCGACTATCGCGGCACGCGCCTTGAGTGGTGCGCGGTTGCGGATGTCTCCCACTATGCGCTGATGGCGATCTCGCTGCTGACCGACACGATCATTGGCCTGACCGTCAACGACAAAACCATGGAACGCACGGCAAACGCCTTCAGTGAGGCCATTTGCACCGAGGCATTCGTGTTTGAAATGGCGAAAAAACTGGGCAAGAGCAGCGCCTACGCAATCATCTTTGAGATCACCCAGGCGAGCCAGCGCAACCGGGTGTCGATGCGTGAGGCCATTGAGTCCGATCCGCGGGTCAGTGCGGTCATGGGGGAGGAAACCCTGGCAAAGCTGTTTGAGCCTAGAAGTCATCTGGGCATGGCTGAAAAAATCGTCGACAACGTGCTGGGCAAGGCTGCCGGGCATTACTGAGTCACCCACCGCTTATGCGGGCGCAGAAAAAATCCAGGAGAGAGAAATGTCAAAGGCTATGGAAGTGGATAACGCGAAGGTCGAGCAGTTTTCTGCGAGGATCATGGAAGATTATGGCAACACCCTGCGTGGGGCCATGCTCTACATCGGCGATCAGTTGGGCTTGTTCAAGACCCTTGCGGACAGTGAGTGGGTGACCTTGGAGGAGTTGGCGCAAAAGAGCGGCTACAACGCGCGTTACCTGCGCGAGTGGCTGGGCAGCATGGCGACCGGCAACTACGTCACCTACGATCCGCAAACCAGGCGCTACCGCATGCCGCCCGAATTTGTGCCCGTGCTGGCGGACGAAGAGTCACCGTATTTCGCCGGTGGCATCATCCAACTGAGCGTTCCTTTTGTGAGCATGGCGCCGAAAGTTATCGAGGCCTTCCGCAATGGGGGTGGCTGCGCAGAAGAAGCGTTCCCGCTTGAGACCTGGGAGGGGATGGAGCGCATGACCATGCCCTGGTACAAGCACTACCTTGTCCAGCACTGGATCCCGTCGCTGGACGGCGTCGAAGAAAAGCTGCGCACCGGTGGCAGCGTGCTTGATTTTGGCTGCGGCAGCGGCCTGGCCGCGATCACCATGGCCAAGGCCTATCCTGAGGCTCAGGTCTATGGCTGTGACTTCCATGGGCCGTCCATCGAACGTGCGCGGGCCAACGCCAAGGCTGCCGGGGTGGCTGACCGGGTGCATTTTGAAGTCAGTGATTCCGATGCGTTGGTCGGTAAGAAATTCGACTTCGTCACCACCTTCGTGGTGATCCACGATGCCACCGATCCACAGCAAATGATCAAGGACCTGCGCGAATCGACCGCTGATGACGGCACCTTCCTTATGGTCGAGCTCAACCTCTCCGATGAGCTGCACGAAAACATGAACCTGTTCGGTCGGGTGATGTATCCGCAGAGCACGCTTTACTGCATGACGTGCTCGCTGTCCCATGGCGGTGAAGGGCTGGGTGCCTTCATGGGCGAGGACCGTGCGCGGCAGATGGCCGAGAAGGCGGGGTTCAGCCGATTCCGCAAAGTCCCCTCGGCCCGACCTGCGCTGCCCGCGTTGTTCGAGCTCAAGCCTTAACGCCAGCCCAATCCTGGTGTGAGCGAGACCTGCTCACTCACACCAAGGATCGCCCACAGGTATTTTGAACAAAAAAATAGCCCTCGAAACGAGGGCTATTTTAGTGGGGCTTGGTGTCACGCCACGTCAAGCAGCGCTACCGGATCAGCAGCTGTAGTACAGCTCGTATTCCAGTGGGTGTACGAAGGTGCGGACCTTGATTTCTTCTTCGCTTTTCAGGGCGATGTAGGCATCGATAAAGTCGTCGCTGAACACACCGCCTTTGGTCAGGAACGCACGGCCCTTGTCCAGCTCTTCCAGGGCTTCTTTCAGGCTGCCGCACACTTGTGGGATCTCTTTGGCCTCTTCAGGCGGCAGGTCGTACAAGTTCTTGTCGGCGGCGTCGCCTGGGTGGATCTTGTTCTGGATGCCGTCCAGGCCAGCCATCAGCAGTGCAGCAAAGCCCAGGTACGGGTTGGCGGCTGGGTCCGGGAAACGTGCTTCGATACGGCGAGCGCGAGGGCTGGACACGTAAGGAATACGGATCGACGCGGAACGGTTGCGTGCCGAGTAGGCCAGCATGACCGGCGCTTCAAAACCTGGCACCAGACGCTTGTAGGAGTTGGTCGACGGGTTGGTGAAACCGTTCAGGGCCTTACCGTGCTTGATGATACCGCCGATGAAGTACAGGGCGGTGTCGGACAGGCCGGCATAACCTTCGCCGGCGAAGGTGTTCTTGCCATCTTTGGCGATGGACAAGTGAACGTGCATCCCCGAACCGTTATCGCCGTACAGAGGCTTGGGCATAAAGGTCGCGGTACGGCCGTAGGCTACGGCCACGTTGTGTACGCAGTACTTGAGGGTCTGTACTTCGTCAGCCTTGGCCACCAGGGTGTTGAACTTCACACCGATTTCGTTCTGGCCGGCAGTCGCCACTTCGTGGTGGTGAACTTCGATGACCAGGCCCATGTCTTCCATGGCGTTGCACATGGAGGTACGGATTTCGTGGTCGTGGTCGAACGGTGGCACCGGGAAGTAGCCGCCTTTGACGCCTGGACGGTGGCCATGGTTGCCGCCTTCCACGTCCTGGTCGGACATCCACGAACCCTGGTCGGAGAAGATCTTGAACATGGAGCCGGAGATGTCGGACTTGAACTTCACTTGGTCAAAGATGAAGAACTCAGGCTCAGGACCCACGAATACGGTGTCACCGATACCGGTGGACTTCAGGTATTCCTCGGCACGCTTGGCGATCGCACGTGGGTCGCGGTCGTAGCCTTGCATGGTCGAAGGCTCGATCACGTCGCAGACGATGATCAGGGTCGGCTCTTCGGTGAACGGGTCGAGTACGGCGGTGGAGTCGTCCGGCATCAGGATCATGTCGGAGGCTTCGATGCCTTTCCAGCCGGCAATGGAGGAACCGTCGAACATTTTGCCTTCTTCAAAGAAGGCGTCATCCAGCGCGTCGCGAGCCGGCATGGTCACGTGGTGCTGAGTGCCTTTGGTGTCCGTGAAGCGCAGATCAATCCATTTAACGTCATGATCTTTGATGAGTTGAACCGACTTCGACATAGTGTCCTCCGGGTGGCTTCGGGCTGGGGTAGTGGAGTAGCCCTTAGAATGTGGGTGATGCCGGCGCGGATAGTCCGCCATGGCAACCTGCCTCACAAGAGAGCAAATTACATGCCAGTGCCCCGACATGGGTTTTTTGCCTCAAAATGGCCCCTATAACGGTGCAAATCGTTAAAGCGGCAAAAAATACGCACTGCAATGTAGCGTAGCTCTTTATTAATGCACCTATTTGGTGCGCTATACGCCGTTTGTATATTAACTGGTTAAACCTTGAGCGATTTCCGCTATAATCCGCGCCCCCCTTTTTCGGCTGGCCCTGTGCGCGCTGTTTCCATGAAATTAATCGTTAAAGTCTTTCCCGAGATCACCATCAAGAGCCGACCGGTACGGATGCGTTTCATCCGTCAGTTGGCCAAGAATATCCGCGCCGTGCTCCGTGACCTGGACCCGGCCGTGGTGGTGAATGGTGTGTGGGACAATCTCGAGCTGGAAACCCGCGTTACCGACCCTAAGGCCTTGAAAGATATGACCGAGCGCCTGAGCTGCATGCCGGGCATCGCGCATTTCCTGCAGGTGGACGAGTACCCCCTGGGCGACTTCGACGACATCACGCAAAAATGCAAACTGCACTTTGGCAGCAGCCTTGAAGGCAAGATTTTTTCGGTGCGTTGCAAGCGTGCCGGCAAGCACCCGTTCAGCTCCATGGACGTCGAGAAATACGTCGGCAGCAAGCTGCGTCGCGAGTGCGGCGCCGCTGGAATTTCGCTGAAAGAGCCGCAAATTGAAGTGCGCATCGAAATTCGCGACCAACGGTTGTTTGTGATCCACAGTCAGCACAACAGCATCGGCGGCTACCCGCTGGGGGCGCTGGAGCAGACCCTGGTGCTGATGTCCGGCGGTTTCGACTCCACCGTGGCGGCCTACCAGATCATGCGCCGTGGCCTGATGAGTCACTTCTGCTTCTTTAACCTGGGCGGGCGTGCACACGAATTGGGCGTGATGGAAGTCGCGCACTATATCTGGAAGAAGTACGGCAGTTCCCAGCGCGTGCTGTTTGTCAGCGTACCGTTCGAGGAAGTCCTGGGAGAAATTCTCGGAAAAGTCGATAACGGTCATATGGGCGTCGTATTGAAGCGTATGATGTTGCGTGCAGCGTCGAAAATCGCCGACCGCCTGCAAATCGAAGCGCTGGTGACCGGCGAGGCGATTTCCCAGGTCTCCAGCCAGACCCTGCCGAACCTGTCCGTGATCGACTGCGTGACCGACAAGCTGGTATTGCGCCCGCTGATCGCCAGCCACAAGCAGGACATCATCGACCTGGCCAACGAAATCGGCACCGCTGATTTCGCCAAGCACATGCCAGAGTACTGCGGGGTCATCTCGGTGAACCCCAAGACCCATGCCAAGCGCCACCGCGTGGAGCATGAAGAGAAAGAATTCGACATGGCGATTCTGGAGCGAGCGCTCGAGAACGCCAAACTGGTGCCGATCGATCGGGTCATCGACGAGTTGGGCCAGGATGTGCAGATCGAAGAAGTCAGCGAAGCCCTGGCCGGCCAGATCGTCATCGACATCCGTCACCCGGATGCCGCTTGCGACGAGCCGCTGGAAATCGCTGGCATCGACGTGCAAGCGCTGCCGTTCTATGCACTGAACGCGCGTTTCAAGGAACTGGATAACAGCCGTCAGTACCTGCTGTATTGCGACAAAGGCGTGATGAGTCGCCTGCATGCCCACCATTTGCTCAGTGAGGGGCATGCCAATGTGCGCGTTTATCGACCGAGCTAAGAGCCCGGGGCTGTTTGCCTGTGGCCTGCGTCACCGGCCCCCCGACTCTGCCGTCAAGCTGTAACGGCAAGGCCTGACTCTACTGTTAATCGCTGCCACGACCTGTCAGCACACCGAATCCTCTGATCGAGATACACAAGTGATCGAAAATCTACGTAACATCGCCATCATTGCCCACGTTGACCATGGTAAAACCACCCTGGTAGACAAACTCCTGCGTCAATCCGGCACCCTGGAGCGCAACGAGCTCAACGACGAGCGCGTGATGGACTCCAACGACCAGGAAAAAGAGCGCGGTATTACCATCCTGG
The DNA here is from genome assembly GCF_059422465.1 of Pseudomonas sp. GW821-FHT01D09. Lineage (NCBI taxonomy): Bacteria > Pseudomonadati > Pseudomonadota > Gammaproteobacteria > Pseudomonadales > Pseudomonadaceae > Pseudomonas > Pseudomonas sp. GW821-FHT01D09. Next base: position 123,752 of record NZ_JBWKWY010000003.1, read on the forward strand.
CGAAAAACACCGCCATCAACTGGAACGGCTACCACATCAACATCGTGGACACCCCGGGCCACGCCGACTTCGGCGGCGAAGTTGAACGTGTAATGTCGATGGTCGACTCCGTTCTGCTGCTGGTTGATGCCCAAGACGGCCCTATGCCGCAAACTCGTTTCGTGACCAAGAAGGCTTTTGAAGCCGGCCTGCGTCCAATCGTGGTGATCAACAAGGTTGACCGTCCAGGCGCGCGCCCGGACTGGGTTCTGGACCAGATCTTCGACCTGTTCGACAACCTGGGCGCCACCGAAGAACAACTGGACTTCAAAGTCGTCTACGCCTCGGCCCTGAACGGCATTGCCGGTCTGGAACACACCGCCATGGCTGAAGACATGACCCCGCTGTACCAGTCGATCGTCGACAACGTACCTGCGCCGAAAGTCGACCGTGACGGTCCGTTCCAGATGCAAATCTCGGCACTGGACTACAACAGCTTCCTCGGTGTTATCGGCGTTGGCCGTATCGCCCGTGGTCGCGTCAAGCCGAACACTCCGGTCGTGGCTATCGACGCCACCGGCAAGAAGCGTAACGGTCGTATCCTGAAGCTGATGGGTCACCACGGTCTGCACCGTATTGACGTTGAAGAAGCGGCGGCTGGCGACATCGTGTGCATCAGCGGTATGGACTCGCTGTTCATCTCCGACACCCTGTGCCACCCGGACATGGTTGAAGCAATGGTGCCGTTGACCGTTGACGAGCCAACCGTTTCCATGACCTTCCAGGTAAACGACTCGCCTTTCTGCGGTAAAGAAGGCAAGTTCGTGACTTCCCGTAACATCAAGGAACGTCTGGACAAAGAGCTGCTGTACAACGTTGCACTGCGCGTTGAAGAAGGCGACTCGGCTGACAAGTTCAAGGTTTCCGGCCGTGGTGAGCTGCACCTCTCGGTACTGATCGAAACCATGCGTCGCGAAGGCTTTGAAATGGGCGTGGGTCGTCCTGAAGTGATCATCCGTACTGTTGACGGCGTGAAGCAGGAACCGTTTGAAAACGTCACCATCGACACCCCGGAAGAATCCCAGGGCAAGGTCATGGAAGAGATGGGCCTGCGTAAGGGCGACCTGACCAACATGGTGCCGGATGGCAAAGGCCGTGTGCGTCTGGAATACAACATCCCTGCTCGTGGTCTGATCGGTTTCCGTAACCAGTTCCTGACCCTGACCAACGGTGCTGGCATCCTGACCTCGATCTTCGATCGCTACGACACCATGAAGTCCGGCGACATGTCCGGCCGTCAGAACGGTGTTCTGGTATCGGTAGAAACCGGCAAGGCGCTGACCTACTCCCTGGAAACCCTCCAGGCGCGTGGCAAGCTGTTCGTTGAACACGGTCAAGAGATCTACAACGGCCAGATCGTTGGTCTGAACAGCCGTGACAACGACATGGGCGTCAACCCAACCAAAGGCAAGAAGCTCGATAACATGCGTGCTTCGGGTAAAGACGAAACCATCGCCCTGGTTCCACCTGTTCGCTTCACCCTGGAACAGGCTCTGGAATTCATCCAGGACGACGAGCTGTGCGAAGTGACGCCTAAGTCCATCCGTCTTCGTAAGAAGATCCTGGACGAAGGCGAGCGTACCCGCGCTGCCAAAAAGGCCAAGAACTGATCCTTAGTTCCAGCTGAAAAAAACGCCCCCGGTCGAAAGGCCGGGGGCGTTTTTTTATGCCTTGTGATCGTTCCCACGCTCCGCGTGGGAATGCCTCCTGGGGCGCTCTGCGCCCCGCTGCCAAGGGCAAGCGGCTGCATTCCCACGCGGAGCGTGGGAACGATCCATCCGGGTTAGAACTTGTCGAGCGTGCGCAGCTTGGTCTCGCGCACCACTTCCTTGGGCTTGTACGCGCAATACCCCGGCCGTGGCCCGATCTTCGGATGATTGCGGCAGGTATCCGGGCGTTTGTCATAAATAGTGCAGAAGCGCGTCTTACGATCCAGGTACAGGCAGTCGTTGTTGCTCATGCGCTGCAGGGTAAAGATCTCGGACTTGGAGTTGAACCGTTCGACAATGCCTTCCTTCTGCAAGCGCTTGGCGATGTTCTTCGGCGGGTCGCCGCGCTCGAATTCATCGACGATGCCAATGCGGATCAAATCCTTGATCTTCACCTCAACCGGCAGGGTGCAGCAGTTGGACGTGCAGCCGCCGCACATGTGGCTGGAGTATTTCTGCCACGTTTCGAGACGGTCGAGTTCCGCGGCGGCGATCAGTTGAGGCTTCATCAGGTTTCCAAGAGGGGCTTTGTCCGGGCGCGCGATCATACCGGGATTGGTGATTTTTTGAACAGTATTTTACGGGTTTCGGCTCAAAGGCGGCTTTGGCACGTAAACAGGCACGGCCCCTGCATCTAATTGCTCTATGGATGAATGAGTGAAAAAACTGCCGAACCGTCAGCCACGGGGTTTGTCAGACCGTCTAGGCTCTAAGACTTCCCTTCTTCTATCTCGCCCGAGGTCGCACCGATGTCTGAGGAACCGCTTGTACGAGAAGCAGAGGTAGCCGCGTTTCGCGAGGCTGTCTTGACCAAGCTCACTTATGCGGTGGGCAAGGATCCCGATCACGCCTTTGACCACGACTGGTTTGAAGCCATTGCCCTGGCGGCGCGCGACCATATGGTCGAGCACTGGATGGACCACACGCGGCGTATCTACCGGCGCGGGCAGAAGCGGGTGTATTACCTGTCCCTGGAGTTCCTGATAGGCCGCTTGCTGTTTGACAGCCTGAGCAACCTCGGCCTGCTGGAGGTGGCGCGCGAAGCCCTCGGCGAGTTGGGTGTGGACCTGGAGCGCATTCGCCTGCTGGAGCCCGATGCGGCCCTGGGCAACGGTGGCCTGGGGCGCCTGGCCGCGTGCTTTATGGAAAGCATGTCGACCTTGGGCATTGCCGGCCATGGCTATGGCATTCGCTACGAGCACGGGCTGTTTCGCCAGGCGATTGTCGATGGCTGGCAGCAGGAACAGACCGAGCGCTGGCTGGATTTCGGCAACCCCTGGGAGTTCGAGCGCGCCGAGGTGATCTACCCGATCGGCTTTGGCGGCAGCGTCGAGACCGTGCTGGATGAGTCCGGCAAGTCGGTCCAGGTCTGGTCGCCCAATGAAACCGTGCGCGCGGTGGCCTATGACACCCCGGTGGTCGGCTGGCGTGGGGCCAGTGTGAACACCTTGCGCCTGTGGCGTGCCCGCGCCGTGGAAGACCTGCACCTGGAGCGCTTCAACGCCGGCGACCATCTGGGCGCCGTTGCCGAAGTGGCCCGTGCCGAAAGCATCTCCAGGGTGCTTTACCCGGCCGACAGCACCGAAGCGGGGCAGGAATTGCGCCTGCGCCAGGAATACTTCTTCGTCTCGGCCTCCCTGCAAGACCTGCTGCGCCGCCACAAAAACATGCACGGCTCGGTATTGAGCCTGGGCGAACATGCAGCCATCCAGCTCAACGACACCCACCCGTCCATCGCCGTGGCCGAGTTGATGCGCCAATTGGTCGACTTGCACGATATCGCCTGGGATGCGGCCTGGCAGGTCACGGTGGAGACGCTGTCCTACACCAACCACACCCTGCTCCCCGAAGCCCTGGAAACCTGGCCGGTGGGCCTGATGGAACGCATGCTGCCGCGGCACATGCAGATCATCTATCTGATTAACGCCCAGCACATCGACTCGCTGCGGGCCAAGGGCATCCACGATTTCGACGTGCTGCGTGCGGTCTCGCTGATCGAAGAAGACAACGGCCGGCGCGTGCGCATGGGTAACCTGGCGTTTCTTGGTTCCCACAGTGTCAACGGCGTCTCGGGGCTGCACACGCAGTTGATGCGCAGCACGGTGTTTTCCGAACTGCACAAGCTCTACCCCGACCGAATCAACAACAAGACCAACGGTATTACCTTCCGTCGCTGGCTGTTCCAGGCCAACCCCAAGCTTACGGCCATGCTGGTGGACGCCCTGGGCCCGGACATCCTCGACAATATGGAGGAGCGCCTGGTAGAGCTGGAGACCTTTGCCGAGAAGGAGGCGTTCCGCAAGGCTTTCGCCGAGCAGCGTCTGCACAGCAAGCGCGTGCTGGCCGATATCATCCATGAGCGCCTGGGGATTTCGGTCAACCCGGCGGCGATGTTCGATGTGCAGGTCAAGCGGATCCACGAGTACAAGCGCCAGTTGTTGAACCTGTTGCACACCGTTGCCCTGTACCAGGCGATTCGTGCCGAGCCCGAGGTGAATTGGGTGCCGCGGGTGAAAATCTTTGCCGGTAAGGCGGCGGCCAGCTATCACCAGGCCAAGCTGATCATCAAGCTGACCAACGACATCGCCCGTACCGTGAACAACGACCCGACCGTGCGCGGCCTGCTCAAGGTGGTGTTCCTGCCCAACTACAACGTCAGCCTGGCAGAAAACATCATCCCGGCGGCCGACCTGTCGGAACAGATCTCCACCGCCGGGTTCGAGGCGTCGGGCACCAGCAACATGAAATTCGGCCTCAACGGCGCACTGACCATCGGCACCATGGACGGCGCCAACGTCGAGATGCACGAGCGCATCAGCTGCGAGCACATGTTTATCTTCGGCCTGAGCGCCGAGCAGGTGGATGCACGCAAACAGGCCGGAGAATTCAATGCCGCTCCCGATATTGCGGCGTCCCACCGCTTGAACGACGTGCTGCAAGCGATCCGCGGCGGGGTGTTCTCGCCGGACGATCCGGGGCGCTATGTGGGGCTGATTGATTCGTTGATCGACTACGACCGCTTCCTGGTGTGTGCCGACTTCGATGCCTACTGGGCCGCCCAGGCGCGGGTCGAAGCCCATTGGCATGACTCCAAGGAATGGTGGCGTTCGGCGGTGCTCAACACGGCGCGCACGGGCTGGTTCTCGTCCGACCGAACCATCCGGGAATATGCGACCGAGATCTGGAAAGCCTTGGACTAGACGCCACGCAACCCCCTGTAGGAATGGGCTTGTGTAGGAGCTGGCTTGCCTGCGATAGCATCCCCTCGGTGTTACTGATACACCGAGGCGTCTGCATCGCAGGCAAGCCAGCTCCTACACAAGCCCGCTCCCACATTGGTTATGCGTCTATATACTAGGCCTCGGTTTGCTTAGGGATTTGGACCATGCAATGGATGTTCATGCTGATTGGCCTGGTGCTCGGCTGGGCGCTGGATGAATCGTTCAGTGATGCAGGCTTCGGTGCACTGCTGGGTTTGGGGATTGGCCAGGCCATTCGCCTGTCGCACCTCGGCAGTGCCCTGAAGGCGCTGGAGCAACGCCTCGCACTGCTGGAAAAGCCGCCTCAGGTCGAACCATCCATGGCCGAACCCGCGCCTGCCCCAGAGCTGGTCTGGGAGTTGCCCGCCGAACTGCAACCCATCTCTGCTCCCGAGCCGAGCCCGCCGCTGCCGGACGACCTGTGGAAACCGGCCGCCGTTGCCCGCGAAGCTGAACCCGAAACGCCCCGTAGCCCCAACCTGATCGAACGGGCCATCGGCGCCGCGCGCAACTGGCTGTTGGGCGGCAATACCGTGCTGCGGGTCGGTGTCGTCCTGCTGTTTTTGGGCCTGGCGTTTTTGCTGCGCTATGCCACCGAAGGTGTGGATGTGCCCATTGAGCTGCGCTACGCCGGAGTCGCCGCCTGCGCCCTGGGCTTGCTGGGCCTGGGTTGGTGGCTGCGCCTGCGCCGGGGCAGTTACGCGCTGATCCTGCAAGGCACCGGTATTGCGGTGTTGTACCTGACGGTGTTCGCCGCCATGCGCCTGCATCCCTTGCTCGACCCCGGCGCGACGCTCGGCCTGTTGGTGGCGGTGACGCTGTTTTCGGCGATCCTGGCGATTACCCAGGACGCCATCGGCCTGGCCTGCGCCGCTGCCCTCGGCGGGTTTGCCGCGCCGATCCTGGCGTCCACCGGCGAAGGCAGCCATGTGGCGCTGTTCAGCTACTTCGCCCTGCTCAACGCCGGCATTCTCGCCATCGCCTGGTTCAAGGCCTGGCGCTTGCTCAATGTGATTGGCTTTGCCGGCACCTTCGGCATTGGCTTCGCCTGGGGGATTCGTTCCTACACCCCGGAACTGCTGTGGAGTAGCGAGCCATTCCTGATCCTGTTCTTCCTGATGTACCTGGCCATCGGCCTGTTGTTTGCGCGGCGCAAACTCCTGGAAACCCCCGACGCTCCGGCCGATGCCAGCCGTGGCGCGCTGCTGCGCTGGTCGGCGGCCAAGGGCGATTATGTCGATGGCGGCCTGTTGTTCGGCCCGCCGCTGGTGGCGTTTGGTTTGCAGTTCACCCTGGTGCAACACCTGGCCTTTGCTCCGGCTTTCAGTGCGCTGGCATTGGGCATCATCTATATGGCCCTGGCGCGGGTGCTCAGGGGCGGGCGCACGGTGTTGCTGGCAGAAACCTGCCTGGCCCTGGGCGTGATCTTCGCCAGCCTGGCGATCCCCCTGGGCCTGGATGCGCGCTGGACCGCCGCAGCTTGGGCGGTGGAGGGCGCGGGGATCCTCTGGCTTGGCCTGCGTCAGCAGCGCACGTTGGCGCGTGGGTTCGGCCTGTTGTTGCAACTGGGTTCGGCGCTGGCCTTTCTCAGTGAGCTGGAGGTGGGCGAACACACGCTGCTGGACGGCGCGGCGCTGGGCGCCTTGTTGCTCGGCGTGGCGTTGCTGTTCAGCTATCAGCAACTGCGCACGGCTGCGCAGGAGCAGACCACGCCGTGGGAGCGCCAGGGCTTGCCGGTCCTGGCCGGCCTTGGCCTGGGCTTTGTGTACCTGCTGGCGCCGTTGCTGTTGGCCGAGCAGGGCACCGCGATCAGTTGGGCGCTGGCCGGGTTGGCCTGCGTGTTTGTCGGCGTGCATATCGCTTCGCGGACCGTCCTGTTCTGCGCGCTCGGCGTGCAAGTGTTGGCGGGGACGTTGCTCACGCTGACGTCATGGGGCACCGAGGAATTGCCGGTGTTTCGCCATATCGGTTTCTGGGCGCCCATGCTGGTCGGGCTGCCCGCCTTTGTCGGGGCCTGGCGTTTGCAGGGCGGCGGTCAACGGCTCAACTTGCCGCTGCTAGCCAACGGCCTGCTGGCCTGGGGCGCGGCGTGGTGGGTGTTGGCGCTGAACCACGAAGTGCTGCGTTTCACCCCGCCGGAGTTGCAAGCCACCTTCCTATTGGCGGCGGCAGCGGCCAGCGCGGCACTGTGGACGCTGCTGGCGTTGCGCCTGCGCTGGGCCTCCCTGTCCACCCTCTGCCTGTTGCTGATGCCGGCGGCGGCGCTGGTGCTGCTGGTGTCGTTGCATCGCTATTACCATCCGGCAGCCGAATGGGGCTGGCTGGCCTGGCTCGCGGTGTTCGCCGTGCATTTTATCGCGCTGCGTTATTTGGCCGACCTGGCGGCGGCCAAGGCCCTGAGCGTGGCCCATGTGCTGGGCTGCTGGATGCTGATCGGCATGCTGGCCCTGGAGTTACGCTACGGCCTGTTGGTGCTCTCGGTGCAATACAACGCCTGGCGCTGGCTGGGCTGGGCGATTTTCCCCAGCCTGTACCTGATAGCGGTTGCTGCGCCGCGCCAGTGGCCGTGGCCGGTATCCGCTTATGCGCGTGAATACCGCTTGCTGGCCGCGCTGCCGTTGGCGGCGCTGATGCTGGTGTGGTTCTGGCTGGCCAATATCTTCAGCGACGGTACGGCCAGGCCATTGCCATATGTGCCGTTGCTCAACCCCTTGGATCTTGGCCTGCTGTTCGCGCTGCTGGGTGTGTACTTGTGGGCGCGCAGCGCGGCGCCGCAACTGGGCGGCCGCACCCCGTGGGTGGCCCAGGGCGTTGCCGGGGTCTCGCTGTTTGCCTTCTTCACCGCCTTGGTGATGCGCGCGGCGCACCATTGGGGCGGCGTGCCGTTTGAGCTGGATGCGTTGCTCGATTCGATGCTGGTCCAGGCCGGGCTGTCGATTGTCTGGACCCTGATTGCCCTGGGCCTGATGATCGGCGGCCATCTGCGCAATCGTCGGGAGGTGTGGCTGGTCGGCGCGGTGCTGATTGGGGTGGTGGTCGCCAAACTGTTCCTCGTCGAGCTGAGCAACCGTGGCGGGCTGGAGCGGATTGTGTCGTTTATCGGCGTGGGCGGGTTGTTGCTGGTGGTGGGTTATTTCGCCCCGCTGCCGCCTAAACGTGAACTGCAAGGAGCATCCTCTTGATCGGCAAACTGAGCATCGCGCTATTGGGCCTGTGTGCCGCCTTATCGGCAGGGGCCCGGGAAGCCCCCGGCGACTTCACCCGCCAGGCGCCACTGCTGATCAGCGGCGAAGGCCCTTGGTACCGCCTGGAACTGCCGCTGGCCGTGCAATTGAGCGCCCGTCAGGCGGATCTACGTGATGTGCGGGTCTTCAATGCGGCCGGTGAGCCCCTGGCATATGCGCTGGTGCGGCAGTCGGCCCAAGGCACAGAAAACCTGACCCGCCTCAAGGGCTTCCCGTTGTACGCCACCGCCGACAGTGGCGACACCGCACCGGGCGTGCGCGTGCAATCCAGCGCCACCGGCACCTTGGTCCAGGTGCAACCTGCCAGTGAAGCGCCGACCGGCACGCAGGTGCGGCGCGGCTGGTTGCTTGATGCCAGTGCGGTCGAGGCACCGTTGCACAAACTGATCCTCGACTGGAGTAGCGAGCGCGACGGTTTCCAGCGTTTCAGCATTGAAGCCAGCGATGACTTGCAGCAGTGGCGGGCGTGGGGCGAAGGGCAGGTGGCGCGCCTGGCGTTTGCCGATGAACGGGTAGAGCAGCGTGAAGTCGCTTTGCCAGGGCAGTCGGCCCGCTACTTGCGCCTGTTATGGCAAGGCCAGGCCGCGTCTGAGTTGACGTCCATCCAAGTGCAGAGCACCAGCAGCCTGCCATTGGCGCTGGTATGGTCGCAGCCGATGGCCGGTAGCGTCATCCAGCCCGGGCAATACAGCTGGCAGTTGCCCACGGCGCTGAATATCGAACGGGTGCGCATCGAGTTGCGCCAATCCAATAGCCTGGCGCCGGTTGGCCTGCTGGGGCGCCAGGGCAGCCAGCAGGCGTGGCAGCCGTTGAGCCGTGGTTTGCTCTACCGGTTGACGCAGGGCGGGCAAGACGTCACCCAGGATCAATTGCAGCTGCCGGGTTACCCGGTCGAGCAACTCAAGCTGGAGGTCGATGAGCGCGGTGGCGGCCTGGGGGCCGAAGCCCCGGCGTTGCGCTTTGCCGTGCGGGCCACGCAACTGGTGTTCCTGGCGCGGGGCGAGCCGCCGTTCACCCTGGCGGTGGGCAACCCGTCGGTCAAGGCGGCGAACCTGTCGTTGGCGACGCTGATCCCCGACTACTCACCGCAGCGCTTCGCGGCGTTGGGCCAGGCCAGGGTCGATGGCCAGTGGCACGCCAATGTGCCGGTCGCACCCACTGTCGCAGGTATCAACTGGCAGGCAATCGGCCTGTGGGCCGTATTGCTGCTGGGCGTAGCGGCACTCGGGGGCATGGCCTACAGCCTATTGCGCAAGCCGCCGGCCAAGCCCTGAGCCGGGGCCTACATGAACTCTGTCAGGCTTATCTCGTCTGATAGGAGGAAATGCGCCCCGACTCGCGCTAAACTGCGCGGGTTTTTAGCCCCCCCCATTCTCCGGAGCCGTCCATGTCCCGCGTTACCCTGAGTCGCTATTTGATTGAGCAGACCCGCAGCAACAACACCCCTGCCGATCTGCGCTTCCTGATCGAAGTGGTGGCGCGTGCTTGCAAGGAAATCAGCCACGCCGTGTCCAAGGGCGCGCTGGGCGGTGTCCTGGGCAGCATGGGCACTGAAAACGTGCAAGGCGAAGTGCAGAAGAAACTCGACGTGATTTCCAACGAAATCCTGCTCGAAGCCAACGAATGGGGCGGTCACCTGGCCGGCATGGCGTCTGAAGAAATGGACAATGCCTACCAGATCCCGGGCAAATACCCCAAAGGCGCGTACCTGCTGGTATTCGATCCGCTGGACGGCTCGTCGAACATCGACATCAACGCGCCAGTCGGTACCATCTTCTCGGTGCTGCGTTGCCCTAACGAATACCTGAGCCAGAACGAAGCCCTGAACGAAAAGGCCTTCCTGCAGCCAGGCACCGAGCAGGTCGCTGCCGGCTATGCGATCTACGGCCCGCAGACCATGCTGGTGCTGACCCTGGGCGATGGCGTCAAGGGCTTTACCCTGGACCGTGAAATGGGCAGCTTCGTGCTGACCCACGAAGACATCTCCATTCCTGCCTCGACCCAGGAATTCGCGATCAACATGTCCAACCAGCGCCACTGGGAAGAACCGGTCAAGCGCTACGTCAACGAGCTGATGGAAGGCGAAGAAGGCCCGCTGAAGAAAAACTTCAACATGCGCTGGGTGGCCGCGATGGTTGCCGACGTGCACCGCATCCTGACCCGTGGTGGCCTGTTCATGTACCCACGCGACAGCCGCGAGCCGTCCAAGCCGGGCAAACTGCGCCTGATGTACGAAGCCAACCCGATGTCGTTCCTGGTTGAGCAGGCGGGCGGTGCGTCGACTGACGGCCACCAGCGCATCCTCGACATCCAGCCTGAAGGCCTGCACCAGCGTGTGGCGGTGTTCCTGGGGTCCAAGGAAGAAGTGGCGCGTGTGACCGGTTACCACAAGAAGGCGTAACGCCTTTTGTAGGAGCGAGCTTGCTCGCGAAGGACGTTAACGATAACGCGGGCTATCTGGATACCCAAGTTGCCTGGAAGTTTTTCGCGAGCAAGCTCGCTCCTACAGTGAACCTTGCGCGTCAGATCAAGCCCCGAAACGTTTCAGCGTTGCGGGGCTTTTTTTGTTTTTGCCTTCCGGGAACCAGACCCCCCTTTTCCCTTCTAAGCTTCTGGCAGACCCCCACTGCTGCGTGTCCCTCCAGGAGCTCTACCATGTCGTTACGCCGTCTCGCCCTCTTGTGCTTTTGCGTGCTGTTGGCCGCTTGCAGCAAGGTCACCCAGGAAAACTACCAGAAGCTCTCGGCTGGCATGGCCAAGGCCGAGGTGGAGTCGCTGTTGGGCAAGCCCACTGATTGTTCCGGCGCGCTGGGCATGTCCAGTTGCACCTGGGGCGATAAAAACAGCTTTATCAGCGTGCAGTACGCCGGTGACAAAGTTCTGATGTTTTCCGGGCAAGGCCTGAAGTAAACCGGGGCGCAAGCCTGCGGGAGAAGAAGAATGATGCGTTTTGTTTTGTACCTTTGCGCCAGCCTGTTTTTGGCAGGCTGCGCCAGCCATTCTGGCGATGATCTGCAACCCAAGACTGTTGGCAGCGTCAACCTCAAGCGTTACCAGGGCACCTGGTACGAGCTGGCCCGTCTGCCCATGTACTTCCAGCGCAACTGCGCGCAATCCGAGGCCCGTTATTCCCTGCTGCCCGATGGCGACATGTCAGTGTTCAACCGCTGCCTGACCACCGAGTGGAAGTGGGAAGAAGCCAAGGGCACGGCTACGCCGCAGGTCCCGGGCAAGACCGACAAGCTGTGGGTCGAATTCAATAACTGGTTCACCGCCCTGCTGCCGGGCGTGACCAAGGGCGATTACTGGGTGTTGTATGTCAGCGATGACTACAAGACTGCCATCGTCGGCAGCCCGAGCCGGCGCTATATGTGGCTGTTGTCACGCACGCCGACTGTCAGTGCCGACACCCGCGAAGACCTGCTGAGCAGGGCACGCCAGCAGGGTTACGACACCACACGGTTGATCTGGCGTACGTCGGACAAGCAGATGGCCAAGACCTCGCAGTAACCCGAAACAAGGTCGAGTAAAGAAGGGCGGGCTTGCCATAAAGCCCGCTCTTTTTTTTGCTGGTTCTTTGCAACGCCAGAAGGGCACCAAACATACCCATAGGGGTTATGTGTTGTTCTTAAGCCAGTAGGTCTCTGAGGACTTGCGTGAAGGCCCGGCTGCTCTCTTCCTCGCCAGCATGCCGCCCATCGCGCACTACCCACTGGCCATTGACCAGCACATCCCGCACCTGCCGATCCCCGCCGGCAAACAGCCAGCGATTAAGAATGCCATCCTCATGGGCCGTGGCCAGGTATGGATCATTGCCATCGAGCACCAGCCAGTCCGCACGCTTGCCCACTTCCAGGCGGCCAATGGTTTGCCCCAGCGCCTGGGCGCCGCCGTCCAGCGCCGCGTCATACAGGGTGCGGCCGACCATCGGTTGATCGCTGCGATACAGCCGGTTGCGCCGCTGGTCGCGCAGGCGCTGGCCGTATTCCAGCCAGCGCAGTTCTTCGACCACGCTCAAGGACACATGGCTGTCCGAACCAATCCCCATGCGCCCGCCCTGGGCCAGGAAGTCCACTGCCGGGAAAATCCCGTCGCCCAGGTTGGCCTCAGTGGTCAGGCACAGCCCGGCGATCGCCCGGCTGTTGGCCATCAATGTCACTTCGTCGGGGTTGGCGTGGGTGGCGTGCACCAGGCACCAGCGCTGGTCGACATGCACGTTGTCATACAGCCATTGCAGCGGGCGCTTGCCGCTCCAGGCCAGGCAATCGTCGACTTCCTTTTGCTGCTCGGCGATATGGATATGCACCGGGCAGGCCTTATCGCTGGCGGCCAGCACTGTGCTGATCTGTTGCGGCGTTACCGCGCGCAATGAGTGGAAGCATAGGCCCAGTTGCTGTGCCGGTTGTGCCGCCAGGATCGGTTGCAGGCGTGCCTGCAGGTCCAGGTAGTTATCGGTGCTGTTGATAAAACGGCGCTGGCCGTCGTTCGGCGCCTGGCCGCCAAAGCCCGAGTGGCTGTACAGCACCGGCAGCAAGGTCAGGCCGATCCCGCTGCTGGCCGCCGCCAGGCTGATCTGGCGCGACAGTTCGGTGGGGTCGCTGTAAGGCTGGCCGCTGATATCGTGGTGTACATAGTGGAACTCGGCGACCGAGGTGTAGCCGGCCTTGAGCATCTCGATATACAGCTGGCGGGCGATGACCTGTAATTGCTCGGGGCTGATCTGGCCGACCATGCGGTACATCAGGTCGCGCCAGGTCCAGAAACTGTCATTGGGGTTGCCGGCGACCTCCGCCAGCCCCGCCATGGCCCGTTGAAACGCATGGGAATGCAGGTTCGGCATGCCCGGCAACAACGGGCCTCTCAGCCGTTCGGCGCCGTCTGCGCTGGCATTGGCCGCAACGTTGGTCAGCAGGCCATCGGCGCTGACTTCAAGGCGTACATCAGTGGCCCATCCATTAGGCAGCAGCGCGCGTTCGGCAAAGAAAGCGGACATGATCAAGGCACCCCGGTCGTGTGTTTATTTGTATATACATATACAGACGTTTGCCTGCTCGGTAAACTCCGGCAATCTATGCATCTTTTCCCTCTGCAAGGATTCCCCGTGCCGACTCCGCCCGCCAAGTCCCCGCTGGCTGCCCACATGGACGAAAGTCCGGCGCCCTTGTATGCCCGCGTCAAGCAGATGATCAGCCAGCAGATTCTCAACGGCAACTGGCCGCCGCACTATCGCGTGCCGTCGGAAAGCGAGTTGGTCAACCAACTGGGCTTCAGCCGCATGACCATCAACCGGGCCCTGCGCGAACTGACCGCCGAAGGGCTGCTGGTGCGCATGCAAGGTGTTGGCACCTTCGTCGCCGAGCCCAAGAGCCAGTCGGCGCTGTTCGAGGTGCATAACATCGCCGACGAGATCGCCTCCCGTGGCCATCGCCACACCTGCCAGGTCATTACCCTGGGCGAAGAAGCCGCGGGTTCCGAGCGCGCCGTGGCCCTGGAAATGCGTGAAGGCGGACGGGTATTCCACTCGCTGATCGTGCACTACGAAAACGATATCCCGGTGCAAATCGAGGACCGTTTCGTCAACGCCCTGGTCGCCCCCGAATACCTGCAACAGGATTTCACCCAGCAAACCCCCTATGCCTATCTCAACCAGGTGGCGCCGCTGACCGAGGGCGAACATGTGGTGGAAGCGATCCTGGCCGACCCGCAGGAATGCAAGCTCTTGCAGATCGAGGCCGGCGAGCCGTGCCTGCTGATTCGCCGGCGCACCTGGTCCGGGCGCCAGCCGGTGACCGCCGCACGTCTGATCCACCCCGGTTCCCGGCATAGCCTTGAAGGACGTTTCAGCAAATGAGTGCAGTCAAGGTCTGGCGCGCTGCCGATTACGTACGCATGCCGTGGAAGAACGGCGGCGGCAGCACCGAAGAAATCACCCGCGATGCCGGCCAGGGCCTGGACGGTTTTGGCTGGCGCCTGTCGATTGCCGATATCGGCGAATCGGGCGGCTTTTCCACGTTTGCCGGGTACCAGCGGGTGATTACCGTGATCCAGGGCGCGGGCATGGTGTTGACCGTGGACGGCGAGGAACAGCGTGGGTTGTTACCGCTGCAGCCCTTTGCCTTCAGCGGCGAAAGCCAGGTGACATGCCGCCTGATCACCGGGCCGATTCGCGACTTCAACCTGATCTATTCGCCCCAGCGTTACCATGCGCGCTTGCAGTGGGTGGATGGGGTGCAGCAGTTTTTCAGCACCGCGCACACCGTGCTGGTGTTCAGCGTGGCCGATGAGGTAAAGGTGCTGGGCGAAGTGCTGGGGCAGCATGATTGTTTGCAGGTGGACGGTAACGTCGGGTTGCTGGATATCAGCGTGACTGGCCGCTGCTGCCTGATCGAACTGACCCCGCGCGATTAAACCTGTGGGAGCTGGCTTGCCTGCGATTGCGGTGTGTCAGACAAGTGGCTATCGCAGGCAAGCCAGCTCCCACATGGGTTATGCATAGGCTGCACAATCTGTTTCCAGTCCCGCACCAAGTTGTTACCGAATGCCCCAGCAGGGCGCAATGTCCTGCCTTTGTAGCGACTCCTCGGATTTTTAAACCATCGCTGTAGGAAATTTCACCAAGCCTGGAAGCCTTGATTTCAGAGGCTTACGCGTCCATGAAAAAAAATCTTAGCCACCCATTCATCAAGTTGGCCGCTTGATTGCATATGCTTGTATGTACAAGTAAAGGTGTGTGCATAAGAGTCGCTAAACATCCTCTTCGCACCATCGTGTTCGCGCATCGATTGCTGAGGAGTTTTTTGTGACTGACTTTTCCCAGAACAAGCCTACCAAGTACCGCGACGTTGAAATCCGCGCCGCCCGTGGCAACACGCTCACCGCCAAAAGCTGGCTGACTGAAGCGCCGCTGCGCATGCTGATGAACAACCTCGACCCGCAAGTGGCCGAGAACCCCAAGGAGCTGGTGGTGTACGGCGGTATCGGCCGTGCGGCGCGTAACTGGGAGTGCTACGACCAGATCGTCGACAGCCTGACCCACCTGAACGACGACGAAACCCTGCTGGTGCAATCCGGCAAGCCGGTCGGTGTGTTCAAGACCCACAGCAATGCCCCGCGCGTGCTGATTGCCAACTCCAACCTGGTGCCGCACTGGGCCAGTTGGGAGCACTTCAACGAACTGGATGCCAAGGGCCTGGCCATGTACGGCCAGATGACCGCCGGCAGCTGGATCTACATCGGCAGCCAGGGCATCGTCCAGGGCACCTACGAAACCTTCGTCGAGGCCGGTCGCCAGCATTACGATTCCAACCTCAAGGGCCGTTGGGTGCTCACCGCCGGCCTCGGCGGCATGGGCGGCGCCCAGCCTCTGGCCGCGACCCTGGCCGGCGCGTGCTCGCTGAACATTGAGTGCCAGCAGGTCAGCATCGATTTCCGCTTGAACAGCCGTTATGTCGACGAACAAGCCAGCGACCTCGACGACGCCCTGGCGCGCATCGCCAAGTACACCCAGGAAGGCAAGGCTATCTCCATCGCCCTGCTGGGCAACGCTGCCGAAATCCTCCCGGAACTGGTCAAGCGCGGCGTACGCCCGGACATGGTCACCGACCAGACCAGCGCCCACGACCCGCTCAATGGCTACCTGCCCGCCGGCTGGACCTGGGAGCAATACCGCGCCCGCGCCAAGACCGAGCCCGCCGCCGTGATCAAGGCCGCCAAGCAATCGATGGCCGTGCACGTGCAGGCGATGCTGGCCTTCCAGAAAATGGGGGTTCCGACCTTCGACTACGGCAACAACATCCGGCAGATGGCGCAGGAAGAAGGCGTGGAAAATGCCTTCGACTTCCCGGGCTTTGTCCCGGCCTACATCCGCCCGCTGTTCTGCCGTGGCATCGGCCCGTTCCGTTGGGCGGCCCTCTCGGGTGACCCGCAAGACATCTACAAGACCGACGCCAAGGTCAAGGCGCTGATCCCCGACGACGCCCACCTGCACAACTGGCTGGACATGGCCCGCGAGCGCATCAGCTTCCAGGGCCTGCCGGCGCGCATCTGCTGGGTCGGCCTGGGCCAGCGCGCCAAGCTCGGCCTGGCGTTCAACGAAATGGTACGCAGCGGTGAGCTGTCGGCACCGGTGGTGATCGGCCGTGACCATCTGGACTCCGGCTCGGTGGCCAGCCCCAACCGCGAAACCGAATCCATGCAGGACGGTTCCGATGCCGTGTCCGACTGGCCGTTGCTCAACGCCTTGCTCAACACCGCCAGCGGCGCGACCTGGGTTTCGCTGCACCACGGCGGTGGGGTGGGCATGGGCTTCTCCCAGCACTCGGGGATGGTGATTGTCTGCGACGGCACCGACGAAGCCGCCGAGCGCATTGCCCGCGTGCTGCACAACGACCCGGCCACCGGGGTGATGCGTCACGCCGATGCGGGCTATCAGATCGCCATTGATTGCGCCAAGGAGCAGGGCCTGAACCTGCCAATGATCAAGTAACGCCTGGCTCGGTTCCTGTGGGAGCTGGCTTGCCTGCGATGCGGGCGACTGGGTCTGTCAGGCAGATCACAGTGATGCAATCGCAGGCAAGCCAGCTCCCACATTTGACTTGCTGTGTATTTGAAACATGTTTGATCCGCACCACCGAAAACAATCCATTAGAGGTTGAACCCCCATGGCTGCAAAAGACGCACGTGCAAGCGCCACCCCGTTGATCGAAAGGCGTTCGATCGACTACATCCCGGAAGCGGAAAGACACGGTCGTCTCTTGAGCCAGTTCACCCTGTGGATGGGCGCCAACCTGCAAATCACCGCGATTGTCACCGGGGCCCTGGCCGTGGTGCTGGGCGGTGATGTGTTCTGGTCGTTGATCGGTCTGTTGATCGGTCAACTGCTGGGCGGCGGGGTGATGGCGTTGCATGCGGCGCAAGGGCCCAGGCTGGGCCTGCCGCAGATGATTTCCAGCCGGGTGCAGTTCGGTGTGTATGGCGCGGCCATCCCGATTGTGCTGGTGTGTTTGATGTACCTGGGTTTCACCGCCACCGGCACCGTGCTGTCCGGCCAGGCGTTGGGCCAGTTGTTTGGGGTCAGCGACAGCGTTGGCATTCTGATCTTTGCCAGTGTCATCGTGCTGGTCACGGTGCTCGGGTATCGGGTGATCCATTTCATTGGGCGTGTCGCCAGCGTCATTGGGGTGGTTGCCTTTGTCTACCTGTTCAGCCGCCTGATGAGCCAGACCGATGTGGGGGCGCTCCTGCAAATCCGTCATTTCAGCTGGAGCAGCTTCTTGCTCGCGGTGTCGCTTGCGGCCTCCTGGCAGATCGCCTTCGGGCCTTACGTGGCGGACTACTCCCGCTACCTGCCGCGCCACACGTCTTCGCTGAAAACCTTTCTGGCCGCAGGCGCAGGTTCGGTCATTGGCGCACAGGTGGCGATGATCCTCGGCGTGTTTGCCGCCGCCATGTCCAACGGGCAGTTTGCCGGTAACGAAGTGGCCTACATCGTGGGCCTGGGCGGCACGGGGGCTACGGCGGCATTGCTGTACTTCAGCATTGCGTTTGGCAAGGTCACCATTTCCACATTGAACTCCTACGGCAGCTTCATGTGCATTGCCACCATCATCAGCGGCTTTCGTGGACGCATGGAGGTCACGCGTTTGCAGCGCCTGGTCTTCGTGCTGCTGATCGTCGGCGCGGCGACCCTGATTGCGTTACTCGGCCAGCACTCGTTCCTCAGTGCGTTCAAGTCCTTCATCCTGTTTTTGCTGGCGTTCTTTACGCCCTGGAGCGCGATCAACCTGGTGGACTACTACTGCATCACCCGCGATCGCTATGACGTGCCGGCGCTGGCCGATCCGAATGGTCGCTACGGCCGCTGGAACCCGCTGGGTATCAGCGTCTATGTGTTCGGGGTGCTGGTGCAATTGCCGTTCATCGCCACCAAGTTCTACACGGGGCCCCTGGTGGCCAGCCTGGGGGGTGTGGATATTTCCTGGATCATCGGCCTGGTACTGCCCGCTGCCCTGTATTACGTGTGTGCGAAAAAATGGCACGGCGCAATACCTGAACGACTGATCCTGCCGGTAGAGCAGGGCGCTACACCCAGCGCTAAAAACAACGGGCTGATTGCACAGGCCTGATGGGACGTGGACAAGGCAGGATGCCTTTTGACTGCCGTAATCCATTTCATGATTGGGAGCGTCACATAATGAGAATGTATAAGACCCTGCTGACCCCATTGCTCGCCGCCGGCCTGCTGGCCAGCGCTGGCGCCACCCAGGCGGCCGGCTGGTGCGAGTCGGGCAAACCGGTGAAATTCGCCGGCCTGAACTGGGAAAGCGGCATGTTGCTGACCGACGTGCTGCAAGTGGTGCTGGAAAAAGGCTACGACTGCAAAACCGATAGCCTGCCGGGCAACTCCATCACCATGGAAAACGCCCTGAGCAGCAACGATATCCAGATCTTCGCCGAAGAGTGGATTGGCCGCAGTGAAGTGTGGAAAAAGGCCGAGAAGGCCGGCAAGGTCGTGGGTGTCGGCGCCCCCGTGGTCGGCGCTGTGGAAGGCTGGTACGTGCCGCGCTACGTGATCGAAGGTGACGCCAAGCGCAAGCTCGAAGCCAAGGCCCCGGACCTGAAAAACATCGCCGACCTGGCCAAGTATTCCGCGGTATTCAAGGACCAGGAAGAGCCTGCCAAAGGCCGCTTCTACAACTGCCCGGCCGGCTGGACCTGCGAGCTGGACAACAGCGAAATGCTCAAGAGCTATGGCCTGGAAAGCTCCTACACCAACTTCCGCCCAGGCACCGGCCCGGCGCTGGATGCAGCGGTGCTGTCGAGCTACAAGCGTGGCGAACCGATCCTGTTCTACTACTGGTCGCCGACACCGCTGATGGGCCAGGTGGACCTGGTCAAGCTCGACGAAAAACCCGGCGTGGATAAAAGCGTGACCATCAAGGTCGGCCTGTCCAAGACGTTCCACGAGCAGGCCCCGGAACTGGTGGCGGTGCTGGAGAAGGTCAACCTGCCGATCGACCTGCTCAACCAGAACCTGGCGCGCATGAGCAAAGAGCGCATTGATTCGGCGAAGCTGGCGAAGATTTTCCTCAAGGAACATCCAGAGGTCTGGCACGCCTGGGTCAGTGAAGACGCGGCCAAGAAAATCGACGCGGCCTTGTAGGCACAGGGCTCCCGGCTACCCTGAACAGGCAGCCGGCCACCCGGCCACACTCCATTGGATCGAGAGCACGCTATGTTTCCTGAGAGTTTTACGTTTTCCATCGCCGACTGGGTCAACGGTTGGGTCGATGGGCTGGTGACCAACTACGGTGATGTGTTCCGGCAGATTTCCGACACCTTGCTGTGGGCCATCGTCAACCTGGAAGGCCTGCTGCGCGCGGCGCCCTGGTGGCTGATGCTGGCGATTGTCGGCGGCGTTGCCTGGCACGCCACCCGCAAGGTGCTGACCACGGCGGTGATCGTCGGCCTGTTGTTCCTGGTGGGCGCAGTCGGCCTGTGGGACAAATTGATGCAGACCCTGGCGCTGATGATGGTGGCCACGGTGATCTCGGTGCTGATCGGCATTCCCCTGGGCATCCTCTCGGCGCGCAGCAATCGCCTGCGCTCGGTGCTGATGCCGCTGCTGGACATCATGCAGACCATGCCCAGCTTCGTGTACCTGATCCCGGTGCTGATGCTGTTTGGCCTGGGCAAGGTGCCGGCGATTTTCGCCACGGTGATCTACGCCGCGCCGCCATTGATTCGCCTGACCGACCTGGGCATTCGCCAGGTGGATCGGGAAGTGATGGAAGCCATCAATGCCTTTGGCGCCAACCGCTGGCAGCAACTGTTTGGCGTGCAACTGCCGCTGGCCCTGCCGAGCATCATGGCCGGGATCAACCAGACCACCATGATGGCCCTGTCGATGGTGGTGATCGCCTCGATGATCGGCGCCCGTGGTTTGGGTGAAGACGTACTGGTGGGCATCCAGACCCTTAACGTCGGGCGCGGCCTGGAGGCTGGCCTGGCGATTGTGATTCTCGCAGTGGTCATCGACCGCATTACCCAGGCCTATGGTCGTCCACGGCATGAGGCGAGCAAATGACTACTGTCAGCAAGATCGAAGTGAAAAACGTGTTCAAGATTTTCGGCGCCCGTGACAAAGAAGCCCTGGCCCTTATTGGCCAGGGCCAGACCAAGGACCAGGTGCTGGCACAGACCGGTTGTGTGGTGGGCGTAAATGACCTGTCCCTGAGCATCGGCACCGGCGAGATCTTTGTGATCATGGGCCTGTCGGGTTCCGGCAAGTCCACCCTGGTGCGCCACTTCAACCGCCTGATCGACCCCACCAGTGGCGCGATCCTGGTGGACGGCGAAGACATCCTGCAACTGGACATGGACGCCCTGCGCCAGTTCCGCCGGCACAAGATCAGCATGGTGTTCCAGAGCTTCGGCCTGCTGCCCCACAAGAGCGTGCTGGACAATGTGGCCTATGGCTTGAAAGTGCGCGGTGAAACCAAGCAAGTGTGCACCGAGCGTGCCTTGCACTGGATCGCAACCGTGGGCCTGAAGGGCTACGAAAGCAAATACCCGCACCAGTTGTCGGGCGGCATGCGCCAACGGGTGGGCCTGGCCCGGGCCCTGGCGGCTGACACCGACATCATCCTGATGGACGAAGCGTTCAGTGCCCTCGACCCGCTGATCCGCGCCGAGATGCAGGACCAGTTGCTGGAGCTGCAAAAGACCCTGCACAAGACCATCGTGTTTATCACCCACGACCTGGATGAGGCCGTGCGCATCGGCAATCGCATCGCCATCCTCAAGGACGGCCAGCTGATCCAGGTCGGCACGCCGCGGGAGATTTTGCATTCGCCGGCGGATGAGTATGTGGATCGGTTTGTTCAGCGGCGGGCGGCGGTGGTCTGAACCGAGCCTTGTGGTGAATTGGCGGGCCTCATCGCGGGCAAGGCTGCAAAAAAATCCAAGAAGGTATGAAGATGTCCCAGGCAAAAAAAATCATCATCGCCGACACCCCCCTGCACTGGCGGGACGTGGTCGCTGTCGCCCGCTTCGGCGCCGAGCTTGCGTTGTCGGGCCAGGCCTGGGCGCGCATCGACAATGCCCAGGCCATCGTGCAGCGCATTGTCACTAGCGGCGAGCGCGCCTATGGCGTCAACACCGGCCTGGGCGCCTTGTGCAATGTGTCGCTCAAGGGCGAGCAACTGAGCCAACTGTCGCGCAATACCCTGCTCAGCCACGCCTGTGGTGTCGGTGCGCCGCTGAGCGATGAACAGACCCGCGCCATCATCTGCGCGGCCATCCTCAATTACAGCCAGGGCAAGTCCGGCCTGCATCCGCAGGTGGTGCATTCGCTGCTGGCGCTGCTCAACCATGGCATTACCCCGCAGGTGCCGTCCCAGGGTTCGGTGGGCTACCTGACCCATATGGCCCATATCGGCATTGCCCTGCTGGGTGTGGGAAATGTCAGCTATCGCGGCCAGATTGTTACGGCCCAGGCGGCGTTGGCCGCCGAAGGCCTGCAGCCGGTGGTGCTCGGCGCCAAGGACGGCCTGTGCCTGGTCAACGGCACGCCGTGCATGAGCGGCCTGAGCTGCCTGGCCCTGGCCGATGCCCACCATTTGCTGCAATGGGCCGATGTGATCGGCGCCATGAGCTTTGAAGCACAGCGCGGGCAGATCGATGCGTTCGACGAGCAGATCATTGCCCTCAAGCCACACCCGGGCATGCAGCAGGTCGGCAACAACCTGCGGGCCTTGCTCGAGGGCAGCGAGGTGATTGCCGCCAGTCGTGGCATTCGTACCCAGGACGCGCTGAGCATCCGTTCGATCCCCCAGGTCCACGGCGCTGCCCGTGATCAGCTGGAGCATGCCACCCGGCAGATTGAAACCGAACTCAATGGCGCCACCGACAACCCGTTGCTGCTCGGCACGCCAGACAACTACCGCGTGGTGTCCCAGGCCAACCCCCACGGCCAGTCCGTGGCGCTGGCGGCGGATATGCTGGCCATCGCCATGGCCGAGATCGGCGCCATCGCCGAGCGCCGCCTGGACCGCCTGATCAACCCCCACGTCAGCGGCCTGCCGGCCTTCCTGGTGAGCAACCCCGGGGTCAACTCGGGGATGATGATCGTGCAGTACGTCGCCGCTTCCCTCTGTGGGCAGAATCGCCAACTGGCGCAGCCGGCAGTGCTCGATAACTTCGTCACCTCGGGCCTGCAGGAAGACCACCTGAGCATGGGCACCAACGCCGCGCTCAAGCTGCACGCGGTGTTGGCAAATGTCACCCAGATCCTCGCCATCGAATACCTGCTGGCGGCCCAGGCCTTTGAGTTCCTCAAGGAACAAGGCTTCGGCACCGGCACCCACGCGGCCTGGCGCCTGCTGCGCGAGCACGTCCCGGCTTATGAACAGGACCGCTGGCTGGCGCCGGATATTGCGACCACGGCGGCCCTGCTCAAGAACACCGATTTGCTGAACCACACTTTACCGAATGTGCACTGAACCCTATTTCAAAAGGAGCATGAATGTGACTGCGCTAAATCTGATTCCAGGCCAACTGAGCCTTGCCCAACTGCGGGCCATCTACCAGCAGCCGGTAACCCTCAGCCTGGATGACAGCGCCTCGGCGCAGATCGAAGCCAGTGTGGCCTGTGTCGAGCAGATTCTCGCCGAGAACCGCACCGCCTATGGCATCAACACCGGTTTCGGCCTGCTGGCCTCGACCCGTATCGCCAGCGAAGACCTGGAAAACCTCCAGCGCTCCCTGGTGTTGTCCCACGCGGCGGGCGTCGGCGAGCCGATCAGCGATGCACTGGTGCGTTTGGTGATGGTGCTCAAGGTCAACAGCCTGAGCCGGGGTTTCTCCGGGATTCGCCGCCAGGTGATCGACGCGCTGATCGCCCTGATCAACGCCGAGGTCTACCCGCATATCCCGCTCAAGGGCTCGGTGGGCGCGTCCGGTGACTTGGCGCCGTTGGCCCATATGTCCCTGGTGCTGCTGGGCGAAGGCAAGGCCCGCTATAAAGGTGAGTGGCTGGAGGCGACCGAAGCGCTGAAAGTCGCCGGCCTCACGCCCCTGACCCTGGCTGCCAAGGAAGGCCTGGCGCTGCTCAACGGCACCCAGGTCTCCACCGCCTACGCCCTGCGCGGTCTGTTTGAAGGCGAAGACCTGTTCGCCGCCGCTATCGCCTGTGGCGGCCTGACTGTGGAAGCGGTACTGGGTTCGCGTTCACCGTTCGACCCGCGCATCCATGCAGCCCGTGGCCAACGTGGGCAGATTGATTCGGCGGCCGCGTATCGCGACCTGCTCGGCGACAGCAGCCAGGTGTCCCAGTCCCACCAGAACTGCGACAAGGTGCAAGACCCGTACTCCCTGCGTTGCCAGCCGCAAGTCATGGGCGCCTGCCTGACCCAGTTCCGCCAGGCGGCCGACGTGTTGGTGGTTGAAGCCAACGCAGTCTCGGATAACCCGCTGGTATTCGCCGCTGAAGGCGATGTGATCTCCGGCGGTAACTTCCACGCCGAACCGGTGGCGATGGCCGCCGACAACATGGCCCTGGCCATCGCCGAAATCGGCTCCCTGAGCGAGCGCCGTATTTCGTTGATGATGGACAAGCACATGTCGCAACTGCCGCCGTTCCTGGTGGGCAATGGCGGGGTCAACTCCGGCTTCATGATCGCCCAGGTGACCGCTGCGGCGTTGGCCAGCGAGAACAAGGCGTTGTCCCATCCCCATAGTGTCGACAGCCTGCCCACCTCCGCCAACCAGGAAGACCACGTGTCGATGGCGCCGGCTGCTGGCAAGCGCCTGTGGGAAATGGCTGAAAACACCCGGGGGATTCTCGCGGTGGAATGGCTGGCCGCCTGCCAGGGCCTGGACCTGCGCGATGGCCTGAAAACCTCGCCGAAGCTGGAAAAGGCCCGTGGCATCCTGCGCGCCAAAGTGGGGTTCTATGACAAGGACCGCTTCTTCGCCCCGGACATCAACGCCGCCAGCGAGCTGCTGGCCAGCCGCTGCCTGAATGAGTTGGTGCCGGCCAAGCTGCTGCCAAGTCTCTAAGCAGCACCCCGATCCCGTGTGGGAGCTGTCTCGCCAAGGCTCGACAGCTCCCACAGGTGATCGCCCATAGGTTCGGATTCTCTCTGGATAACAATAATTAGGGACGAGAAATGCACCAGCAAGCACAAGGTCTCAAACGCGGGCTGACCGCCCGTCATATTCGCTTCATGGCACTGGGGTCGGCGATCGGCACCGGGCTGTTCTACGGCTCCGCCTCGGCTATCCAAATGGCCGGCCCGGCGGTGTTGCTGGCCTACCTGATCGGCGGCGCCGCGGTGTTCATGGTGATGCGCGCCCTCGGCGAAATGGCCGTGCACAATCCGGTGTCCGGCTCGTTTGGCCAGTACGCCAGCACCTACCTGGGGCCGATGGCCGGTTTTATCCTCGGCTGGACCTACGCCTTTGAAATGATCATCGTCTGCCTGGCGGACGTCACCGCCTTCGGCATCTATATGGGCTTCTGGTTTCCCGAAGTCGCCCGCTGGGTCTGGGTGCTCGGCATTGTCCTGCTGATCGGCGGGCTGAACCTGTGCAACGTCAAAGTGTTTGGCGAAATGGAGTTCTGGCTGTCACTGCTCAAGGTCGGCGCGATTGTCGCAATGATCCTCGGCGGGTTCGGCATCATGCTGTTCGGCGTGCATTCGGCGGGCGACGCCCCGGCCAGCGGCTTGAGCAACCTGTGGGCCCATGGCGGCTTTATGCCCAATGGTGTGGGCGGCTTGATCGCCTCGTTTGCGGTGGTGATGTTTGCCTTTGGCGGCATCGAAATCATCGGCATCACCGCCGGCGAAGCCAAGGACCCGCAGCGGGTAATCCCCAAGGCGATCAACGCGGTGCCGCTGCGCATCCTGCTGTTCTACGTGCTGACCCTGTTTGTGCTGATGGCCATCTACCCATGGCCGCAGATCGGCAGCCAGGGCAGCCCATTCGTGCAGATCTTCAGCAACCTGGGGATTGGCTCGGCGGCGACCATCCTCAATATCGTGGTGATCTCGGCGGCGGTCTCGGCCATCAACAGTGACATCTTCGGCGCCGGCCGCATGATGTACGGCCTGGCCCAGCAAGGGCAGGCGCCCAAGGGCTTTGCGCAACTGTCGCGCCACGGTGTGCCATGGATGACCGTGGTGGTGATGGGCGCGGCGCTGCTGGGCGGTGTGGTGTTGAACTACCTGATCCCGGAAAACGTGTTCCTGGTGATTGCCTCGATTGCCACGTTCGCCACCGTGTGGGTGTGGTTGATGATCCTGGTCACGCAGGTGGCAATGCGCCGCTCGATGAGCAAGGAACAGATCGCCGAACTGAAATTCCCTGTACCGTTCTGGCCCTATGCGCCGGCGGCGGCCATTGTATTCATGCTGTTTATTTTTGGCGTACTGGGCTACTTCCCGGACACCCAGGCCGCGCTGCTGGTGGGCGCCGCGTGGATTGTGCTGCTGGTCGTGGCCTACCTGCTGTGGGTCAAGCCTGCGGCCGGGCAAGCGGCCAAGGTCGATTACGACCCGGCTTTGTCTCACCGATAACTTAGGGAGGCGTTGATGAAAACGCTTTGGCAACACTGCCACATCGCAACCATGGCCCGGGGCGAGTACTCGATCATCGAGGATGGCGCCATGGTCACGGCCGGTACGCTGATCGAGTGGATCGGCCCCCGGGCCGAGCTGCCGCCTGGCGACTACGCGCAGACCCATGACTTGCAAGGGGCGTGGGTCACGCCGGGGCTGATTGACTGCCATACCCACGCGGTATTTGGCGGCAACCGCAGCGGCGAATTCGAGCAGCGCCTGCAGGGCGTGAGCTACGCCGAGATCGCCGCAGCCGGTGGCGGCATTGCCAGCACCGTGCGCGCCACCCGTACGGCGAGCGAGGACGAGCTGTTCGACAGCAGCCGCCAGCGCCTGCGCAGTTTGCTGCGCGATGGCGTGACCACGGTGGAGATCAAGTCCGGCTACGGCCTGGATCTGGCCAACGAGCGCAAGATGCTGCGGGTGGCCCGGCGCCTGGGTCAGGAACTGCCGGTCAGCGTGCGCGCTACATGCCTGGCAGCCCATGCCTTACCGCCGGAATACAAGGATCGCGCCGACGACTATATCGAACACATCTGCAACGAGATGCTGCCAGCCCTGGCCGCAGAAGGGTTGGTGGATGCGGTGGATGCGTTCTGCGAATACCTGGCGTTTTCCACCGAGCAGGTCGAGCGTGTGTTTAAAGTCGCCCAGCGTTTGGGCTTGCCGGTAAAACTGCATGCCGAGCAACTGTCGTCGCTGCACGGCTCGAGCCTGGCGGCGCGGTATCAGGCGCTGTCGGCGGATCACCTGGAGTTCATGACCGAAGAAGACGCCATCGCCATGGCCGCCGCCGGCACCGTCGCCGTGTTGCTGCCGGGGGCGTTCTACTTTTTGCGCGAAACCCAGTTGCCACCGATGGACGCCTTGCGCAAGCACGGGGTGCAGATCGCCATCGCCAGCGACCTCAACCCCGGCACATCCCCAGCCTTGTCACTGCGCCTGATGCTGAACATGGCCTGCACCCTGTTCCGCATGACCCCGGAAGAAGCCCTGGCCGGTGCCACCCGGCATGCCGCCACGGCCCTGGGCATGGGTGACACCCACGGTTCGCTGGAGGTGGGCAAGGTGGCGGACTTTGTCGCCTGGCAGATCGATCGCCCCGCCGACCTGGCCTACTGGCTGGGTGGCGAGTTGGATAAACGCGTCGTGCGCCATGGCGTCGACGTCACTGTGTAAGGAGTACCGTTGTGGACAAGGTTCTGAACTTCAAGCAAGGCAGCACGCCGCTGCTGATCAGCATGCCCCACGCTGGCCTGCGCCTGACGCCTGCGGTGGCGGCGGGCCTGATCCCCGAGGCACAAAGCCTGCCGGATACCGACTGGCATATCCCCACGTTGTACGATTTTGCGGCAGAGCTGGGGGCCAGCACCCTGGCGGCCGAGTATTCGCGGTTTGTGATCGACCTGAACCGGCCAGCTGACGATAAGCCGCTGTATGTCGGCGCGACCACCGGCCTGTTTCCCGCGACGCTGTTTGATGGGGTGCCGTTGTTTATCGAAGGCAAGGAGCCGTCGAAAGAGGAGCGGGCGAGCTATCTGGAGCAGATCTGGACGCCCTATCACCAGACCCTGCAAAACGAACTGGCGCGGCTCAAGGCCGAGTTCGGCTATGCGCTGCTGTTCGACGCCCACTCGATCCGCTCGGTGATCCCGCACCTGTTCGACGGCAAGCTGCCGGACTTCAACCTCGGCACCTTCAATGGCGCCGCCTGCGACCCCGAGTTGGCCAGCCAGTTGGAGGCCATCTGCGCAGCGCACCCGCAGTACAGCCATGTGCTGAACGGGCGCTTCAAGGGCGGGCACATCACCCGGCACTACGGCAACCCGGCGCAGGATATTCATGCGGTGCAGCTGGAGTTGGGGCAGTGCACATATATGGAAGAGTTTGCGCCGTTCAGGTATCGGCAGGATCTGGCCGAGCCGACGCGGGTGGTGTTGAGGCAGTTGTTGGAAGGGTTCCTGGCGTGGGGCCAGAAGCACTACACCTGAGTCAACGAAGCTCAAACTGTGGGAGCGGGCTTGCCCGCGATAGCGGTGCTTCAGTCGCCGAATATATTGACTGACACACCGCTATCGTGAGCAAGCCCGCTCCCACACTGGGTTGCGTGAACCTTCCTGGCTGATCGCTGACACAGGTCTAAGACCTCAAGGACATGCTCATTGCACAATTCGGGTTTATGATGCCAGACGGCAAAATAATAGACGTCCCCCCGGGGATGGAACCGACCCCTTACGGAGCGCGCAATGCAGACTTTGTTCCCGCAGATCAAACCCTACGCCCGGCACGATCTGGCCGTCGATGAAACCCACACGCTGTATGTCGACGAAAGTGGTTCCCCGCAAGGTTTGCCCGTGGTCTTCATCCATGGTGGCCCCGGCGCCGGATGTGATGCCAACAGTCGCTGCTATTTCGATCCGAACCTGTACCGCATTGTCACCTTTGACCAGCGCGGCTGCGGGCGTTCCACCCCGCGGGCCAGCCTGGAAAACAACACCACCTGGGACCTGGTGGCCGACCTTGAGCGGATCCGCGAGCACCTGGGTATCGACAAATGGGTGCTGTTCGGCGGTTCCTGGGGCTCGACCCTGGCCCTGGCCTATGCGCAAACCCACCCCGACCGTGTGCATGGCCTGATCGTACGCGGGATCTTCCTGGCCCGCCCCCAGGATATCCAGTGGTTCTACCAGGCCGGCGCCAGCCGCCTGTTCCCCGACTACTGGCAGGATTACATCGCGCCGATCCCCCAGGATGAGCGCCACGACATGATCAGCGCCTACCACAAGCGCCTGACCGGCAACGACCAGATAGCCCAGATGCATGCCGCCAAGGCCTGGTCCACCTGGGAAGGGCGCATGCTCGGCCTGTGCCCCAGCCCGCAGTTGATCGAGCGCTTCTCCGAGCCACAGCGCGCCTTGTCGATTGCGCGCATCGAGTGCCACTACTTCACCAACAACTCGTTCCTGGAGCCCAACCAACTGATTCGCGACATGCACAAGATCGCCCATCTGCCTGGCATCATCGTGCATGGCCGCTACGATATGATCTGCCCCCTGGACAATGCCTGGGAGCTGCACCAGGCCTGGCCGAACAGTGAGCTGCAGGTGATCCGCGAGGCGGGCCACGCGGCTTCCGAGCCGGGCATCACCGATGCGCTGGTGCGGGCGGCGGGCCAGATGGCACGACGCCTGCTTGATTTGCCGCCTGAAGAAGCATGAAGGGCCTTTTACAGCGGGTGCGTGGCGCCCGGGTCGAGGTGGCGGGGCATGTGGTGGGCGCGATAGACCAGGGTTTGCTGGTACTGGTGGCCGTCGAGCCTTCAGATACAGCGGCCAGTGCCGACAAGTTGTTGCATAAGCTGCTTAACTATCGGGTGTTCAGTGACGATGAGGGCAAGATGAACCTGTCGCTGAAAGACATTGGCGGTGGTTTGCTGCTGGTGTCCCAGTTCACCCTGGCGGCCGATACCAAGAGTGGCCTGCGCCCCAGCTTCTCCACAGCGGCGCCTCCGGCGTTGGGCGAGGCGCTTTTCGAGCACTTGTTGTCAAAAGCGCAACAATTGCATGGCACGGTGGCATCGGGGCGTTTTGGCGCGGATATGCAGGTGCATCTGGTCAACGATGGGCCGGTCACCTTCCTTTTACAGACCTGATTGTATGAAAAACGACTTTTAATGCGCAAAAACGCAAGTTTTCGCTACAAATACTTTGCTGCCCCTGCTGCGTTATCTCACCGGCTACTAGATAATCGCGCGCTACGGGGATCAGCGTAAATTGATCCATTTTTGACTTAGGTAGAGACTTGTCCGCTCGCTCATGGGGAATCATTTAGCCCCATCGGAGTCGGAACAATGCTCGCCAACCTGGCATATAGATAGCTGGCCGTTGGTTTTTTGATCTGTTTTCGGCGAGGGTTGCTCGTGATTGTTAGTCCCTGTAATGCACCAAAATTGTCTGCCAAACGGTTACGAAACGCACTGGTAACGGGCTCTGCCCTGTTTTGCCTGTTCGGCGCGGGTCAACTGTGGGCATTCAGTCTGGATGATGTGTCGGCCAAGGCAAAAGAGCTGGCCGGGCAGAAATACGAAGCCCCGCGCAGCAATCTGCCGAACGAATTCCGCGAAATGAAGTTCGCTGACTACCAGAAAATTCGTTTCCGCAATGAAAAAGCCGAGTGGGCCGAGCAGAAAACCCCGTTCAAGTTGTCCTTCTATCACCAGGGCATGCACTTCGACACGCCGGTGAAAATCAACGAAGTCACCGCCACCGACGTCCAGGAGATCAAGTACGACCCGACGCGCTTCGATTTCGGCGACGTCAAGTTTGATCCCAAAGCCACCGAACAGCTGGGTTATGCCGGCTTTCGCGTGCTGTACCCGATCAACAAGGACGACAAGCAAGACGAAATCATGACCATGCTCGGCGCCAGCTATTTCCGCGTCGTGGGCAAGGACCAGGTCTATGGCCTGTCCGCCCGTGGCATGGCGATCGATACCGCGCTGCCGTCCGGCGAAGAGTTCCCGCGTTTCACCGAGTTCTGGATCGAGCGTCCAAAGCCGGGCGACAAGCACCTGGTGATCTTTGCCCTGCTGGATTCGCCACGGGCCACTGGCGCCTATCGCCTGATCCTGCGCCCGGGCACCGACACCATTGTCGACGTCAAGTCGCAGATGTTCCTGCGCGACAAGGTCAGCAAGTTGGGCGTTGCCCCGCTGACCAGCATGTTCCTGTTCGGCGCCAACCAGCCGTCCAAGGTCCTCAACTACCGGCGTGAACTGCACGATTCCAGCGGCCTGTCGATCCATGCCGGTAACGGCGAGTGGATCTGGCGCCCGCTGAACAACCCAAAACACCTGTCGGTCAGCAACTTCTCGGTAGAAAACCCGCGTGGTTTCGGCCTGTTGCAGCGTGGTCGCAACTTCAGCCAGTACGAAGACCTCGACGACAACTACGACAAGCGCCCAAGCGCCTGGATCGAGCCTGAAGGCGACTGGGGCAAGGGTTCGGTCGACCTGGTAGAGATTCCGACCGCCGATGAAACCAACGATAACATCGTTGCCTTCTGGAGCCCGGCCGAACTGCCCAAGCCCGGCGAGCCGCTGGATATCGCCTACCGCCTGCACTGGACTCTCAATGACGCACCGTTCCACTCGCCGGACAGTGCCTGGGTCAAGCAGACCCTGCGTTCTACCGGTGATGTGAAACAGTCCAACCTGATCCGCCAGCCAGACGGCAGTGTGGCTTACCTGGTGGACTTCGAGGGCCCGTCCCTCAAGGCCCTGAAGCCCGATGCGGCCGTGCGCAGCCAGGTCAGCGTCGGCGATAACGGCGAAGTCGTGGAAAACAGCGTGCGCTACAACCCGCACACCAAAGGCTGGCGCCTGACCCTGCGCCTGAAGATCAAGGATGCAGGCAAACCGACCGAAATGCGTGCGGCCCTGGTCCAGGATATCGTCAAGCCTGAGCCAGAGCAGGTTTCCACCCAAGTCCTGAAGGCTGACAAAGTCCTGGCCAAGCAACACGAGAAACACGCCAAGAAAGACGCCAAGGACAAGGAAACCCAGCAGCCAGAAGCTGCCCCAGCCACCCCGGAGCCGGTCAAGACAGAACAAGTCCTGACTGAAACCTGGAGCAATCAGTTGCCTGCCGATGAGTAACTCCCAAGTCCAGCCAGAGACGCTTGCCGAGTACCTGGCGCACCTTCCGATGACCGATGAGCAGCGCGCCGAACTGGCGGGCTGCAAGTCCTTCTCTGAACTGCATGAGCGCCTGTCGTCGTCGACCTTTGACGCGCCGGTGGACGCCGCGCAGGCGTCGGTTGGCCGCCGGCTGACCCTCAACACAGCCGAGGAGCTAGAAGGCGCCGAGATGCTGGTGCTCGACGCCAGCGGCCGGGTGTGCCTCAAGGCCACGCCGCCGATCCGGCGTACCAAGGTGGTGCCCGAGCCTTGGCGCACCAATATCCTGGTGCGTGGCTGGCGCCGGCTCACCGGCCGCAGCAACCCGCCGGCACCGCCCAAAGACGAGCGCGTGCTGCCGGCTGCGCGCTGGCGCACCGTCGGTTCGATCCGCCGCTATATCCTGCTGGTGCTGATGCTCGGCCAGACGATTGTGGCCGGCTGGTACATGAAAGGCATCATGCCTTACCAGGGCTGGTCCCTCGTCGACTTTGACGAAATCCGCAACCAGACCCTGCTGCAAACCGCTACCCAGGTACTGCCATACGCCCTGCAAACCAGCATCCTGATCATGTTCGGGATTCTGTTCTGCTGGGTGTCGGCAGGGTTCTGGACGGCGCTGATGGGCTTCCTCGAACTGCTCACCGGTCACGACAAGTACCGGATCTCCGGGAAAAGCGCCGGCGACGAGCCCATCCCAAAAGAAGCCCGTACCGCGCTGGTGATGCCGATCTGCAACGAAGACGTGCCCCGGGTATTTGCCGGCCTGCGTGCGACCTTTGAGTCGGTGGCCGCCACCGGCGACCTGGATCGTTTCGACTTCTTCGTGCTCAGCGACAGCAACGACGCCGATATCTGCATCGCCGAACAGCAAGCCTGGCTCGACGTGTGCCGCGAGGCCGGTGGCTTTGGCAAGATCTTCTATCGCCGCCGTCGCCGTCGCGTCAAACGCAAGAGCGGCAACCTCGACGACTTCTGCCGGCGCTGGGGCGGTGACTACAAGTACATGGTGGTCCTGGACGCCGACAGCGTGATGAGCGGCGAATGCCTGACCAGCCTGGTACGCCTGATGGAAGCCACGCCGGACGCCGGGATCATCCAGACCGCGCCACGGGCCTCGGGCATGGATACCCTGTATGCACGCATGCAGCAGTTCGCTACCCGCGTCTACGGCCCGCTGTTCACCGCCGGCCTGCACTTCTGGCAGTTGGGCGAATCCCACTACTGGGGTCACAACGCGATCATCCGCATGAAGCCGTTTATCGAGCACTGCGCCCTGGCGCCATTGCCGGGTAAAGGTGCGTTCGCCGGCTCCATCCTGTCCCACGACTTTGTTGAAGCCGCGCTGATGCGCCGTGCCGGCTGGGGCGTGTGGATTGCCTACGACTTGCCCGGCAGCTATGAAGAACTGCCGCCCAACCTGCTCGACGAGCTCAAGCGTGACCGTCGCTGGTGCCACGGTAACCTGATGAACTTCCGCCTGTTCCTGGTCAAGGGCATGCACCCGGTGCACCGTGCGGTGTTCCTCACCGGCGTGATGTCGTACCTGTCGGCGCCGTTGTGGTTCCTGTTCCTGGTGCTGTCCACGGCCCTGTTGGCGGTCAACACCCTGATGGAGCCGCAGTACTTCATGGCGCCGCGCCAGTTGTACCCGCTGTGGCCGCAATGGCACCCGGACAAGGCGGTGGCCCTGTTCTCCACCACCATCGTGCTGCTGTTCCTGCCCAAGCTGCTGAGCATCATCCTGATCTGGGCCAAGGGCGCGAAAGAGTTCGGCGGCAAGTTCAAGGTGACCTTGTCGATGCTCCTGGAGATGCTGTTCTCCGTGCTGCTGGCGCCGGTGCGGATGATTTTCCACACCCGCTTCGTGCTCGCTGCGTTCCTCGGCTGGGCTGCGACCTGGAACTCGCCGCAACGTGACGATGACTCCACGCCCTGGAGCGAGGCGGTCAAGCGCCACGGCCCGCAGACCTTGCTGGGCTTCTTCTGGGCCCTGCTGGTGGTGTGGTTGAACCCAAGCTTCCTGTGGTGGCTGGTGCCGATTGTCGGTTCGCTGATGCTGTCGATCCCGGTCTCGGTGATCTCCAGCCGGGTCAAGCTGGGCCTCAAGTCCCGTGACGAGAGCCTGTTCCTGATCCCCGAGGAATACAACCCGCCGCAGGCGCTGCTGTCGACCGACCTCTACACCCACGAAAACCGCTGGCATGCACTGCATGATGGTTTTGTGCGGGCAGTGGTCGATCCGCAGCAGAACGCCCTGGCCTGCGCCCTGGCAACCTCCCGCCATGGCCAGGCGGAGCCGATCGAGTGGCTGCGTACCGAGCGTGTGCGGCATGCGTTGAAGGTCGGCCCTGCTGGCCTGAACAACAACGAGCGTGTGGCCTTGCTCAGCGACCCGGTGGCCCTGGGCCGCCTGCATGAGCAAGTCTGGAGCGAAGGGCATGCCGAATGGCTGGGTGCCTGGCGCGAGTCGGTCAAGGCCGACCCGCATGCGCCGTTGCTGCCGCTCAAACCGCTGTCATCCCAGGCTCAGCCAGCCTGATTCAGACGCCCCCGGGATTTTTCTCGGGGGCGCTTGATACGCCCGTCCTACAGCGCTTGGCGCTTGTGCCCCGTCCTTCTAACTTCGATACAAAAGACCCCGGTTCAAGGCGTATTGCCGTGCCTGCCAGTGGGTTAGGATCGCCCCCAAAATCTGACTCGACCGCCTCTGGTTTGCGCTGAACCCGCAACGCCCGGTACGCGGCTGCTTAATGAAAAAGGGGATTTTCATGATCAAGGGTAACTGGCCGGTACTGTTGCTGGGCATCGCCGCGCTGCTTCACATCCAGCTGGCGCATGCAGGTGCCATCGATGAAGCTGTGCGGCGCGGGGTCTTGAAAGTGGGGACCGACCCCAACTACGTGCCCTTTGAAATGACCGACAAACAGGGGCGTGTCATCGGCTTTGAAGCCGACCTGCTCGAAGAAATGAGCAATGCCCTGGGGGTGACCCTGGAATGGGTCCCGGTGGCCTATACCGAGCTGATCCCGGGCCTGTTGGCCGGCCGCTTCGACATGATCGGCAGTGGCATGACCGTGACCCAGGAGCGCAACCTCAAGCTCAATTTCAGCGATTCATTCATCATTGTCGGCCAGACCGTCCTGCTGCACCCGCGCCTGGCCGGCAAGGTCGGCAGCATTGAAGACTTGAACGAAGCCGGCTATCGGATAGCCGCTGCACACGGCACCACGGGCGAAGCGGCGGCGCGGCGCTTCCTGGGAGCTGCACAGCTGTATAGCTTTGCCACGGCCGAGGAAGGGGTGCGCCGGGTGGTCAGTGGCGAGGTGGATGCCTTTATTCATGACGCGCCCTATAACCTGATTGCCCTGGCCAAGCCGCAAAACCGCGAGCTGCTGGCCCTGGAGCAACCCTTCACCTATGAACCCCTGGCGTTTGGCGTGCCGAAGGGCGATTACGACAGCCTGAACTGGATCAATCACTTCCTTAGTCAGGTTGCCCAGGATGGCACCTACGATCGGCTGCATGACAAGTGGTTCCGGGATACCGACTGGCTATCAGAGATCGAATGATGGTCACACCTGCTTACATAACTCACTGGGCAGGCGCTTGCGCGGCGAACCGTCTAATCGTGCTTTTCTCTGGGTTTTTGTGGGGTTTTTCTGTCATATCCACCAACAAATCCCGGCTGGACCTTTGTGCCGGTGGGCGAGTGGGTTAGCATCGCTCCCCGAAGAAACAGTGCAGCCCTGCGAAGGTCTGCATCAAAATAAAATGAGTCAGGGGACTTGGTGATGAAAAAGTATCTATCGATGCTGATGCTCGGCGTGACGGCCCTGTTGGCAGTCAATACGGCCCAGGCCGGGGCGATTGACGAAGCGGTCAAGCGCGGCACCTTGAAAGTCGGCATGGATCCGACCTACATGCCGTTCGAGATGACCAACAAGCGCGGCGAAATCATTGGTTTTGAAGTCGACCTGCTCAAGGCGCTGGCCAAGTCCATGGGGGTCAAGCTGGAGCTGATCTCCACCGGTTACGACGGCATCATCCCGGCCTTCCTCACCGGCAAGTTCGACATGATCGGCAGCGGCATGACCCTGACCCAGGAGCGCAACCTGCGCCTGAACTTCAGCGAACCCTTCATCGTGGTGGGCCAGACCCTGCTGATCCGCAAGGAACTGGAAGGCACCATCAAGTCCTACAAAGACCTGAATGACGAGAAGTACCGCCTGACCTCCAAGCTCGGCACCACTGGCGAGATGGTGGCCAAGAAGCTGATCTCCAAGGCCAAGTACCACGGCTACGACAACGAGCAGGAAGGTGTGCTCGACGTGGTCAACGGCAAGGCCGACGCCTTTGTCTACGACGCGCCGTACAACGTGGTGGCCGAGAAAAAAGTCGGCAATGGCAAGCTGGTGTACCTCGAAGAACCCTTCACCTACGAGCCTCTGGCATTCGGTCTGAAGAAGGGCGACTACGACAGCATCAACTTCATCAACAACTTCTTGCACCAGATTCGCAACGACGGCACCTACGATCGCATCCATGACAAGTGGTTCAAGAGCTCCGAGTGGCTCAAGGACATGGAATAAGCTAGAAACCGCGTCGCGCCCATCGCGGGCAAGCCCGCTCCCACATTTGGAATGCATTCCAGTGTGGGAGCGGGCTTGCCCGCGATGGCGGCCTGACAGCCGATACACATCCCGGAACCCGCAATGAAACAGAAAAAAGCCCAATGGCCCTGGCACCTGCTGACCGTGCTGGTGCTGGTCGGCATGGCCGGCGCGTTGTACTACGCCACCTCGCTGATGTCCTACGAATGGCGCTGGAACCGCGTGCCGCAATACTTCGCCTACCAGGCTGAGGAATCCAAGCGAGCGGCGGATATTTCCACGGTGGTCGAATTGGTGCGCCAGGGCGATGTGGCGCAAGTCACCCTGCGTAACGATGCCGGTGTCGAGCAGCACCTGAGCGTTGCCGACAACAGCCTGCAAGTGGCCCGTGGCGACGATGTGGCCGAGGGCGATGTGATCGGGGTGACCCGGCACTGGGCGCTGGGCCCGTTGATGTGGGGGTTGTGGACCACCCTGTGGCTGTCGCTGGTCTCGGGGGTATTGGGCCTGTTTATCGGCCTGGCGACCGGCCTGTGTCGTTTGTCGAATAACCCGACCTTGCGCGATCTATCGACGATCTACGTCGAACTGGTGCGCGGCACGCCGTTATTGGTACAGATCTTCATTTTCTACTTCTTTATCGGCACGGTACTGAACCTGTCGCGGGAGTTTGCCGGCATCGCCGCGCTGTCGCTGTTTACCGGTGCTTATGTGGCAGAAATTGTCCGCGCTGGCGTGCAGTCGATTGCCCGTGGCCAGGGCGAAGCGGCCCGTTCCCTGGGCCTGAGCGCCAGCCAGTCGATGCGCCACGTGGTACTGCCGCAGGCGTTCAAGCGCGTGCTGCCGCCGTTGGCCGGGCAATTTATCAGCCTGGTCAAGGACACCTCGCTGGTCTCGGTGATCGCCATTACCGAACTGCTCAAGAGCGGTCGCGAGGTCATCACCACCTCGTTCTCGCCGTTTGAAATCCTGTTCTGTGTTGCAGGCCTGTACCTGCTGATCAACCTGCCGCTGTCGAAAATGGCCAGCCGGCTTGAGCGGAGGCTCGCCCAAAGTGATTGAAGTGCGCGATCTGGTAAAAGTCTTCGACACCCGTGGGCATGTGGTACGCGCGGTGGATCACGTCACCACCCAGGTGGCCAAGGGCGAAGTGCTGGTGGTAATCGGCCCGTCCGGTTCCGGCAAATCGACATTCCTGCGCTGCCTCAATGGCCTGGAAGCGTTCGATTCGGGCTCGGTGAGCATCGACGGCCTGCAACTGGCCGACCCCAAGACCGATGTGAACGCCTATCGCCGGGAAGTCGGCATGGTGTTCCAGCACTTCAACCTGTTCCCGCACATGACCGTGCTGGAAAACCTGTGCCTGGCGCAGAAGGTCGTGCGCAAGCGCGGCAAGAAGGAGCGCGAGGCCAAGGCCCTGGCCTTGCTGGAAAAGGTCGGCATTGCACAGAAAGCCAACGAGTTCCCCTCGCGGCTTTCCGGCGGCCAGCAACAGCGCGTGGCGATTGCCCGGGCCTTGGCCATGGAGCCCAAGGTCATGCTGTTTGACGAGCCCACCTCGGCGCTGGACCCGGAAATGGTCGGTGAAGTGCTGGACGTGATGAAGACCCTGGCCCTGGAAGGCATGACCATGGTCTGTGTGACCCACGAAATGGGCTTTGCCCGGGAAGTGGCGGACCGCGTGTTGTTCTTCGATCACGGCAAGCTGCTGGAAGACGCTGCGCCCGCGCAGTTCTTCGATGCGCCGAAGGACCCACGGGCACAGGCGTTCCTGCGCCAGGTTCTGTAAGGCACGGGGGCAGGTTCATACCTTGAACTTGCCCACGTACTTCTGAAGATTGCTCCCCAGTCGTGCCAATTCAATGCTGGCCGCTGCCGTCTGTTCGCTGGCGGCGGCGGTTTGTTCCGACACATCCCTGACTTTCAACACGCTGCGATTGATTTCCTCGGCCACCGCGCTTTGCTCTTCGGCGGCAGCGGCGATCTGTGGGTTCATTTCCTGGATGACCAGCACGGTGCGTGCGATTTCCGTCAACGCGTCGCCAGCGTTGCGGGTCAGGCCCACGCTGCGATCAGTCAGGGTGCGGCTGTTGTCCATGACGTCGGCGACCTGTTGCGTGCCGTGATGCAAACCGCCAATCAACTCTTCGATTTCCTCGGCGGACTGCTGGGTGCGCTGGGCCAGGCTGCGCACTTCGTCGGCCACCACTGCAAACCCTTGGCCGGCCTCCCCGGCGCGTGCGGCTTCGATTGCCGCATTGAGCGCCAGCAGGTTGGTCTGCTGGGACACCGACTTGATCACCTCCAGCACGCTGCCGATCTTCTGGCTTTCCCGTTGCAGGGCCAGCATCGCCTGGCTTGAGCGCGCCATCTCGTGGGCCAGGTGTTCAATGTGCGCCACCGCGTCCGTCACCACCTGGTCGCCCAGTTCGGTCTGTTGATTGGCCTGGTTGGCGGCAATCGAGGCCTGTTCGGCATGCCGGGCGACTTCCTGGGCGGTGGCGAGCATCTGGTTCATGGCGGTTGCCACCTGCTCGGTTTCGTCGCGCTGATTGTTGACGCCCGCCCGGGTTTGCTCGGTGACGGCCGACAGTTCCTCGGCGGCGCTGGCGATCTGCCGGGCATTGTCGCTGATGCTGCCAATCAGCCCCCGCAGGTTGAGGGTCATTTGCGCCATGCTGCATTGCAACTGGCCCAGTTCATCCTTGCGACGGGTCTGTATATCGTGGCTCAGGTCGCCCTCGGCAATGCGATTGGCCACGGCCAGGGCCCTGCGCAGTGGCTTGACGATCTGCCCAGCGATGATCCAGGCGGCCAGGGCGCCGAAGAGCAAGGCGGCTCCGGTAATGGCCAGGGTCTGGGTGCGAGCCTGTTCGGCTTCCCGGTCGCGGCGCTGGGTCTGGTCCTGGCTGAGCAAGTCACTTTGTGCCAGCAGTTGGTCCAACAGTTGCTCCAGCTGGTTTTGCGCGGCCTCGGTCGTCAGCTGGGTGTCCCGCAGGCGTGTCAGGTGAGTGCGGATGCTGAGTACGGCATTTTTCAAGGCGCTGCTGTCCACGGGCAGCTTCTCCACGGCCGCCTGGGCCAGTTCGAGGCTGCGCTCGGCGTCGCTGACGGCCTGGGCATAGGCATCCAGGCTACTGGCCGCCCAGGCCGGGCTTAGGGCGCGGTCTTCGGCCTGTTCGATCGCCAGGCGCAGCCCTTCGACGGTATCGAGGGCTTTTTCGTCTTCCTGGTCCGGCAGGTCGCTGGCCACTTGTGCCAGGACGTCGCTGGTGCGCACCGAGCTTTGTTTCAACTGCTCACGGGCGGTTTCCCGTTGTTTGACCAGTGCAGGCACATCCTTGAGCGTGGTTTTGAAACGCTCGGAAAAGCCCGTCATGTTGCGCAAGTACTCCTGGGACTTTGGCACTTTGAGGCGGTTTGAAAGCTCGGCCAGATACCCATCGGTCTTCTTGATGGACAGGCTCAG
This sequence comes from Pseudomonas sp. GW821-FHT01D09, assembly GCF_059422465.1. Taxonomy (NCBI): domain Bacteria; kingdom Pseudomonadati; phylum Pseudomonadota; class Gammaproteobacteria; order Pseudomonadales; family Pseudomonadaceae; genus Pseudomonas; species Pseudomonas sp. GW821-FHT01D09. The sequence continues at coordinate 163,385 of NZ_JBWKWY010000003.1, forward strand.
TTTGTTGAGGCTGGCCTCATCGTCCAGGGTGCGATAAACGATGCGGTCGGCCCGTAGTTCTTCGCCGGTAACCGCCAGTTGCGCGAGAACGGTCAGGGTTTGTGAGCGGTAGAGGGAGGCGGCGAGGGCCTGCCAGCCGGTCAGGGCAATCACAAGGCTCAGGGCCAGCACCAAGGCAAAACCCAGGACCAGTTTGAGGGTGACGCTGGCGTTACCCAGCAGTTGAGTCATTCGACGAAGCATGGCCAACCTCCGGCAAGTGAACAAAGGTGTTCGACGTGTCGGGGCGCCGAAGGGCGCGGGCACATTGAACCCTCTTGAACGCTAGTTCCCTTGGGCGCGGGGCGTGGCGATGGAGGCCTGAAAAACGTGTAGGAAATTTCACAAGCTGCAAGCGGCGACCCGGACGGATCGCCGCGAAGGGCAGGCCTCAGACCCGGAAGCGGCCCACCAAGGCCTGCAGATGGGTGCCCAGGCGCGCCAGTTCGGTACTGGAAGCGGCGGTTTCTTCGCTGGCCGCTGCGGTCTGCTCGGACACATCGCGCACATTCAGCACGCTGCGGTTGATCTCTTCGGCCACGGCGCTCTGTTGTTCGGCGGCGGTGGCGATCTGTTGGTTCATGGCCTGGATGGCCGAGACCGTGCGGGTGATGTTTTCCAGGGCATTGCCGGCCCGTCGGGTCAGCTCGACGCTGCTGTCGGTAAGGCTGCGGCTGTTGTCCATGATGGTCGCCACCTGCTGGGTGCCACTTTGCAGGCCGACGATCAGCTCTTCGATTTCCTCGGTGGATTTTTGCGTGCGTTGCGCCAGGCTGCGCACCTCATCGGCCACCACCGCGAAGCCACGGCCGGCTTCTCCGGCGCGTGCCGCTTCAATGGCCGCGTTAAGGGCCAGCAGGTTGGTTTGCTGGGCCACAGACTTGATCACGTCCAGCACACTGCCGATCTTGTCGCTTTCGCGCTTGAGATGGCCCATGGCCTCGGTGGAGTTGCCGACTTCGCCCGCCAGGCGCTCGATCTGGGCGATGGCTTCGCCAACCACCCGGTCACCTTCGCGGGCCTGTTGGTCGGCGGCGACGGCGGCTTCCGAGGCTTCTTCGGCATTGCGCGCCACTTCCTGCACGGTGGCCGCCATTTCGTTCATCGCGGTGGCGACCTGATCAGTCTCGACCTTCTGGTTGTTGACCCCGGCGCTGGTCTGCTCGGTAACCGCCGACAATTGTTCGGCGGCACTGGCGATTTGCGTTACGCCGTCGCTGATCCCGCCAATCAGGTCGCGCAGGCCCATGGTCATGCTTTGCATGGCGCGTTGCAGTTGACCCAGTTCGTCCTGGCGTTGCGAGACCAGGTTGTGGCTCAGGTCACCGGCGGCGACACGTTCGGCGACCTTGAGGGTCTGGCTCAAGGGGATCACGATCTGCCGGGTAATCGCCCAGGCGGCGAACAAGCCGAAAGCCAGGGCCAGAGCCGTCGCCAGCATCAGCAGTTGCTTGGCCTGTGTGGCATCGTTGTCGCGGACCACGGTTTGCGACGCGGTGAGTTTCTTGCTGCGGTCAAACAGCAGGTCGCCTTGCTCGGTCATGGCCTTGAGGGCTGCCGCACTGGCCACTTGGGAGTCGCGGAATTGACTGACGGCGGCGAGGTAGGCCTTGAGGGCGTCGTTGGCTTCCAGCAGGTTGGCGCCGTACTGTTCCGGTAGTTGACTGCGTAGGCTGTCGAGGTTTTTCAGGGCATTGCTGATGGCGTCCAGGGCCGGCTGCTCGGCCTCGGCTTTGGCACTGTAGGTGTAGCCGCGCACCTGGAAGCGTGCCTGCTGAATCAGCTTGCTCAGCTCGACCACGCTGTTGAACTGGGTGACGCTGTCGCCTTGCAGCAGGGTTTTTTCGATTTCCGAGACACGCACGACGGCACTGTCGGCGGTAGCGCCCAGTTTGCTGCGGGCATCTTCGCGGTGGGCACCGGCCTGGACCATGGCGCTGAAGGCCTGTCGATACTTGGCAACGGCGGCCAACTGCTCATCGATGATGGCGATATCGGCCGGTTGCTCGAGCTGGCTGCGCGCGGTTTTCAGGCCGCTGTCGAGTTTGTCCATCAGCTCGTTGACCAGCCCCGGGCCTTGTTCGCCACGGCGCATTTCATAGTCCAGGCGGGCCTGGCGCAGGTCTTTGGTCAATTCATTGAGGCTGGCAATAAAGCCCAGTTTGTCGCCACGGCTGATCACGCCACCCAGGCCCGTCCAGCCGGTGAAGGTGATCAGGAGCGTAAGGACCAAGACCAGGCCAAAGCCCACGCTCAGCTTGCGATTGACGCTTACATTCCCCAGTTTTTCAGCTAGCCAACGGTGCATGCGGTGAACTCCCCTGAACAAGGCTTGGACTTATCTTGAGGCTATCGGCATGCAAGCGCGATTCTGTAGCGGCATAAAGACTTGTGGGAGCTGTGGTGTTTGGAGGGTGGGGTTAGAAGAGGCGGGCGAGCAGGGCGGTCACGGCCGTTTCCACGCGCAGGATCCGCGCGCCCAGTTGCACCGGCTGCAACCCGGCCTTGGCCAGCAAATCCACCTCATAGGGGATCCAGCCACCTTCCGGGCCGATGGCCAGGGTCACCGGTTCATCCAGGCCGCGTGGGCACGGCGGGTAATCGCCGGGATGCCCGACCAGGCCCAGGGTGCCCTGGGCCAGGGCCGGCAGGCGGTCTTCGACAAAGGGCTTGAAGCGCTTTTCGATGATGATCTCGGGCAATACCGTATCCCGTGCTTGTTCCAGGCCGAGGATCAGTTGCTCGCGAACCGCTTCGGGCTCCAGGAAGGGGGTCTGCCAGAAGCTTTTCTCGACCCGATAGCTGTTGACCAGCACCACCCGTGGCACCCCCATGGACGCCACGGTCTGCAATACCCGGCGCAGCATTTTCGGGCGCGGCAGGGCCAGCAGTAACGTCAGCGGTAGTTTGGCCGGTGGCGGCTGGTCGAGGCTGATTTGCAGCTCGGCTTCGCCGGCTTCCAGGCGCAGCACCTGGGCATTGCCCATCAAGCCGCCAATGCGCCCCACACGCAGGCTGTCGCCAACCGCCACGCGATGCACCTCCTGCATATGCACCAGGCGCCGGTCACGCAAAACCACCCGGTCGGCCGCGATAAAGTCGGCCTCTTCCAGCAACAGCAGGTTCACGGTTGGGTCGCTGGCGGCTGGTCGTCATCGGCAGGTTGGTCGTCCGGGTGTTCGCCGCGCTTGCTCACCAGGCTGCCAAACAGGATGCCCACTTCAAACAGCATCCACATCGGCACGGCCAGCAAGGTCTGCGAGAAGATATCCGGCGGGGTGAGGATCATGCCGACCACAAAGCAGCCGATGATCACGTACGGGCGGATCTTGCGCAGGTACTTGACGTCGACCACGCCGATCCACACCAGCAACACCACCGCCACCGGGATCTCGAAGGCCACGCCAAAGGCGAAGAACAGCGTCATCACGAAGTCGAGGTAGCTGGTGATGTCGGTCATCATTTCCACGCCGGCCGGGGTGGCGGCGGCGAAGAACTTGAAGATCAACGGGAACACCAGGAAGTAGGCGAACGCCATGCCGGTGTAGAACAGCATGATGCTCGACACCAGCAGTGGCACCGCGATGCGTTTTTCATGCTTGTACAGGCCGGGGGCGATAAAGCCCCAGATCTGGTGCAGGATCACCGGGATCGCCAAAAACAGCGACACCATCATCGTCAGCTTGAGCGGCGTGAGGAACGGCGAGGACACGTCGGTGGCGATCATCGTCGCGCCCACCGGCAGGTACTCGCGCAGCGGCGTCGAGACGAAGGTGTAGATCTGCTGGGTAAAGGCAAACAGCCCGGCAAAGATCACGAAAATCGCCGCGACGCAGCGCAGCAGGCGGGTGCGCAACTCGGTGAGGTGCGAGACCAGCGGCATATGCTGGTCGTTTTCCGGTTTATCAGCGCTCATGGGGCTCGCGGCGGCAATGTAGGGTCGTGGGGCGCGGGCGACGCGGTGGGCGTCGGCGCGGGCTCTGCTGGGGACGCGGGCGTTGCGCAGGCAGTGGTTTGGACCACGGGTGCAATGCTCTGCTCGGCCACCGGCTCAACCGGTGTCGGCGCCTGTTGCTGGGGCGCGAGGATTTTGCGCGCCTCCTGCTCCAGGGACAGAATATGTTCGTTGTGCAGCTGACGACGAATCTCGTCGGCGCCGATTTCCCGTTCAACTTCCTGCTTGATGGCGTTGAAACTGCGTTTCAGGCGCCCGACCCACAGGCCAGCCGTGCGCGCCGCGCCAGGCAGGCGTTCAGGCCCCAGCACCAGCAGGGCGACGAGGCCGACGAGCAGCAGTTCAGAGAAGCTGATACCAAACATTAGTCAGTGCTCACGAGTCTTTGCGGGACGGCTCTTCGACTTTTTCGGCCTGCACGTCGAAGGTGCGGCGTTCAGTGATCGGCTGTGCGGCCTGCGGGTGCACAGGCTGCGCCGGCGGCACCGGGTTGGCGCCGGTGTCGGCTGGCTTTTCGTCGTCGTTCATGGCCTTGCGAAAGCCCTTGATGGATTCGCCGACGTCGGTGCCCAGGTTCTTCAGTTTTTTGGTACCGAACACCAGGACAACCACCACGAGAATAACCACCCAGTGTTTCCAGTCAAAAATGCCCATGCTGCAATTCCTTAAGTCAGAAAGTTATTCAGGCGGACGGGCGCGAGGCCTTTTCGGCATGCCCGGACAAGCCGAAGCGACGGTCCAGTTCATCCAGCACGGCCTGTGGGTGCTGCCCCAGTTGGGCGAGCATGACCAGGCTATGGAACCACAAGTCGGCAGTCTCATAGATTACATCGCTGTAATCGCCGCTGATTTGTGCATCCTTGGCCGCGATGATGGTCTCGACGGATTCCTCGCCGAGTTTTTCCAATATCTTGTTCAGGCCCTTGTGGTACAGGCTGGCGACATAGGAGCTGTCGGCGTCCGCACCTTTGCGGTCCTCCAGCACCTGGGCCACACGGTTGAGGGTATCGCTCATGTTCAATGTCCTGCCGAGTAAATGGCGTGCGGGTCTTTGAGCACCGGCTCGACGGTTTTCCATGCGCCGTTCTCGAACACCCGGTAGAAGCAGCTGTGGCGGCCGGTATGGCAGGCGATGTCGCCGATCTGCTCGACCATCAGCACGATCACGTCGGCGTCGCAGTCCAGGCGCATTTCATGCAGTTTTTGCACATGCCCGGACTCCTCGCCCTTGCGCCACAGTTTGCCACGGGAACGTGACCAGTAGATGGCACGCTGCTCGGCGGCAGTCAGGCCCAGGGCCTCGCGGTTCATCCAGGCCATCATCAGGATGCGTCCGGTCTTGTGGTCCTGGGCAATGGCCGGCACCAGGCCATCACTGTCCCATTTGATCTCGTCCAGCCAGTCTTTCATTTTTAACTCCAACAACCGTGCGCTAGCCGCTCCGGCGATGTGCAACAGTGTATAACCGCTCGGGCTATCGACGCACGACCAGATAAAGGCCCACGGCGACCATGATGCCCGCAGGCCAGTAACCCAGTGCGTTCAAGGGCCCACCGGCCGCGAGCACCGCGCCACCGCCCAGGTGCGCCGCGCCCAGCAGGCGCAGGAACCAGTCGTCCTTGCGTTGATGCCACGGCGGCGCCGGGTCCTTGGCGTGGGGCTGGGACATGCGCTCCAGCAGGTCGCGGGTCATGTTGGCCAGGTGCGGCAGTTGCTCGACCTGGCTGTGCAGGTTGCCCAGCAAGGTTTTCGGGCTGACGCGTTCGCGCATCCAGCGTTCGAGGAACGGTTGCGCGGTGTTCCACAGGTCCAGGTCCGGGTACAGCTGGCGGCCCAGGCCTTCGATATTGAGCAGGGTCTTTTGCAGCAGCACCAGTTGCGGTTGCACTTCCATATTGAAGCGCCGCGCGGTCTGGAACAGGCGCATCAGCACCTGGCCGAATGAAATATCTTTTAACGGTTTTTCAAAGATCGGCTCGCACACGGTGCGGATCGCCGCCTCGAATTCATTGAGCTTGGTTTCGGCCGGCACCCAGCCCGAGTCGATGTGCAACTGCGCCACGCGGCGGTAGTCACGCTTGAAGAAGGCGAACAGGTTACGCGCCAGGTAGTCCTGGTCCTCGGGCGTGAGGCTGCCGACGATGCCACAGTCGATCGCAATGTACTGCGGGCTCCACGGGTTCACCGTGCTGACGAAGATATTGCCGGGGTGCATGTCGGCGTGGAAGAAGCTGTCGCGGAACACCTGGGTGAAGAAAATCTCCACCCCGCGCTCGGCCAGCATCTTCATATCGGTGCGCTGGTCGGCCAGGGTCGCGAGGTCGGTGACCTGTACGCCGTAGATGCGCTCCATCACCAGCACTTTGGGCCGGCACCAGTCCCAATACACCTGCGGCACGTACAGCAGCGGCGAGCCCTCGAAGTTGCGCTTGAGCTGGCTGGCGTTGGCCGCTTCACGCAATAGGTCGAGTTCGTCGTAGATGGTTTTTTCGTAGTCGGCGACCACGTCCACCGGGTGCAGCAGGCGCGCATCGGCCGAGAAACGCTCGGCGGCACGGGCCAGGATGAACAGCCACGCCAGGTCCTGGCCGATGATCGGCTTGAGGCCGGGGCGGATCACCTTGACCACTACCTCTTCGCCGGTTTTCAGCTGCGCGGCGTGCACCTGGGCGACCGAGGCCGAGGCCAGGGGCTCGACGTCGAAACGGCTGAACACGTCGCTGATTTTCTTGCCCAGCTGTTCTTCGATCAGCTTCATCGACTGCTGGGAATCGAACGGTGGCACGCGGTCCTGCAACAGCATCAGCTCGTCGGCGATGTCTTCAGGCAGCAGGTCGCGGCGGGTCGACAGGATCTGCCCGAACTTGATGAAGATCGGCCCCAGGTCCTGCAAAGCCAGGCGCAGGCGCGCGCCACGGCTCAGGTCCAGGGTCTTGCGCGGGAACCAGCGCCACGGCAGCACATAGCGCACTGCCAGCAACAACCACGGCAGCGGCAGGGCGAACAGCAGGTCATCGAGGCGGTAGCGAATGACGACGCGTTGGATGCGGAACAGACGGCGGACGGCGAGCAGCTTCATGCGTTATCGCTTGGATCAAGGGAGCGGCTCAGGCGCTCGAAGCGCGCCTCAAGCCGTTCCAGGTCGAGTTTGGCCTGGTCGAGTTCACGAAAGCGCGCTTCGGCTTCCCGTTGTCCGACGAGGGTGCGCGATTCTTCGCTCAGGTATTCGGCGAGGTTCTGGTTGAGGCTGGCGAAACCCTGCTGGTACCAGCGCGAGCGGCTGCGCAGGTGCCCGCTGATCAACTGGGTGGCCACCGGGCCGAGCCAGCGCGACAGCTCGTATTCCCAGTCCAGCTCCAGGTCTTGCAGCACGGCGGCCAGGTCCATCAGCACCGCGCTGTCGCCTTCAAGGGTCACGTCCGGGCCGTGCAGGACCGCGGTCTTGTCGCGGCTCAGGGCCAGGCGCAGCAGGCTCGCCGCCGGCGCACGCAGGGTGCAGTCGGCGTCGGCGGCCCAGTGCGCGGCGAGCAACAGGCCTTCATCGCTGGGCAGGATAAACAGCTGCAAGGCCGGGCTGCTGCAATCGACGGCAATGATCTTGCCGTTCAGGTGCGCCAGCCGCGCCAGGGCGGTGCTGTCCAGGCGCAGGACACGGTTGAGGCCGTGTTCGACGCTGGCGAGAAGGCCGGTGAACAACATCAGGGCTTGATGCCGCGATGCAGGGCAACGATGCCCGAGGTCATGTTGTGGTAGGTCACGCGGTCGAAACCGGCCTCGACCATCATCGACTTCAGGGTTTCCTGGTTGGGGTGCATGCGGATCGATTCGGCCAGGTAGCGATAGCTCTCGGCGTCATTGGTGATCAGCTTGCCCATCAACGGCATGAAGGCGAACGAGTAAGTGTCGTAGACCTTGGACATCAGCGCGTTGGTCGGCTTGGAGAACTCCAGCACCAGCAGGCGCCCGCCCGGCTTGAGCACCCGCAGCATCGAGCGCAGGGCGTCTTCCTTGTGGGTCACGTTGCGCAGGCCGAAGGCGATGGTCACGCAGTCGAAATGGTTGTCGGGGAACGGCAGCTTTTCAGCGTCGGCCTGGACGAACTCGATATTGCCCGCCACGCCCTTGTCCAGCAGGCGGTCGCGACCGACCTTGAGCATCGAGCCGTTGATGTCGGCCAATACCACCTGGCCGGTGGGGCCAACCAGCTTGGAGAACTTGGCGGCCAGGTCGCCCGTGCCGCCGGCGATGTCCAGCACGCGGTTGCCGGCGCGCACGCCGGACAATTCGATGGTGAAACGTTTCCACAGGCGGTGCATGCCGCCCGACAGCACGTCGTTCATCAGGTCGTACTTGGCGGCCACGGAGTGGAACACCTCAGCGACTTTTTCCGCTTTCTGGCTTTCCGGGACGTTCTTGAAGCCGAAGTGAGTGGTGGGTTCGGCATCGCTGCCTTTGCGCTGATCAGTCATATCGCTGTCACCAAAAGAGAATGGGGGCATTCTAATCCCCAAGGCATGCTTTGTCTTGGCAAGGCTGAAGGTAAGATAGGTGGCCACCGAGACCTTTTGCCGCATGGCGGGTGAGCCGGGTGCTCAATATGTCTTTATAACGAGGAGTCATTCAAATGGCCCGCATACAGATTGAACGTGCCCACGCACTGGGTAAGGAAGCCGCCAGGGCGAAAGCCGAGAAGTTGGCGCATAAACTCAAGGAGCAATATGGCCTGGAGCCTTCGTGGTCTGGCGACACGTTGAACCTCAAGCGTTCCGGCGTCAAAGGCACACTGAAAGTAGCTGAGGATTCGTTAAGGATCGATGTGGAACTGGGCCTGTTGATGTCGGCCATGAGTGGCACCATCAAGTCCGAAATCGAGAAGGCCCTGGATAAGGCCCTGGCCTGAGCTGCGACCGCGCGCCGCATTGGCTGGCGGCCCATTGCGCTGTTCTTAGGGTGCCGATTCTAATTTTTCTCCCTACTTTGTATTCAGCCCTCAACTCCTGTGGGCAGTTCCTCCACCCTTTTATGCGTGAGGTGCACCATGGCCAAAGTTATTTTGAAGAAAAAAATCGACACCCAAATCAGCGCCCTGAGCGACGTTAAAACCTATGCTCGCAAGATCTGGTTGGCGGGTTTGGGGGCTTATGCGAAGGTCGGCAGCGAAGGCAGCGAGTACTTCAAGGAACTCGTCAAGACTGGTCAACATGTTGAAAGTAAAGGTAAAAAAGTTGTGAATGAACAACTTGATGCCGCCAACAGTCAGATTGATTACGTTAAGAGCAATGTCTCCAGCGTCAAAGGTCGCGTCGAAGTGCAACTGGATAAAGTCGAGAAGGCTTTTGATGCGCGTGTTGCAAGTGCCTTGAATCGAATCGGCATTGCGTCTAAACATGACGTGGAGACACTCTCTGCTAAGCTCGATGAGCTAACGGCATTGCTCGAACGTGTCGCGCGTAAACACTAAGGAGACATCGGATGGCTGTTAAAAAGACTACTCAGAAAGAAGGCAGCTCTTGGGTCGGGAAAGTTGAAGAATACTCCCGCAAGATCTGGCTGGCTGGTTTAGGCGTGTACTCGAAGATCGACAGTGACGGCAGCAAACTCTTCGAGACTTTGGTTAAAGACGGCGAGAAAGCCGAGAAGTTGACCAAGAGCACAGTCGGTAAACAAGTTACTGCGGCCAAGGCAACTGCCGGTTCGCGCATCAGTGATGCGAAGAAACAGGTGTTGGGAACTTGGGGTGAGCTTGAAGGCGCACTCGACAAGCGCCTCAACAATGCCATTTCGCGATTGGGCGTGCCTAGCCGTACTGAAGTGAAGGCGCTGCACAGCAAGGTCGATACCCTGACCAAGCAAATCGAAAAACTCACCGGCGCTAAAGTTGCCCCAGTGAAAGCAGCTGCAAAACCGGCTGCCAAGCCGGCGGCGAAGACGGCTGCGGCCAAACCTGCGGCAAAAACCGTGGCCAAGCCTCTGGTCAAGGCCGCTGCCAAATCTGCAGCTAAACCTGCGGCCAAGGCAGTTGCCAAGCCTGCGGCGAAAACCGCAGCAGCCAAACCAGCAGCCAAGCCTGCTGCCAAGAAGCCTGTAGCGGCCAAGCCGGCAGCGAAACCGGCCGCCAAGCCAGCGGCCAAAACGGCTGCCGCCAAACCGGCTGCCAAGCCAGTTGCAGCCAAACCAGCTGCCAAACCGGCCGCCGCCAAGCCAGCAGCCAAACCTGCGGCTGCCAAGCCGGCTGCAAAGCCAGCGGCGAAGAAACCCGCCGTAGCCAAGAAGCCAGCAGCGCCAAAACCAGCGGTAGCGGCCAAGCCTGCAACCCCGGCCCCCGCGACCAACTCGGCCACCGCGCCAACACCCGCCGCTGCAACCCCGACTGTAACGCCGGCAACCCCGACGCCATCCAGTCAGTCCTGATTCACGGGACGTATAAAAACGCCCGGCCTGCAAAGGTCGGGCGTTTTACTGGGTGCTTGTAACAACACATTCCTAATGTGTGTGGGCTTGTGTGGGAGCGGGCTTGCCCGCGATAGCGGTGTATCAGTGCCAGATTTGTTGGCTGACCCACCGCAATCGCTCCCACATTTCAGTCCGTGTCGTCCAGGTAGCGCAGAGCAAAACGCTCGGTAGCCAACCGTGCCGGCATCAACAGGTGCGGCGCCACCAGCATCATCACTTGATACACCGCCACCCGCACCTCGGCCTCGCGATCGAGGATCCGCTGGTAATCCAGGGAAAACAGCAGGGTCATGGTGATCTGCTCCACCAGTTGCCCCAGGGCCTGGGTATCGCTGACCAGCTGCCCCTCGGTCTTGAGCCGGGCCAGCAGCGAAGCCAGGGTGCGCTTGAGTGCGGTCAGCAGGTTGCGAATGCCCTTGGCCAGCTTCGGCAAGCGCCCGGCCAGGTTCGACAGGTCCTGGAACAGGAACCGATAGTGCGCCATGCGCTCGACGATCAGGTGCAGGAACAGCCAGTAATCCTCCGGCGCCAACTGCACATCCGCCGGCGGGTCGAGCAGTGGCGCCAATTCCCCCTGGAAGCGCTCGAACAACCCCAGCACCAGGGGCTCCTTGCCATGGAAGTGGTAGTAGAGGTTGCCGGGGCTGATCCCCATTTCATTGGCCACCTCCATGGTTGAAACATTCGGCTCGCCCTTGCGGTTGAACAACTGCAGGGCGCATTCCAGGATACGGTCGCGGGTTTTCATCCAGTCTTCTTAATCTGATCGTTGAGCTCAGCGCACCCGCACATAGGTGCCCGGCGCTGCTTCCATCGGTGGGTAGTTCTGGTTGCCCAGGGCTGTCAGGGTCTCGCGCTGCACCCCGGAGCGTTGCTGGATCCACTCAAGCCACTGCGGCCACCAACTGCCCTCGACGTGGCTGGCGTCGTAGTACCAGGCGCGCGGGTCGCTGCTCAGCTTGAGGTTTTCGACGAAGTTGGCCTTGGGGTTGCCCGGCGGGTTGAGGATGCTCTGGATATGCCCGCTGTTGGAGAGCACAAAGCGTTTGTCGCCGCCCAGCAGCAAGGTCGAGCGGTAGACCGCGTCCCACGGCGTGATGTGATCGTTGATGCCGGCCACGCTGAAGCTGTCGACGGTGACTTTATGCAAGTCGATGGGTGTGCCGCAGACTTCCAGGCCGCCAGGGTGGCTCAACGGGTTGTGCTTGAAGAAATCCAGCAGATCGCCATGCAAGGCCGCCGGCAAGCGGGTGTTGTCGTTGTTCCAGTACAGGATGTCGAACGCGGGCGGTTCCTTGCCCAGCAAGTAGTTGTTGATCCAGTAGTTCCAGATCAGGTCGTTGGGGCGCATCCAGGCGAAGACCTTGGCCATGTCCCGGCCATCGAGCACCCCTTCCTGGTAGGAGCGACGCTTGGCCGCTTCCAGGGTCTGTTCGTCGGCAAACAGCGTGGCGGGGCTGTCGAGCTGGCTGTCCAGCAGGCTCACCAGGTACGTGGCGCTGGCGACCCGCCGTTGTTGGCGCTTGGCTTGCAGGTGGCCTTGCAGGGCGGCGATGGTCAGGCCACCGGCGCAGGCGCCCATCAGGTTCACTTCGCGGGCGCCGCTGATTGCCCGGCAGATATTCAGCGCTTCCTCCAGCGCTGCCACATAGGTCGACAGGCCCCACTCGCGATGGCGCACATCCGGGTTGCGCCAACTGACCATAAACACCTGCAGGCCGTTTTTCAGGGCGTACTGCACGAAACTGTTGGCCGGGCTCAAATCGAAAATGTAGTACTTGTTGATCTGCGGCGGCACCACCAGCAGTGGCCTGGCGTACTGTTTTTCGCTCATGGGCTTGTACTGGATCAGCTCCAGCAGTTCATTGCGAAACACCACCGAGCCGGGCGTGGTGGCTACCGTCTTGCCGACCTCGAAGGCCTGCTTGGTGACCTGGCGCGGCAGGCCGTTGTTGTGCAGCAGGTCATCGAACAGGTTGCCCATGCCGCGCACCACGCTGTTGCCGCCGGAGTTGAGCAACTCCTTGATCGCCAGCGGGTTGAGCAGGGTGTTGGACGGCGACAGGGCATCGTTGAGCAACGAGAAGGCAAAGTGCGCCCGTGCGCGGTCGTCGTCGCTCAGGTGGCTGTCGTCAATCCAGTGCCGGGTTTGTTTCTGCCAGCTCAAATACGCCTGCAGGCTGCGCCGGTACAGGGGGTTGAGGGTCCAGGTGGGGTCGGCGAAACGGCGGTCGTGGGGGTTGGGTTCGTGCACGGTTTCACCCAGTAACACCCGGCCCAATTGCCCACCCAACGCCAACGCATGCCGGGCGCTGTGCAGCGGGTTGCGCAACCCATGGGCGGCGACGCTACGCAGGGTCGACAGCAGGTCCCGGCCACGCAGGCCGGTGATTGCACTTTGTGCATTGATGAACGCGGCGGGTGTGGGCGCCGGGGTCTTCAGGGGTCTGTCACGCATGAGTCAACACTCCTTCGTCAATTCATCAACAAGCACGCCAATGCAGAACCATAGTCGGTTCTGGCCAAGTTGCGCATAAGGATCATCCTGATCCGATATCGCTCAGGTGCTGCTATAGGGGGGCCGGTTGCGGGTGGATTACCGCGCGCAAGCGTTCCTCCTGGAGAAATTTCATGATGATCGGTGCCACCGCTTCGGCCCGGGTGATCAGGAACAGGTGGCCATCGTCGATGATGTGCAACTGCGCATTGGGAATGCGCCAGGCCAGCATGCGCATGTTGACCAGCGGGATCAGCGGGTCATCGTCGCCGGCCAGCACCAGGGTGGGTTGCTTGATCTTGTGCAGCCAGTGAATGCTGGTCCAGCCAAACCCCGCGAACAGTTGCCAGTAGTAGCCCAGCTTGCCGGCCGAGCGCACTTTGCTCGCGTGTTCGGCGGCCAGCTTTGAGTCCCGGCGAAACGAGCCGCCATAGATCATCGGCGCGATACGCACCACGTGGGACGGTTGGATGTAGCGCCGCGGGCTGGCCATCAGCCACAGCACCTTCGGCTTGCCGGGCACCATAAAGGCGCCGGCGGCGGTGGCGGCGAGGATCAGCTTTTTGCAGCGCTCCGGGTAGTCGTAGGCAAACTGCTGCGCCAGGGCACCGCCCCAGGACACCCCGACGGCATTGACCTGGCCATAGTCCAGGTAATCGAGCATACGTGCGGTGAGTTTGGCCAGGCCGGGAAAGCGATAGGGCCGGCTGGGTGTCGACGAGCCGCCCACCCCGGGTACGTCGAAGGCAATCACTTCCAGGTCCGGGTCCAGGGCCTGGACGAACGGAAACACCAGCTCAAGGTTGGCGCCGATGCCGTTGAAAATCAGCAGCGGCGTCAAGTGAGACTTGCCCGGTCGTACCGCCGTGCGGATGGTCTGGCCATCCAGGTCGATGGTACGGAAGATGAACGGTTGCGGCATGCTCAAGCCCTGTGAAGTGTTACTGCTGGAATGGGGCCAATGTGTGTGGTTTGTGTGGGAGCGAGTTCCCACATTTGATCCCATTTCAATTACGCAAAGGTGTCTGCCTTACCGCTCGTGCACGTATGTCCCGGGTGCAGCCTCTGCCGCTGCGTAGGCCTTGTTACCCAAAATCGTAGGTGACTTCTTCAACTTGCCCGAACGCTCCCCCAGCCAGCCTTGCCAGTGCAGCCACCACGAGTCGGTATGCTTGGTGGCATTTTCCTGCCAGTCCAATGCCTTCTCGCCCATGCTCTCGCTGGTCTGGTAACGCGCCTTGGGGTTGCCGGGGGGGTTGAGGATGCTCTGGATATGCCCACTGCTGGACAGCACGAACTCGACCTTGCCGCCAAACAACTGCGCCGACTTGTAGCAGGACTGCCATGGTGTGATGTGGTCGTTGGTGCCCGCCAGCGAGTAGATATCGGCCGTCACCTGCTTGAGGTCGATCGGGGTGCCGCACACTTCCAGGGCATTGGCCCGCACCAGCGGGTTGTTTTTGAACAGTTCGATCAAGTCGCTGTGGAAGGCTGCCGGCAAGCGCGTGGTGTCGTTGTTCCAGAACAGGATGTCAAACACCGGCGGTTCATTGCCCAGCAGGTAGTTGTTGACCCAATAGTTCCAGATCAGGTCATTGGGGCGCATCCAGGCAAATACCTTGGCCATGTCCCGGCCTTCCAGCACGCCGGCCTGATACGAGTGGCGCTTGGCCGCTTCCAGGGTCTGCTCGTCGACGAACAGGGCCACCTGGGTGTCGAGGGTGGTGTCCAGCACGCTCACCAGTAAGGTCAGGGCGTTGACCTTCTTTTCGCCCAGCGCCGCATAGTGGCCCAGTAGCGCGGTGCAGGTGATACCGCCCGAGCAGGCGCCGAGCATGTTGACGTCCTTGCTGCCGGTAATGGCCGTGACCACATCCACCGCCTCTTTCAGCGCCTCGATATAGGTCGACAAGCCCCATTCGCGCTGGGCCTTGGTGGGGTTGCGCCAACTGACGATAAAGGTCTGCTGGTTATTGCGCAGGCAGAAGCGCGCCAGGCTCTTGTCTGGGCTCAGGTCGAATACATAAAACTTGTTGATCTGCGGCGGCACCACCAGCAGCGGGCGCTCGTGGACCTGTTCGGTGATCGGCTTGTACTGGATCAGCTCCAGCACGTCGTTGCGAAACACCACCGCGCCTTCGCTGGTGCCCAGGCTCTTGCCCACTTCAAAGGCGCCCATGTTCACCTGGCTCGGCATGCCGCCGTTGTGCACCAGGTCCTTGGCCAGGTGCGAGAGGCCGTCCAGCAGGCTCTTGCCACCGGTTTCAAAGAAGCGCTTGACGGCGGCCGGGTTGGCGGCGCTGTTGGTGGGGGCCATGGCCTCGGTCATCAGGTTGATGACAAAGTGCCCGCGGCTGATGTCCTGTTCCGACAGGTTGCTGTCACCGATCCAGTCGTGCAGCTCCTTGCGCCATGCCAGGTAGGTTTGCAGGTAGCGTTTATAGAGGGGGTTCTGGCTCCAGGCCGGGTCGTTGAAGCGACGGTCATCGTTTTCAGGGGCAAGCTCGGATTTGCCGAATACGACGTTCTTCAACTCGACGCCAAAGTGGGCGACGTGCTTGACGCTGTGCAACGGTTGCTTGATGGCCTGGGTCAGCACCATCCGCGCCGAAGCCAGTAAATCCTTTTTGCGCAACGCGATGATCGGGTTCAGCCCCAGGGTGTTTTCCGAGGCCTGGCGTTTCAAGTCATCGTTATTCTTGTTACTCATCCACGACGCTCCATTGTCCGAAAGACGAGTACCGGGTACCGCTGTGCAGCCAACTATCGATGCACAACACAAGCCTGGTACTGCTGCTCGGGTGACCGTAAATACTGCATCGTCAAATGCAGGGAACTTGCCAGATCCATTGGTTACCCGAGTTTAATTTTTTTCGCAAGCGGACCAATCTTTGGTCACACCGCAGGGCATTCAAGCAGATGAAATTAGAAAATGCCCACTAATGAGCAACAGGCTTGAGCTAGAGCATCAGCTTGATGACGGACTGGCTCGGGTCGCGGGTTTTTCCGGCGGCCTTGAGCTCGGCAAGATAGTCGGCCCACAACGCGTCCTGACGTACGGCGAGTTGGTAGAGATAGTCCCAGGTGAACAGTCCGCTGTCATGACCGTCGTCGAAGGTCAATTTCAGTGCGTACTGCCCGGCAGGTTCGATCTTGGTCAGGCCGACATTCAGCTTGCCAAATTGCAGGATCGGCTTGCCGTGGCCCTGGACCTCGGCGGAGGGAGAGTGCACCCGTAGCAGTTCGGCGCTCAGGTGATAGACCTCGTCGGGGCCGTAGGTCAGCGACAGGGTCTTGGAGGCTTTGTGCAGATTGATGGCGGTAGGCAGTTTGGTCATTTGGGGAACCGCTCAGAGATGATCCTGAAGGAACCGGCTTTAAAATGTGGGAGCGGGCTTGTGTGGGAGCTGGCTTGCCTGCGATGGCATCACTGCGGTGTTTCTGACACCACGCGGCGATCCCATCGCGGGCAAGCCAGCTCCCACACAAGCCCGCTCCCACATTAAAGCAAAGCGGTCCTGTGTGAGGCTTACAGGATATAACGAGACAGGTCTTCGTTCTGCGCCAATTCGCCCAGGTGGTTGTTGACGTAGTCGGCGTCGATCCTGATCGCCACGCCATTCTGCGCGCCCGCCATGTCGCCGGCGCTGAAGGACACTTCCTCCAGCAGGCGCTCAAGCAAGGTATGCAGGCGACGGGCGCCGATGTTCTCGGTCTTCTCGTTGACCTGCCAGGCAATTTCCGCCAGGCGCTTGATACCGTCGGGCAGGAACTCGATCCCCAGGCCTTCGGTTTTCAGCAACTCGCGGTATTGCTCGGTCAGCGAAGCATGCGGTTCGCTGAGGATGCGCTCGAAGTCGCCCGGGGTCAGGGCCTTGAGTTCCACGCGAATCGGCAGGCGGCCTTGCAGCTCCGGCACCAGGTCGCTGGGCTTGCTCAGGTGGAACGCGCCGGAAGCGATAAACAGGATATGGTCGGTCTTGACCATGCCCAGCTTGGTATTCACCGTGCAGCCTTCGATCAGCGGCAGCAGGTCGCGCTGCACGCCTTCGCGGGATACATCGACGCCGCCGGAATTGCCGCGCTTGGCCACCTTGTCGATCTCGTCGATAAACACGATGCCGTGCTGCTCGACCGCTTCCAGGGCCTTGGCCTTGAGCTCTTCCTCATTGACCAGGCGCCCGGCTTCTTCGTCACGCACCAGCTTGAGCGCGTCCTTGACCTTGAGCTTGCGGCTTTTCTTCTTGCCCTTGCCCATGTTGGCGAACAGGTTTTGCAACTGGCTGGTCATTTCTTCCATGCCAGGCGGTGCGGAGATATCGACGCCGGCGCTTTCGGCGACGTCGATCTCGATTTCCTTGTCGTCCAGCTGGCCTTCACGCAGGCGCTTGCGGAACAGCTGGCGCGTGTTGGAATCCGACGCGGGTGCGGCGTCTTCATTGAAACCGGCCCGCGCCGGCGGCAGCAGGGCATCGAGGATGCGCTCTTCGGCGGCGTCTTCGGCGCGATGGCTGACCTTGGTCATTTCCTGTTCGCGCAGCAGTTTCAGGGCGGCGTCGGCCAGATCACGGATGATCGACTCGACGTCGCGGCCCACATAGCCGACTTCGGTGAACTTGGTCGCTTCGACCTTGATGAACGGTGCATTGGCCAGCTTGGCCAGGCGCCGGGCGATCTCGGTCTTGCCGACACCGGTCGGGCCGATCATCAGGATGTTCTTGGGGGTTACTTCAACACGCAATTCTTCGGGCAGTTGCATCCGGCGCCAGCGGTTACGCAGGGCGATGGCAACGGCGCGCTTGGCATCGTCCTGGCCGATGATATGGCGATTGAGTTCATGGACGATTTCGCGGGGAGTCATGGACATAGTGGTGTGTGGTCCTCAAGCAGGAAAAGGCCGACGGCTTATTCCGCGAGGTCCTGCTCCTCAATGGTCAGGTTGTGGTTGGTAAACACGCAGATATCGCCAGCGATACCGAGGGCGGTCTCGACGATTTCCCGGGCAGACAGGTCGGTTTTCTTCAGCAAGGCACTGGCGGCGGCCTGGGCATAGCCACCGCCGGAACCCATGGCGATCAGGCCGTTCTCGGGCTCCACCACGTCACCGTTGCCGGTGATGATCAGGGACGCGTCTTTGTTGGCGACGGCAAGCATGGCTTCGAGGCGGCTGAGGGAGCGGTCGGTGCGCCACTCCTTGGCCAGTTCGACAGCGGCGCGCACCAGATGGCCCTGGTGTTTTTCCAGCTGGCCTTCAAAGCGTTCAAACAGGGTAAAGGCGTCAGCGGTGGCCCCTGCAAAACCGGCGAGGACCTGGCCGTGGTACAGGCGGCGCACTTTTTTGGCGTTGCCTTTCATCACGGTATTGCCAAGGGAAACCTGGCCGTCGCCGCCCATGACGACTTTGCCGTGGCGACGAACTGAAACGATGGTGGTCAAGGGGAGAGTCTCCACGCTGCGGGGCGAAAATGCCCTGATGGAACTCATATGGGGGTGGTGGGGGAGATTTCAACCGTAGGGCGGGTGTGCGGACGAGTGGTGTCTAGCGGGTTGGCACAAGCTCAAGAGCACTATAAAACCAATGTGGGAGCTGGCTTGCCTGCGATAGCGGTGCACCCGTCACTGAAAATATTGACTGATACACCGTCATCGCAGGCAAGCCAGCTCCCACATCTGATCCGTGTTACCTGTGGCTCAACGGCTCTGGCGTTGTTGTAACAACAGGTTGCTAAAGCCCGCGCCTGCCAGTTGTTTCTGCGCCACGGTCAGTTGTTCGCGGTTGCTGAACGGCCCCACCAGCACGCGATACCAGGTCGCTTCCTTTACGGTCCCGGACTCCACCGTCACCGTCTGCCCCAGCAGGATAATCTGCGCGCGCACCCGATCCGCATCCGCCTGCTTGGGGAACGAGCCCGCCTGCAGGAAGAACTTGGTCACCGGCGCCGCCTTGGTGGTGGCGACCGGTGGTGCCGGCGGCGGGGTAATCCCGGCCAGCGCCGCCTGGGCCCGCGCGGTGTCGATCTTCGCTGCCTCCGCCGGGGTCACCGGGGTGGTCGGTATTTGTGGCGTCGGCAGGGTTTTCTCCGGCACGGCGTCTTGCGGCACGATCACTTCCGATTCCGGCAGCAGCGTGTAGAAGTCGTATTTCGGCTTCACCGGTGCGGTCGGGCTTGGAGGTGTCTTGTTCGCCTCGGCGATCTTGCTAGCCTTCTGCTGCTCCTGCTTGACCCGCTTGACGTCTTCGCCCTGGCCTGGCTCCAGCTTCATCAGGAACACGATAAACGCACCGACCGACAGGCCGATGGCCAGCCACATCCAGCCCGGGATCGGTTGTTTTGCCGGTGCCTGGTAGCGGCTGGCGCCGCGCTTGGGTGCAGGTTTTTTCTTGGCTGCCAACTTACATACGCTCCAGAGTTTCCAGGCCCAACAGTTCCAGGCCTTGCTTGAGGGTTCGTCCAGCCAGTGCGGCGAGGCGCAGGCGGCTTTGCTTCTGCGTTTGGTCGTCGGCGTTCAGGATCGGGCAGTTCTCGTAGAAACTGGAGAACAACCCGGCGACTTCATACAGGTAGGTGCACAGAATGTGCGGCGTGCCTTTCTCGCCGACGCTGTTGAGCACTTCGCCGAACTGCGCGAGCTTGGCCGCCAGTTCCTGCTCGTGGGGCGCGTCCAGCACGATCTGCCCTTCGACTTCGCTGAAGTCCTTGCCCAGCTTGCGGAACACGCCGGCCACACGGGTGTAGGCATACAGCAGGTACGGCGCGGTGTTGCCTTCAAAGTTGAGCATCAACTCGAAGTTGAAGCTGTAGTCGCTGGTGCGGTGCTTGGACAGGTCGGCGTATTTCACCGCGCCAATGCCCACCACCTTGGCGATGTTGCGCAGGTCGGCTTCGGCCAGCTCCGGGTTCTTTTCCTTCACCAGGTTGTAGGCACGCTCCTGAGCTTCGTTGAGCAGGTCGATCAGCTTCACGGTGCCGCCGTCGCGGGTCTTGAACGGGCGGCCATCGGCGCCGTTCATGGTGCCGAAGCCCATGTGCTCCATGTGCATCGGGTGGGTGACGAAACCGGCGCGGCGCGCCACTTCAAACACTTGCTGGAAGTGCAGGGCCTGGCGCTGGTCGACGAAGTACAAGGCGCGATCGGCCTTGAGCACGCCGCTGCGGTAGCGCACGGCCGCCAGGTCGGTGGTGGCGTACAGATAGCCACCGTCGGCCTTGACGATGATCACCGGCAGCGGCTCGCCGTCGGCGGTCTTGAATTCGTCGAGGAACACGCACTGGGCGCCGTTGCTCTCAACCAGCAGGCCCTTGGCCTTGAGGTCGTTGACCACGTTGATCAGGTCGTCGTTGTAGGCACTTTCGCCCATGACGTCGGCCATGGTCAGCTTGACGTTCAGCAACTCGTAGATTTTCTGGCAGTGCGACAGCGAGATATCACGGAAACGTGCCCACAGCTCCAGGCATTCCGGGTCGCCGGCCTGCAACTTGACCACCAGGCCCCGGGCGCGGTTGGCGAACTCTTCGGATTCGTCAAAGCGCTTCTTGGCGGCGCGGTAGAAGTTTTCCAGGTCCGACAGCTCGTTGCTGGTGATGGGGTTTTCTTGCAGGTACGCCATCAGCATGCCGAACTGGGTGCCCCAGTCGCCCACGTGGTTCTGGCGGATCACGGTGTCGCCGAGAAACTCCAGGACCCGCGCCACGCCGTCGCCAATGATGGTCGAGCGCAGGTGGCCGACGTGCATTTCCTTGGCCAGGTTGGGGGCCGACAGGTCGATGGCCACACGCTGCACAGGGCCGGCCTTGCGCACGCCGATTTTGGCGTCGGCCAGGGCGGCGTCCAGGCGCGACGCCAGGGCCTGGGTATTCTGGAAGATATTGATAAAGCCGGGGCCGGCGATTTCGGCCTTGCTGACCTGTGGATCAGCCGGCAGCGCGGCAATGATTTTTTCCGCAAGGTCACGCGGTTTCATGCCTGCAGGCTTGGCCAACATCATCGCGATATTGCTGGCGAAGTCGCCGTGGGTCTTGTCTCGAGAGTTTTCCACCTGGATCGCCGGCGTCAGCCCTTCAGGCAACACACCTTCGTTGACGAGTTGGGTGAGGGCTTGTTGGATCAACTGGCGAATTGTGTCTTTCATGGTGTTCTCTTTCGACCGCAAGCGGCGGCGCGCGATGCGCAGGTGGAAAAACTGGACATTATCCGGTGCCAGGGCGGGCTTGCCAACCTTCAAGGTCCGTTACTGGACCTGCGGGCCTCATCGCGGGCAAGCCCGCTCCCACATTTTGATGTGTGAATACCGTCAAATGTGGGAGCTGGCTTGCCTGCGATAGCAATTTACCTATCAGTACAAATCCACCGGATCGACATCCAACGACCATCGCACCTGTCGCCCGCTGGGCATTTGCTCCAGCGCAAGTAACCAGCTACTTAATAGCCGATGCAGCGGCGCACGGGCGCTGGCTTGCAACAGGAGTTGTGCGCGATAACGTCCGGCGCGGCGCTCCATCGGTGCTGGCACTGGGCCCAGCAACTCGATGCCGCTCAGACCCAACTCGCCGAGCAAACGTTCAGCCGCGCTGCACGCTTCGTCCAGGAAACCTTCGGCCTGCCCCGGTTTATGGGCCTCGGCGCGCAACAGCGCGAGGTGCGCAAAGGGCGGCAGGCCGGCGGAGCGGCGCTCGCTCAACGCCTGCTCGGCGAAGGCGAAATAGCCTTGTTCTGTCAGTTGAATCAACAGGGGGTGGTCGGCCAGGTGGGTCTGGATGATCACTTTGCCGGGCTCCTCGGCCCGCCCGGCGCGGCCTGCGACCTGCACGATCAGCTGCGCCATGCGTTCACTGGCGCGGAAGTCCCCGGAGAATAGCCCGCCATCGGCATCCAGGATCGAGACCAGGGTCACGCGCGGGAAGTGATGGCCTTTAGCAAGCATCTGCGTGCCGACCAGGATGCACGGCTGGCCTTTCTGGATGGTGGCGAACAACTGGTTCATCGCATCCTTGCGCGACGTACTGTCGCGGTCCACCCGCAGTACCGGGAAGTCGGGGAACAGAATCCCCAGGCGCTCCTCGGCGCGCTCGGTGCCGGCGCCTACCGGCCGCAGGTCGACTTTGCCGCATTGCGGGCAATGGCGCGGGACCCGTTCCACATGGCCGCAATGGTGGCAGCGCAATTCGCCCGAGCGCTGGTGCACCGTCATCCGCGCATCGCAGCGGTTGCACTCGGACATCCAGCCGCAGTCGTGGCATAGCAAAGTCGGCGCAAAGCCCCGGCGATTGAGGAACACCAGCACTTGCTGGCCGGCCGCCAGGGTCTGGCCGATGGCTTGTTGCATCGGCCCTGAAATTCCGCTGTCCAGTGGCCGGCTTTTCACGTCCAGGCGCAAGAAGCGCGGTTGCTTGGCGCCGCCCGCGCGCTCGTTGAGGCGCAGCAGGCCGTAGCGCCCGGTGTAGGCGTTGTGCAGGCTTTCCAGGGAGGGGGTGGCCGAGCCCAGCACAATCGGGATGTTTTCCTGGCGTGCCCGTACCAGGGCCAGGTCGCGGGCGTGGTAGCGCAGGCCTTCCTGCTGTTTATAAGAACCGTCGTGTTCTTCGTCGATGATGATCAGGCCGGGGTTTTTCATCGGCGTGAACAGCGCCGAGCGGGTGCCGATAATAATGTCGGCCTCGCCGTCCCGGGCGGCGAGCCAGGATTCCAGGCGTTCGCGGTCGTTGACGGCCGAGTGCACCAGGGCGATCCGCGCATTGAAGCGTTGCTCGAAGCGCGCCAGGGTCTGCGGGCCGAGGTTGATCTCGGGGATCAGCACCAGTGCCTGTTTGCCGGCTTCCAGGGTTTCGCGGATCAGTTGCAAATAGACTTCGGTCTTGCCGCTGCCGGTAACGCCGGCCAGCAGGAAGGCGTGGAAGCTGTCGGCGCCGGCGCTGATGGCTTCAAAGGCGGCGCGCTGTTCCGGGTTCAGCGGCAGTTCCGGTTGGGCCAGCCAGTGTTCATGGCGCTCGCCGGGGGCATGGCGGCGGATTTCCACCTGCACCAGGTCCTTGGCCAGCAGCAGGTCCAGGCTGTCTTTGCTCAGCATCAGTTTGCTCAGCAACTGATGAGCAACGCCGTGGGGGTGCTGCGCCAGGGTGGCCAGAGCCTCACGCTGACGCGGGGCGCGGGCGATGCGTGGGTCGTCCAGGCGTGCGCCCGGGGCCATCGACCAGAAACGCTCCTGGCGGGCCTCGGCCAACTCGCCCTGGCGCAACAGCACCGGCAACGCCCAGCTCAAGGTATCGCCCAGGCTGTGCTGGTAATACTGGGAGGTCCACAGGCACAGCTTGAACAGCGACGCCGGCAGCGGTGGCGTGGCATCCAGGATGGCCAGGGCCGGCTTGAGCTTTTCTGCCGGCACTTCGCTGTGGTCCGCCACTTCGATCAGGATCCCGATCATCTCCCGCCGACCGAACGGCACGCGCACGCGCATCCCCGGCTGCAACTGCGACCGTACGACACCCGCAGGCGCCCGATAATCGAACAGACGGCGCAGGGGCGAGGGCAGGGCGAGGCGCAAAATGGCGTCGGGCACGCGGGCGATTCTCATATGGCAGGCGGTGAAGAAGGGCGCGAGCCTAGCAGACCCGCAGGGGAGTGTCCTGCCACAGTTTCTGATGAAAGGGGGCATGGCGGCGCTTGCGCGTTTAAAAAGCTCTGGTAGAATCCGCAGCCCAATTACGTGCGGTATTCGACAATAGTGTCGAGTGGCGGCACGCTAGCCCGAGGAAGACACCATGAAAGCCGATATCCATCCAGCGTACGAAACCATCCAAGTTACTTGCAGCTGCGGCAACAAGTTCGAAACTCGCTCGAACCTGTGCAAGCCACTGGGTACTGACGTATGCAACGAGTGCCACCCGTTCTACACCGGTAAGCAGAAGACTCTGGATACTGGCGGCCGTGTACAGCGCTTCGCTGACCGTTTCGGTGCTTTCGGCAAGAAAGCTCCAGCTGCTGCAGAGTAAGGTTAAAGAGCCTGATGGGCTTTTACTTGCTAATGAAAAAGGCGTCCCTTGCGGGCGCCTTTTTTGTGCCTGCGATTTGGCTGTCGGCCGCCCAGGCCGAGGTGTTTTGCCCCGCGCCCGCTGCGCTCAGCACCTTCGAGGTGCAGCGCGTGGTGGATGGCGACACCGTGCGCCTCAAGGACGGGCGCAGTGTGCGGATGATCGGCGTCAATGCACCGGAGACCGCTAAGAAAGGCCGCCCGGACGAGCCACTCGCCGTGGCTGCGCGCCAACGCCTGCAAGGGTTGGTGGAGGCCAGTGGGGGTCGGGTCGGCTTGGTGCCGGGGCGCGAGGCCAAGGACCGTTACGGGCGGACCCTGGCCCATCTTTATGGGGCCAACGGCGCGAATCTGGAGGCCCAACTGCTTGCCGAGGGGCTCGGGTTCCTGGTGGCGGTGGCACCCAATGTCGATCTGGTCGCCTGCCAGCAAGCGGCTGAGCGCAGTGCGCGGGTGGCAAGGCTGGGCCTGTGGCGCCAGTCGCCAGTGCAGAAAGCCGGGCACATCCAGCAGTCGGGCTTCGCCGTGGTCAGCGGGCGCGTGAGCAAGGTCGAACGCAATCGCGGCGGGATCTGGATCGAATTGCAGGACTCCCTGGTATTACGGGTTGCACCCAATCTGGCCGGGCAATTCGATAACGCCCTGCTCAAGCGCCTGCCAGGCCAGGCTATCGAGGCCCGCGGCTGGGTGCTGGACCGCTCGCGGCGGGGCGGCCTGAAAAGTGGCCAGGCGCGCTGGCTGCTCCCCTTGACCGACCCCGGCATGCTGCAATTGGCACAATAAGAAAAAATTGTAGACATTTTTTCTATCGATTGTGAACAGTTGTAGGCCTTGTATCCCGTGGCTCTTGGCCGAAAGTCGTAGGGCAGGGCCCTTGACACCGGTGACTGCCCAGTCTTGTAGGGACTTTGCGAGGCGAGTATCCTCGGCGGTCCGTCGTCCAACAGTAAAAAGCGGAATGCCGATATGTCTGATTTGAAAACTGCCGCTCTCGAATATCATGCCCATCCTCGTCCAGGAAAGCTGAGTGTCGAGCTCACCAAAGCCACTGCTACCGCACGCGACCTGTCGCTGGCGTACAGCCCCGGTGTAGCCGAGCCCGTGCGTGAAATCGCCCGCGATCCTGAACTGGCCTACAAATACACCGGCAAGGGCAATCTGGTTGCAGTGATTTCTGATGGCACCGCGATTCTCGGCCTGGGTAACCTCGGCCCATTGGCCTCCAAGCCCGTGATGGAAGGCAAGGGCGTACTGTTCAAGCGCTTTGCCGGCATTGATGTATTCGACATCGAAGTCGACTCCGAAAGCCCGCAGGCCTTCATCGACACCGTCAAGCGCATCTCCATCACCTTCGGTGGCATCAACCTGGAAGACATCAAGGCACCTGAGTGTTTCGAGATCGAAAAGGCCCTGATCGAACAGTGCGACATCCCGGTATTCCACGATGACCAGCACGGCACCGCGATCGTTACCGCCGCCGGCATGATCAATGCCCTGGAAATCGCTGGCAAAACCCTGTCCGAGGCCAAGATCGTCTGCCTGGGCGCCGGTGCCGCGGCCATCTCGTGCATGAAGCTGATCGTCAGCATGGGCGCGCGCCTTGAAAACATCTCCATGGTCGACAGCAAGGGCGTGATCCAGTCCGAGCGGACCGACCTGAACCAGTACAAGGCGATGTTTGCCCACCCGTCCTCCAAGCGCACCCTGGACGACGCCTTGAACGGTGCTGACGTATTCGTCGGCCTGTCCGGCCCGAACCTGCTGAGCGCCGAAGGCCTGAAGCTGATGGCGGCCAACCCGATCGTGTTCGCTTGCTCCAACCCTGATCCAGAAATCGCCCCGGCCCTGGCACACGCCACCCGTGACGACGTGATCATGGCCACTGGTCGTTCGGACTTCCCGAACCAGGTCAACAACGTATTGGGCTTCCCGTTCATCTTCCGTGGCGCCCTGGACGTTCGCGCCAAGCGCATCAACGAAGAGATGAAAGTGGCTGCCGCCAACGCCCTGCGTGAACTGGCCAAGTTGCCGGTGCCTCAGGACGTGTGCGACGCCTACGGTGGTGCCAAGCTGGAATTCGGCCGTGAGTACATCATTCCCAAGCCAATGGATAAGCGCCTGATCACCGTGATCTCCGATGCCGTGGCCAAGGCTGCCATCGAGACAGGTGTGGCTACCCTGCCGTATCCGAAGAACTACCCGCTGCAAAGCGTGGATGATGTGTTCAACGGCTAAGCCGTTGTAGCGCCCCCACAAAAAAGCCCCGGCTCTTGCGAGTCGGGGCTTTTTTGTGGGGGCAGAATGCAGGCTCAAATGTGGGAGCGGGCTTGCTCGCGATGGCGGTGTATCAGACACCTAATGTGTTGACTGGCCCACCGCCATCGTGAGCAAGCCCGCTCCCACACAAATCCGCTGCCACAATGGGACCTGTGTTTAGAACAAATCTATCGGCGCCGACTCATCCGCCGGCAGCGGGCTGCCCGGTGCCACGCCATTGCCCAGTTCATTCATCGACGGCGGCGTATCTTCGCTCTTGAACAGTTCAAAGTACGCATTCGGCGTGCCTGGTACGGCGGCGCGGCCGCTGATCGGGTCGATGCGCAGGCTGAGGATGCCTTCCGGCTCGGCCTGGGTGTGGGCGGGCTTGTCCTTGAGGGCGGCGCCCATGTAGCTCATCCAGATCGGCAGCGCTACGGTGCCACCGTACTCGCGGCGGCCGAGGCTTTCCGGCTGGTCGTAGCCGGTCCAGACGGTGGTGATGTAGTCGGCGTTGTAGCCGGAGAACCACGCATCCTTGGATTCGTTGGTGGTACCGGTCTTGCCTGCCAGGTCCGTGCGGCCCAGGGCCAGGGCACGGCGGCCGGTACCGCGCTTGATCACATCCTGCAGCATGCTGGTAAGAATGTAGGTGGTACGCCCGTCAACCACACGCTCGGCCACGGCCGGTGTGTGTGGGGCCGGTGCCGCTTCCGTGGGCACCGCGCCTGGCGCAGGCTCGATGGTGATGCCAGCGTTGGCCGGTGCCGCCAGGCCATCACTGGCGGCGACGCCGTTGGGCACGCTCGGCGGGTTGGCGACAAACAGCGTGTCGCCGTTGCGGCTTTCGATCTTGTCGATCAGGTACGGCGTGACCTTGTAGCCGCCGTTGGCGAACACGCTCCAGCCGGTGGCGATCTCCATCGGCGTAAGGGTCGCGGTGCCGAGGGCCAGGGACAGGTTGGGTGGCAGGTCCTGCTTGTTGAAGCCGAAGCGGGTCATGTAGTCGATGGTCTTGCCCACGCCCATCGCTTGCAGCAGGCGGATCGATACCAGGTTGCGCGACTTGTACAGCGCCTCGCGTACGCGGATCGGGCCGAGGAAGGTGTTGGTGTCGTTCTTCGGGCGCCAGACCTTGTCCAGGTACTCGTCGACAAACACGATCGGCGCGTCGTTGACCAGGCTGGCGGCGGTGTAGCCGTTATCCAGCGCGGCACTGTAGACAAATGGCTTGAAGCTGGAGCCCGGCTGGCGCTTGGCCTGGGTGGCGCGGTTGTAGTTGCTCTGCTCGAAGGCGAAGCCACCGACCAGGGCGCGGATCGCGCCGTTCTGCGGGTCGAGGGAGACCAGGGCGCCCTGGGCGACCGGGACCTGGCTGAATTTCAGGCTGTCGTCCTTCTGGCGCTGCACGCGGATCAGGTCGCCGACCTGGGCCACGTCCGACGGTTGCTTGGGCATCGGCCCCATGCTGTTGGTGTTCAGGAAGGGGCGGGCCCACTTCATGCTGTCCCACGCCACATGTTCTTCGCCACTGCGGGTCAGGACCTGCACGCCATCTTTTTTCACCTGGGTGACGATGGCCGGATCCAGGCCGCTGATGGAGCGCTGCTTGCCCAGCTCGACGGTCCAGGCGCTCAGGGTCTTGCCCGGCAGGCGCGATTCCGGCCCACGGTAGCCATGGCGCTGGTCGTAGGTGATCAGGCCTTCGTGTACTGCGTGGTTGGCAATTTCCTGCAAGTTGCTCGGAATGGTCGTGGTAACGCGGAAACCTTCGGTGTAGGCGTCGCTGCCGTAGCGGCCGACCATTTCGGCACGGGCCATCTCGGCGATATAGGGGGCGCTGATTTCTGGCGTCGGCACGTGGTAGCTGGCGTTCAACGGCTCGGCCACCGCGCTTTCATAGGCGCTCTGGTCGATCTTGCCCAGCTTGTACATGCGCCCCAGGATCCAGTCGCGGCGTTCCTTGCTGCGGGCCGGGTTGGCCAGCGGGTTGAAGCGCGACGGGGCCTTGGGCAGGCCGGCAATCATTGCCATTTGTGCCAGGCTGGCATCGCGAATCGACTTGCCGTAGTACACCTGGGACGCGGCCTCGATCCCGTAGGCGCGGTTGCCCAGGTAGATCTTGTTGACGTACAGCTCAAGGATTTCATCCTTGGTCAGTTGGCGTTCGATCTGCAGCGCCAGGAGGATCTCGGTGGCTTTGCGCGAAAAGCTGCGCTCGCTGGTGAGGAAGAAGTTCTTCGCCACCTGCATGGTGATGGTGCTGCCGCCCGATTGAATGTGTCCGCTTTTTACCAATTGCGTGGCTGCGCGCACCAGGCTGCTGGGGTCCACGCCATAGTGGTTGGCAAAATTATCGTCTTCAGCCGACAACAGGGCATTGATGAAATTGGGTGGAATGTCGGCGAAACGGATCGGGGTGCGGCGCATTTCGCCGAACTCCGCGATCAGTTTTTCATCGCTGCTGTAGACCCGCAAAGGAATCTGCAACTGGATACTTCTCAGGGCCTCTACCGAGGGCAATCCCGGGCTAAGGTAGAGATAGGCGCCGCTGAACACGAGCAGCAGCCCGCAAACGATAGCGACGAAGGAGTACCCGAAAAACTTCAGCAGACGAATCAAGGCTTTTGGATTTCCAGAGAAAAGAATGAGTTAGGTGTCGGGGGTAGGCATGCCGACCCGACCTGCAGATAAAAAGCGGGAAAAAACGCTGGGCATTAAAGCATTTTTCGCCTCGGGGCGTCATGGGCGCTGCGGGACCGAGCCGACCGAATGCATCAAACCCGAAATTGATCAGCCCTGAGACAGGCAAAGCTTTAGGGAGTTTTATGAAAAAGGGATTTTTCAGGCGAAAAGCCGATACCGTACTGGGCGTGGACATCCAGGACAGCGACGTGAAGATATTGGAGCTGGCCCGCGCCGGCGATGACTATGCGGTGCGCGCGTATGCAAGCCAGCCTTTACCGGGCCACGCGGTGCTCGACAGTAATATCGTTGATCTGGAGGTTGTCGCGCAGGCCCTTTCCAAGGCATTGTTCCGGGCGCAGACCCAGGTCAGGCAGGCGGCGGTTGCCGTGGCGGGGCCTTCGGTGATCAGCCGTGTGGTTGCGCTGGAGGCCGGGCTTGAGGCTGGCGAGATGGAGCGGCGCCTGCACTGCGAAGCCGAGCAGTACATTCCTTATCCGCTGGATGAGGTGGCGATTGATTTTCAGGTCCAGGGCCCCTCGGGTCGTGAGCCCGGTTATGTTGATGTGCTGCTTGTGGCGTGCCTCAAGGAGCAGGTGGAAGCGCGCGAAGCGGTGCTGGCCCTGGCCGGCCTGGTTGCACGAGTCGTGGATGTAGAGGCATTTGCCCTGGCGCGGATGACCGATCA
This sequence comes from Pseudomonas sp. GW821-FHT01D09, assembly GCF_059422465.1. Taxonomy (NCBI): domain Bacteria; kingdom Pseudomonadati; phylum Pseudomonadota; class Gammaproteobacteria; order Pseudomonadales; family Pseudomonadaceae; genus Pseudomonas; species Pseudomonas sp. GW821-FHT01D09. The sequence continues at coordinate 192,984 of NZ_JBWKWY010000003.1, forward strand.
GGTGGTCGCCCGGATAGCGCCGGGGCGTGGGATCAATAGTGCACAATGGGCTGCCGATGCCCAGGGATTGCGGGTCGCCTGCGGTTTGGCCCTCAGGAGTTTCGATTGATGACAAGAATCAACCTATTGCCCTGGCGTGAAGAACGCGCCGAGCGCCGTCGCAGGTTTTTCCTGATTTTCCTGTTGGTGATCAGCCTTATTGCATTGGCCGCGGTATGGCTGGCCGACCGCGTCATCGACCGTGCGATTGATCGGCAAGTGGCCCGTAACAACCACTTGAGCAAGCAGGTCACGATATTGGACTCACGCATCAAGACCATCGACGAGCTGCGCGAACAGCGCCAGCAACTGATGGAACGGATGAAGGTGGTCGAAGACCTGCAGAGCCATCGTGCGTCCGGCCAGGCCTTGTTCGACCAGTTGGCTCGTGCCGTGCCGGATGGGGTGCAACTGAGCCAGGTCAGCGTCAGCGGCACATCGGTGGAGGTCCTCGGCACGGCGGTGTCCAGTGATGATGTTGCCTGGCTGATGCGCAGCCTGGAAGCCTCCAGCGCCCTGCACGCGCCCAATCTGCGCCATGTGCGGGCCGAGGAGGGCGGTGCGGGCACTGCCTTCCAGTTGATGGTGGACCATGGGGAGCCTCAGGAGACGGGGCGGTGAGCCTTGTGTCCAGCCTGCCAGGGCTGGCACTCCCGCGACTCTCCACGCTGTACCGCAACACCGCCCACTGGCCTTTGGCTGGCCGGCTCCTGGTGGGCGTCGTGCTCGCCTTGCTGGTACTGGTGGCGGGGGATGCTGTGTACCTGGGCAGCGCCCGTGAGGTCTTGCAGCGTCAGGAGGCGGGAGAAATAACGCTGCGCCAGCAGTTTGCTGCCAAAGCCCGGCAAGCCGCCCAGCATGAAGGGGTGGTGCGCGAGCTTGAAACCCTGCGCACCGCCTTCACCGAACAGTTGCGCCAAATGCCGACGCTGACGCAAATGCCCGGCCTGCTGGAAGACTTCGCCCGGCTGGGGCAGGCCAGCGGCGTGCAGGTCGAGCAGCTCAGTGTGCTGGACGAGCAGGTGCAACCCGTGTTCGTCGAACGGCCGATGCAGCTCAAACTGCTCGGCACCTATCACGACCTCCTGGCCTTCGTCAGTGGCGTGGCCGGGTTGTCGCATATCGTTACCCTGCATGACTTTGTGATTCGCCCTGCCAGCTCCCAGGGTGACGCCTTGCTGAGCCTGACGATGCTCGCCAAGACCTACAGGTACAGCGCCCAGGGAGCCTTGCCATGAGCCGTCTCAAGGTTGTGGGCCTGAGCCTGGCATTGCTTGCGGGGTGCGACAGTGACCCGCAATTGCGGGCGCTGAATGACGAGTTGCAAGCGATCCGCCAGCAGGCGCTGCCGCTGGCCGACGACGTGCCGGCAGCGAGGCCCGGGCCACGGTTTGTCGCCAGCTCGCCACCCCTGCGTGATCCCTTCCAGCCACCGGACCAGCCCGCCAGTCGTCCCACCGGCAAGCCTGGACCCGCACCGGACCTCGACCGTCCCCGGCAGTTTCTCGAAGGGTTTGCCGTCGATCAGTTCCAGTTGGTCGGCACCCTGTCGCTGGGCGCGCAGACCTTTGCCCTGCTGCGCGGCGCGGCAGGTGTTCATCGCCTGGCGGTGGGGGATTACCTGGGGGCCGATCATGGGCGCGTCGTGGCGATCCATGAGGGGCAGTTGGAGCTGGTCGAGCTTTTTCCCGATGGTCAGGGCGCCTGGCTTGAGCGCCCGCGCACCTTGGTATTGAACGTGAACTCATAACGGAAGCAAAAAATGAAAAGGATTATTTCGTCCTTCGGTGTGGCGCTATGGATAGCGTTCACGGCACCGATGACTGAGGCTGTGCCCAAGCGGATCGACCTGATTCACTTGCCACCACCGGGCGGCTCGCCCCTGAATGCTGCGCGTGGCCCGTTTACCGGTGACAAGCTGTCCCTCAACTTCCAGGACATCGAGGTGCGCGCCGTACTGCAGCAGATTGCCGACGTCGCCGGCCTCAACCTGGTGGCCGGCGACGATGTGCAGGGCTCGATTACCCTGCGTCTCAAGGACGTGCCGTGGGACCAGGCCCTGGACCTGGTGCTGCAAGCCAAGGGCCTCGACAAGCGCGTGACGGCCAATGTGCTGCTGGTGGCGCCGGCCGAAGAGTTGGCCGCGCGCGAGCTGTTGGCCCTGGAGTCGCGCAAGTTGATGACCGAACTGGCGCCCCTGCGCCGGGAGCTGCTGCAGGTCAATTACGCCAAGGCGTCTGAGCTGGCCAAGTTGTTCCAGTCGGTGGCCGGGCTTGAAGGGGCGACCGATGAGCGCGGTTCGGTGACGGTAGATGACCGCACCAATAACATCATCGCCTACCAGACGGGGGAGCGCCTGGAGGAGCTGCGGCGTATCGTCGATCAGCTGGATGTTCCGGTGCGCCAGGTGATGATCGAGGCGCGGATAGTCGAGGCTAATGTCGACTATGACAAAAGCGTCGGTGTGCGCTGGGGTGGGTTGCTGCGCAATAAAGGCAATTGGAGTGGTGGTGGGGTCGATAAAAAACAGTCAGGTGAGGGCGAGTCGCCCGATAGCTCGCCGTTCGTTGACTTGGGCGTGGTTAACCCAGGCTCCGGCCTGGGCATCGCGTTTATCACCGATAATGTGCTGCTGGACCTGGAACTCACCGCCATGGAAAAAGGCGGCAATGGCGAGGTGATTTCCCAGCCCAAGGTGGTCACGTCCAACAAGGAAACTGCGCGGATTCTCAAGGGCACCGAGATCCCTTACCAGGAGTCGACGTCCGAGGGGGCAACCTCGGTTTCGTTCAAGGAAGCCTCGCTTTCTTTGGAGGTGACGCCGCAAATCACCCCGGATGACCAGGTGATCATGGAGGTCCGGGTGACCAAGGACGAGCCGGACTACTTGAACAAGCTCAACGATGTGCCGCCGATCAAGAAGAACGAGGTCAACGCCAAGGTGCTGGTCAAGGACGGCGAGACCATCGTCCTCGGTGGGGTTTTCTCGAAAAACCAAAGCAAGGTGGTAGATAAAGTGCCATTTTTGGGCGATGTGCCGTATCTTGGCCGCCTTTTCCGGCGTGATGTGGTCGCCCAAAGAAAATCCGAGCTGCTGGTATTCCTGACTCCGCGTATTATGAATAACCAGGCGATTGCTGTGAGTCGTTGATTCTGTGCGAAATTTGATTCTTGTAGGGCCGATGGGCGCTGGAAAAAGCACCATCGGCCGTTTGCTGGCCAAAGAGCTGCGCCTGCCATTCAAAGACTCCGATAAGGAAATTGAATTGCGCACGGGTGCCAATATTCCGTGGATCTTCGATAAGGAAGGCGAACTGGGCTTTCGTGACCGCGAGCAGGCGATGATTGCCGAGCTGTGCGGCTGCGATGGCGTGGTATTGGCCACCGGCGGCGGCGCGGTGATGCGCGAGGAAAACCGGCGAGCGCTGCATGCCGGCGGTCGGGTGGTGTATTTGCATGCCTCGGTCGAGCAGCAGGTCGGGCGCACCGCGCGTGATCGCAACCGACCATTGCTGCGCACCGCCAACCCTGAAAAAACCCTGCGGGACTTGCTGACACTGCGCGATCCGCTTTATCGGGAAATCGCCGATCTGGTGGTAGAAACCGATGAACGGCCACCGCGCATGGTCGTAATCGACATTATCGAGCGCTTGCAGCAGCTGCCGCCCCGTTAAAGCCAGGGCCGAAATGCGCTATCCTCGGCAACGCGTTGCAACCGTCCGAGGTGTGGCGTAGAGCCATCAGGCAGCGTCCGATCTCGACGGTGCCGACAACGTTAATACAGGGCAGGACGCCTGCTTCCATCTTCAGCGCGGGGACACATGCAGACACTTAAGGTCGATCTTGGCGAGCGTAGCTACCCGATCCATATTGGCGAAGGTTTGTTGGGCCAGCCCGAGTTGCTCGCGCCGCATATTGCCGGGCGACAAGTGGCAATCATCTCCAACCAGACCGTGGCGCCGCTCTACCTTGAGCGTCTGAGTCGCAGCCTTGCGGCGTATTCGGTGATCTCGGTGATTCTTCCCGACGGCGAAGCCTTCAAGAACTGGGAAACCCTGCAACTGATCTTTGACGGCCTGCTCACTGCACGCCACGACCGGCGGACCACGGTGGTGGCCCTTGGCGGCGGCGTTATCGGCGACATGGCCGGTTTTGCGGCGGCCTGTTACCAGCGTGGCGTGGACTTTATCCAGGTGCCGACCACTCTGCTGTCCCAGGTCGATTCGTCGGTGGGCGGCAAGACCGGGATCAACCATCCCCTGGGCAAGAACATGGTCGGCGCGTTCTACCAGCCCAATGCCGTGCTGATCGACACCGCCACCCTCAATACCCTGCCGCCCCGCGAGCTGTCGGCGGGCCTGGCGGAAGTCATCAAGTACGGGTTGATCTGCGATGAGCCGTTCCTGACCTGGCTTGAAGAGCACGTCGATGCCTTGCGCAACCTGGACCAGGTGGCGCTGACCGAGGCTATCTCCCGCTCCTGTGCGGCCAAGGCGCTGGTGGTCAATGCCGACGAACGTGAGTCTGGCGTGCGTGCCACCCTGAACCTGGGCCACACCTTCGGCCATGCGATTGAAACCCACATGGGCTATGGTGTCTGGCTGCATGGAGAGGCCGTGGCGGCTGGCACAGTGATGGCGTTGGAGATGTCGCAACGCCTGGGCTGGATCAGTGTCCAAGAGCGTGATCGCGGCATTCGCCTGTTCCAGCGCGCCGGGTTGCCGGTCATTCCTCCTGAGGCAATGACCGAGGCCGATTTCCTCGAACATATGGCGATAGACAAGAAAGTGATCGATGGTCGTTTGCGTCTGGTGCTGTTGCGCCGAATGGGCGAAGCGGTAGTGACCGACGATTATCCGAAAGAGATTCTACAGGCCACGCTGGGAGCGGATTACCGCGCCCTGGCCCAGCTGAAAGGTTAACCAGATCCCGATGACTAGTTTGCATGCCGACGAGGCTTTCCTCGGCCATTACCAGTTGAGCCACGACCCTTTTGCGCCACGGGTCCCCGGTTTCAAGTTTTTCCCTGCGCAACGCAAGCCGGTGTTGGGGCAGTTGCACCACCTGGCGCGTTACAGCCAGTTGCTGCTGGTGGTCACCGGCCCCCTGGGCAGCGGCAAGACCCTGCTGCGCCAGGCCCTGGTGGCCAGCACCAACAAGCAATCGGTGCAGAGCGTGGTGGTTTCCGCCCGTGGCGCCGGCGATGCGGCCGGCGTGTTGCGCCAGGTTGCCCAGGCGCTGGATGTGGCCAATGCCGAGCCGACCGCGATCCTCAAGCAAGTGGTGCAACTGGGTCTGACCGGCCAGGAAGTCTACCTGCTGGTGGACGACGCCGAGCAGCTCGACGAGTCCGCCCTGGAAGCGTTGCTGGCCCTGGCGGCGGGTACGCCGGAAGGTCGCCCCCATGTGTTCCTGTTCGGTGAGGCATCGCTGATTGCCGATCTGGAGCAGCTCAGTGGCGAGCAAGAGCTGTTCCACGTCATCGAATTGCAGCCCTACGAAGAGGAAGAAACCCGCGAGTACCTGGCCCAGCGCCTTGAAGGTGCTGGCCAGGGCATCGAACTTTTCTCTGCCCAGCAGATCTCTGATATTCACGAAAGCTCCGACGGCTGGCCTGGCACCATCAACCAGGTGGCCCGGGATGCAATGATCGAAGCAATGATTGCCAGCCGCTCTGCGGTTAAGCGTCCAAAGATGGGGTTCACCATGCCGAAGAAACACGTACTGGCGATTTCTGCTGTTGTCGTGGTGGCCGTTGTCGCCGCCTGGCTGATTCCTGGCCGCAGCAAGGCCCCGACCGCGCCAGGTGCGCCGACCGAGCAGGCACAACTGCCACTGGGCAAGCCCACCACCAACGGCGCGCCTGCCGTTGAGTTTGCCGGTTCCGGCCAGCCTACCAACCTGCCGATGGTCGGCCAGCCGGTCATGCGTGGCCCGCTGGCAGAAGAAGCCGGCGCCATTTCCGAAGGCGACGACGGTGTGCCGGTAGAAGGCTCCAGCGCCACGCCACCGACCGTTACCACCGTGGCTCCGCCACCGGGCGCAACAGCCAGCCCTGCACCGGTGCCTGCGGCCACGCCAACGCCTGCTCCGACTCAGGTTGCCACCGCCAAGCCAGCTCCGGCGCCCGTGGTCAAGCCTGCGCCAGCCCCTGCGGCCAAGCCCGTGCCAGCCGCCAAGCCTGCTGAAAAACCGGTGACCGTGGCCAAGGCCGCTGCCGGCAGTGGCTGGTACGGTAGCCAACCGGCGAAGAACTACGTGGTGCAGATCCTCGGCACCAGCTCTGAAGCCAATGCCCAGGCGTTCGTCAAAGAGCAGGGCGGCGAGTACCGTTATTTCAAGAAAGTGCTCAACGGCAAGCCTCTCTACGTGATCACCTACGGCAGTTTCCCGAGCCGTGCGGCCGCCGATTCCGCGATCAAAGCCTTGCCAGCGAAGGTTCAGGCTGGTAAACCTTGGCCTCGCACTGTTGCCAGCGTTCAACAAGAACTCGCAACAACTCGCTGAAGATCCGGCGACCTTACCCAGGTCGCCCTCTCAGCACCTCAAAAAAACGACAACAGCGTGCTGCCCTGAAGGCCGCACGCTTTGTGGTGTCTGCGTTACAGTAGCTTTTGAGTAGTAGCAGTCAGAATTAAAAAAGTTTTGACTAGCACAGCATATCGCTTTAAACCTTTCATAAATGCGACATAGATTTGCGACAGTTCGTCGCCAAATTTGTGGGCGTCTGTGTCGGTGTGTACAATGACCTCCCTTTTGCCCCCGCTAAGCCGGCGTACGTTCGGCGTGGAAGGTAACCGGTTGAATTGAAAAGAAATTTGCCTCGAAATAAGAGGCAGCCTGGTGAGAAAGTGTCTATGAAAGCAGGTCTGTACCAACCCGATGAATTCAAGGATAACTGTGGTTTCGGCCTGATAGCCCATATGCAGGGCGAACCCAGTCATACCCTTCTGCAAACGGCCATCGAGGCCCTGACCTGCATGACCCACCGCGGTGGGATCAACGCCGACGGCAAGACCGGTGACGGCTGTGGCTTGCTGATTCAAAAGCCCGACCTGTTCCTGCGCGCTGTCGCCAAGGAAACCTTCGGCGCCGATTTGCCCAAGCAATACGCGGTGGGCATGGTGTTCTTCAATCAGGACCCGGTCAAAGCCGAGGCCGCTCGCGAGAACATGAACCGCGAGATCCTCGCCGCCGGCCTGCAACTGGTCGGCTGGCGCAAAGTGCCAATCGACACCAGCGTGCTCGGCCGCCTGGCCCATGAGCGCCTGCCGCAGATCGAACAAGTGTTTATCGCAGGCGACGGCCTGAGCGACCAGGACATGGCGATCAAGCTGTTCACCTCCCGTCGTCGTTCGTCCGTGGCCAACGCCCTGGACACCGACCACTACATCTGCAGCTTTTCCCACAAGACCATCATTTATAAAGGCCTGATGATGCCGGCGGACTTGACCGCCTTCTATCCAGACCTGAGCGATGAGCGCCTGCAAACCGCGATCTGCGTGTTCCACCAGCGCTTCTCCACCAACACCCTGCCGAAATGGCCGCTGGCCCAGCCATTCCGCTTCCTCGCCCACAACGGCGAGATCAACACCATCACCGGCAACCGCAACTGGGCCGTGGCCCGTCGCACCAAGTTCGCCAACGACCTGATGGACCTCGAAGAGCTCGGCCCACTGGTCAACCGCGTGGGTTCCGACTCTTCGAGCATGGACAACATGCTGGAACTGATGGTCACCGGCGGCATCGACCTGTTCCGTGGCGTGCGCATGATCATTCCGCCAGCGTGGCAGAACGTCGAGACCATGGACCCCGATCTGCGGGCGTTCTATGAGTACAACTCGATGCACATGGAACCGTGGGACGGCCCGGCCGGCGTGGTCATGACCGATGGTCGCTACGCGGTGTGCCTGCTCGACCGTAACGGCCTGCGCCCGGCGCGCTGGGTCACCACCACCAACGGCTTCATCACCCTGGCGTCGGAAGTCGGCGTGTGGAACTACCAGCCTGAAGACGTGATTGCCAAAGGCCGCGTCGGCCCTGGCCAGATCCTCGCCGTGGACACCGAAACCGGGCAGATCCTCGACACCGATGCCATCGACAACCGCCTGAAGTCGCGCCACCCGTACAAGCAATGGCTGCGCAAGAACGCCCTGCGCATCCAGGCGACCATGGAAGATAACGACCATGGCTCGGCGTTCTATGACGTGGACCAGCTCAAGCAGTACATGAAGATGTACCAGGTCACGTTCGAGGAGCGCGACCAGGTGCTGCGCCCACTGGGCGAGCAAGGCTACGAGGCCGTCGGCTCCATGGGCGACGACACGCCGATGGCCGTGCTGTCCCAGCGCGTGCGCACGCCGTACGACTATTTCCGCCAGCAGTTCGCCCAGGTCACCAACCCACCGATCGACCCGCTGCGTGAAGCCATCGTCATGTCTTTGGAAGTGTGCCTCGGTGCCGAGCGCAATATCTTCCAGGAATCGCCAGAGCACGCCTCCCGGGTGATCCTCAGCTCGCCGGTGATTTCCCCGGCCAAGTGGCGTTCGTTGATGACCCTGGAGCGTCCAGGCTTCGACCGCCAGATCATCGACCTGAACTATGACGAGAGCCTCGGCCTGGAAGCCGCGGTGCGCAACGTCGCCGATCAGGCCGAAGAAGCCGTGCGTGCCGGTCGCACCCAGATCGTGCTGACCGACCGCCATATCGCCCCGGGCAAGCTGCCGATCCACGCCTCCCTGGCTACCGGCGCGGTGCACCACCGCCTGACCGAAAAAGGCCTGCGCTGCGACTCCAACATCCTTGTCGAAACCGCCACCGCCCGCGACCCGCACCACTTTGCGGTGCTGATTGGCTTTGGCGCCTCGGCGGTGTATCCGTTCCTGGCCTATGAAGTGCTGGGCGACCTGATCCGCACCGGCGAAGTGCTGGGCGATTTGTACGAGGTGTTCAAGAACTACCGCAAAGGCATCACCAAGGGCCTGCTGAAGATCCTGTCGAAGATGGGCATCTCCACCGTCACCTCTTACCGTGGCGCGCAGTTGTTCGAGGCCATCGGCCTGTCGGAAGAAGTCTGCGAACTGAGTTTCCGTGGCGTGCCAAGCCGCATCAAGGGCGCGCGTTTCGTTGATATCGAAGCCGAACAGAAAGCCCTGGCCCTGGAGGCCTGGAGCGCGCGCAAGCCGATCCAGCAAGGTGGCCTGCTCAAGTTCGTGCACGGTGGCGAATACCACGCCTACAACCCGGATGTGGTCAGCACCCTGCAAGCCGCTGTGCAGCAGGGCGACTACGCCAAGTTCAAGGAATACACCGCACTGGTGGATAACCGCCCGGTGTCGATGATCCGCGACCTGTTCCAGGTGAAGACCCTGGACACGCCAATGGACATTGCCGAAGTCGAGCCGCTGGAATCGATCCTCAAGCGCTTCGACTCCGCCGGTATTTCCCTGGGCGCCTTGTCGCCCGAGGCCCATGAAGCCCTGGCTGAAGCCATGAACCGCCTGGGTGCGCGTTCCAACTCCGGCGAAGGCGGCGAAGACCCGGCGCGCTACGGCACCATCAAGAGCTCGAAAATCAAGCAGGTGGCCACTGGCCGTTTCGGCGTAACCCCGGAATACCTGGTCAACGCCGAAGTGCTGCAGATCAAAGTCGCCCAGGGCGCCAAGCCCGGTGAAGGCGGCCAGTTGCCAGGCGGCAAGGTCAATGGCCTGATCGCCAAGCTGCGTTATGCCGTGCCGGGCGTGACCCTGATCTCGCCACCGCCGCACCATGACATCTACTCGATTGAAGACTTGTCGCAGCTGATTTTCGACCTCAAGCAAGTCAACCCGCAGGCCCTGGTCTCGGTGAAGCTGGTCGCCGAAGCCGGTGTGGGCACCATCGCCGCTGGCGTGGCCAAGGCCTATGCCGACCTGATCACCATCTCCGGCTACGACGGCGGCACCGGCGCTTCGCCGCTGACCTCGATCAAGTACGCCGGCGCACCGTGGGAGCTGGGCCTGGCCGAGACCCACCAGACCCTGCGCGGCAACGACCTGCGTGGCAAAGTCCGGGTGCAGACCGATGGCGGCCTGAAAACCGGCCTCGACGTGATCAAGGCCGCGATCCTCGGCGCCGAAAGCTTCGGCTTCGGCACCGCGCCGATGATTGCCCTGGGCTGCAAATACCTGCGCATCTGCCACCTGAACAACTGCGCCACCGGCGTGGCCACGCAGAACGAGAAGCTGCGCAAGGATCACTACATCGGCACCGTCGACATGGTGGTGAATTTCTTCACCTACGTCGCTGAAGAAACCCGTGAGTGGCTGGCCAAGCTCGGTGTGCGCTCCCTGGAAGAACTGATCGGGCGTACCGATCTGCTGGATATCCTTCAGGGCCAGACCGCCAAGCAACAGCACCTGGACCTGACGCCGCTGTTGGGCAGCGATCATATCCCGGCAGACAAGCCACAATTCTGCCAGGTGGAGCGCAACCCACCGTTCGACAAAGGCCTGTTGGCCGAGCAAATGGTCGACATGGCCGGCTCTTCGATCAATGACGCCAGCGGTGGCGAGTTTGCCCTGGATATCTGCAACTGCGACCGCTCCATCGGCGCACGCATCTCCGGCGAAATCGCGCGCAAGCATGGCAACCAGGGCATGGCCAAGGCGCCGGTCACCTTCCGCTTCAAGGGCACTGCCGGCCAGAGCTTTGGCGTGTGGAACGCCGGCGGCCTGCACATGTACCTCGAAGGCGACGCCAACGACTACGTGGGCAAGGGCATGACCGGCGGCAAGCTGGTGATCGTCCCGCCAGCGGGTAGCATCTACAAGACCCAGGACAGTGCCATCATCGGCAACACCTGCTTGTACGGCGCCACCGGTGGCAAGCTGTTTGCCGCAGGGACCGCCGGTGAGCGTTTCGCCGTGCGTAACTCCGGTGCCCACACTGTGGTTGAAGGCACGGGCGATCACTGCTGCGAGTACATGACCGGTGGCTTTGTCTGCGTGTTGGGCAAGACCGGTTACAACTTTGGTTCGGGCATGACCGGCGGTTTCGCCTATGTGCTGGATCAGGACAACACCTTCGTCGACAAGGTCAACCACGAGTTGGTCGAGATCCAGCGGATCAGCGGCGAAGCCATGGAGTCCTACCGGAACCACTTGCAGCACGTGCTGGACGAGTACGTCGAGGAAACCGGCAGCGAATGGGGTCGTAACCTCGCCGAGAACCTCGATGATTACCTGCGTCGTTTCTGGCTGGTCAAGCCCAAGGCGGCCAACCTGAAATCGTTGCTTTCCAGCATCCGTGCCAACCCGCAGTGATATGCGCCTGAAGAGTTTGATGAGGTTTTAACATGGCTGAACGTCTGAATAACGACTTCCAGTTCATCGATGTCGGGCGCAAAGATCCGAAGAAGAAACTGTTGCGTCAACGCAAGAAAGAGTTCGTGGAAATCTACGAGCCCTTCAAACCCCAGCACTCGGCCGAACAGGCCCACCGCTGCCTGGGGTGCGGTAACCCGTATTGCGAATGGAAGTGCCCGGTGCACAACTTCATTCCCAACTGGCTCAAGTTGGTGGCCGAGGGCAACATCCTCGCCGCCGCCGAACTGTCGCACCAGACCAACACCCTGCCGGAAGTCTGCGGCCGGGTGTGTCCCCAGGATCGTCTGTGCGAGGGTGCGTGTACCCTCAATGACGGTTTTGGCGCGGTGACCATCGGTTCGGTGGAGAAGTACATCACCGACACCGCGTTCGCCATGGGCTGGCGCCCGGACATGTCCAAGGTCAAACCGACCGGCAAGCGCGTGGCGATCATCGGCGCAGGCCCGGCGGGCCTGGGTTGTGCCGACGTGCTGGTGCGTGGCGGCGTGACCCCGGTGGTGTTCGACAAGAACCCGGAAATCGGCGGCCTGCTGACCTTCGGCATCCCCGAGTTCAAGCTGGAAAAGACTGTGTTGAGCAATCGCCGCGAAGTCTTCACCGGCATGGGCATCGAGTTTCGCCTGAACACCGAGATCGGCAAAGACGTGACCATGGAGCAACTGCTCGAAGAATACGATGCGGTGTTCATGGGCATGGGCACCTACACCTACATGAAGGGCGGCTTTGCCGGTGAGGACCTGCCGGGCGTGTACGACGCGCTCGACTTCCTGATCGCCAACGTCAACCGCAACCTGGGCTTTGAAAAGTCGCCGGAAGATTTCGTCGACATGAAAGGCAAGAAGGTCGTGGTGCTGGGCGGTGGCGACACCGCGATGGACTGCAACCGCACGTCGATCCGCCAGGGCGCCAAATCGGTGACCTGTGCCTATCGCCGTGACGAAGCCAACATGCCGGGCTCGCGCAAAGAGGTGAAGAACGCCAAGGAAGAAGGCGTGAAGTTCCTCTACAACCGCCAGCCGATCGCTATTGTCGGTGAAGGTCGCGTCGAAGGCGTGAAGGTGGTCGAGACCCGTCTCGGCGAACCGGACGCCCGTGGCCGTCGCAGCCCCGAGCCGATCCCGGGTTCCGAAGAGATCATCCCGGCCGATGCCGTGGTCATCGCTTTTGGCTTTCGCCCAAGCCCGGCGCCGTGGTTCGAGCAGTTCCAGATCCAGACCGACAGCCAGGGCCGCGTCGTGGCCCCGGAGCAGGGCCAGTACAAGCACCAGACCAGCAACCCGAAAATCTTCGCCGGTGGCGATATGGTGCGCGGTTCTGACCTGGTGGTGACGGCGATCTTTGAAGGCCGCAATGCCGCCGAAGGCATCCTGGACTACTTGCAGGTCTGATCTGATCGTTCCCACGCTCCGCGTGGGAACGATCGGCCGCGACAAATTGACCCTATAGACAAAAGGCACGGTGCATACCGTGCCTTTTGCGTCCGGCTCTGAGAAAATGCCCGCACTTTTTTTGCGGATGCCGACATGACTGCCCTCAAGAACGACCGTTTCCTTCGTGCCCTGCTCAAGCAACCCGTAGACGTCACCCCCGTGTGGATGATGCGTCAAGCCGGTCGCTACCTGCCGGAATACCGCGCCAGCCGCGCCAACGCAGGCGATTTCATGAGCCTGTGCATGAACCCGGAGTTTGCCTGTGAGGTCACGATGCAGCCGCTGGACCGCTATCCTCAGTTGGATGCGGCCATCCTCTTCTCCGATATCCTGACCATCCCCGATGCCATGGGCCAAGGCCTGTACTTTGAAACCGGCGAAGGTCCACGCTTCAAGAAAGTGATCAGCACCCTGGCCGATATCGAAGCCCTGCCGATCCCTGATCCACACAAAGACCTCGGTTATGTGATGGACGCCGTCAGCACCATCCGCCGCGAACTCAACGGCCGCGTACCGCTGATCGGCTTCTCCGGCAGCCCGTGGACCCTGGCCACCTATATGGTCGAAGGCGGCTCGTCGAAAGATTTCCGCAAGACCAAGGCCATGCTCTACGACAACCCGCAAGCCATGCACCTGCTGCTGGACAAGCTGGCGCAGTCGGTCGTGTCTTACCTCAACGGCCAGATCATGGCCGGTGCGCAAGCGGTGCAGATCTTCGACACCTGGGGTGGCAACCTGTCGGCGGCGGCGTACCAGGAATTCTCCCTGGCCTACATGCGCAAAATCGTCAGCGGCCTGATCCGCGAACACGAAGGCCGCAAAGTGCCGGTGATCCTGTTCACCAAGGGCGGCGGCCTGTGGCTGGAAAGCATCGCCGATGCGGGCGCCGATGCATTGGGCCTGGACTGGACCTGCGACCTGGGCGAAGCCCGTCGCCGCGTCGGCAACCAAGTGGCCCTGCAAGGCAACATGGACCCGACCGTGCTCTACGCCAAGCCAGAGGCGATCCGCAGCGAAGTGGGGCGCATCCTCGCCAGCTACGGCAAGGGCAGTGGCCATGTGTTCAACCTCGGCCATGGCATCACCCCGGAAGTGAACCCGGAGCATGCGGGCGCGTTCCTGCGGGCGGTGCATGAGTTGTCGGCGCAGTATCACGAGTGATTGCAGCCTATAAAAAACGCCCGGCTTAGGCTGGGCGTTTTTTTGGGTCGGTTTTATGAGTGGGCAACGGACGTAAGAGGCTTGTAAAGTCCGTCATATAGGACTAAATGTATGATTTACTCTATAAAGTCCGATATGGGTAACATTATGTTGCTGACTAATCCACCTGACCTCGGTGAAAGGATACGCCAGTTGCGTCGCGCCAAAGGTTACAGCCAGGCGCAACTGGCGGACCGTGCCAAGTGCAATCGCAAGACCATCATTGATCTTGAAGCGGGTGAGAACGTCGCGATGTACACGGTATTCCGGGTGATCTCGGCACTCGGGATGGCCTTGGAAGTCGTCGACAAACGCATCGATCTCAAATCCCTGGCGGATCTGGTGGAGCACGATGAGTAGAGTCAAATTGCTCAATGTCGTAGCCCCACAGGGGAACTCAGGCGCGCTGTCCAAGGGCTCCCAGTTCTCGTTTGCCTACGCGTCTGCCGATGCCGAGCGCGAGGTGTCGCTGGTCATGCCTTATGACCCTACGCCTGCGGTCAGCAATGTGTTGCATCCGATTTTTGATATGAACGTGCCGGAGGGTTTTCTCGCCGATCAGATAAAACGCCGGATGGCCAAGCACATGCAGGTAGATGAGATGCGCCTGTTATCGGTAATCGGCGGGAACCAGATCGGACGTCTGACCTATCAAAACCCAGTCGAAGCGTCGGTTGCCGTGCGTGCTCAGGTTGGGCTTGAGCAAATACTTTCGGCCGATACCTCCCAGGGCATATTCGAGTTTCTGGTGCAAACGTACTTCGAGTCGGGTATTTCCGGCGTGCAGCCCAAAGTGCTGGTACCTGACCTGGATAAGCTGACCGGTAGCCGCAAAACCATGCTCAGTTCCGACCTGATCGTGAAGTCTGGTGCCGATGAGTACGCTCACCTGGCCCAGAACGAGTTCCTCTGCATGGAAGCTGCGCGCTTAGCGGGGATGGAAACACCACCATTCTGGCTGTCTGAAGGTGGCGATCTGTTTGTCATGGAGCGCTTTGACTTGACGCCATCTGGCCGGCTCGGTTTTGAAGACATGGCTGTGCTCTTGGGGCTCAACAAAGACCCCCATGACAATTACAAGTATTCCCAGAGCTACGAAACCCTTGCTGCAGTCATTGACCATGTCTGCTCACATGGCGACCCGTTACGTGATCTTGAGCGGTTTTTTTTCTCGGTCTGCTTGTCGGTGATGGTGCATAACGGTGATGCGCACTTGAAGAATTTCGGGGTGATCTACACCCATCCGGGCGCTCGTGAAACGGTGCGGCTGGCGCCCGTGTTCGATGTGACCACTACCACGGTGTATGAGAACTACAACCCAAAATCCGGCCGCTCATTGGTTGATCGCACGTTGGCAATCAAAATGAACAAGGTGAAAACCTACCCGGACCGTCAGCAACTGATGGAGTTCGGTCGTAAACACTGTGCTGTGGAGAAGCCTGGGGTGATCATCGAGCGAATCGCAGAGGCCATGTCCGAGGCGCTCGTTACTCATCAAGCACGAATCGACGTTGAGCTGTTTTCGGCGATGCAGGCGGAGTGGGACGCGGGGCGTGCCACGGCGTGTTATGACTCGATAACTACCGCAATGAAGCGCAAGCCTGTGGTGAGAAAAACGCAGTGAGGCGCTTTATCCAGGAGCACTTCAAGCCACTGTTTGTCTCAGCGGCGCCAACTTCGCCAGCTTCAACGCCACCAGCAGCGCCACGATCAGCAGCGCCACGATAAACCCGCCAATCCCGTTCCACCCGGCGTAATGCCAGAAAAACCCACCGGCCGTCCCGGCAATACTCGACCCCGCGTAATAGCTGAACAGGTACAGCGACGAAGCCTGGCCCTTGGCTTTCAGGGCGCGGCGGCCAATCCAACTGCTGGCTACCGAGTGGGCGCCGAAGAAGCCGAAGGTGAAGATCAGCATGCCGATGATAATCAGCGCCAGCGGGCTGAACAGGGTCAGGGTGATGCCGGCGAGCATCAGCACAATCGTGGCCCACAGGACGCGGCGGCGGCCCAGGCGGTCGGCCAGCGAGCCAATCTTCGCCGAGCTGTAGATGCCCGATAGGTACACCACCGACAGCAAGCCCACCACCGCCTGGCTCAGGTCGTAGGGATCGGCCAGCAAGCGGTAGCCGATGTAGTTGAACAGCGTGACGAAGGCGCCCATCAGGACGAAGGCTTCGAGAAACAGCCACGGCAGGCCGGCATCCTTGAAGTGCATGACAAAGCCATTGATCAGGTTGCGCGGCTTGAGGCTGCTGGCGCGGAAGTTGCGCGAGGGTGGCAGGATCTTCCAGAACACTGTCGCCGCAATCAGCGCCAGGGCGCCGATGATCAGCATTGCCGTGTGCCAGCTGACAAAGTCGATCAACACGCCAGTGATCAGGCGCCCGCTCATGCCGCCAATCGCGTTGCCGCCGATATACAGGCCCATGGCCAAGCCGATGTGCTGCGGGTGGATCTCTTCGCTGAGGTAGGTCATGGCCACGGCTGCCAAGCCACTAAGGGACAGGCCCAGCAACGCGCGCATCCACAGGATGCCTTCCCAGGTCGGCATCAGGCCGCTGGCGATGGTGCACACCGCAGCGCAGAACAGCGAGGTGACCATCACCGGCTTTCGCCCCAGGCGATCGGAAACTGGCCCGGTGATCAGTAGGCCAAAGGCGAGCATCGCGGTGGAGACAGAAAGGATCAGGCTGCTCTGCGCGGCATTGATGGAAAACTCGTGGGACAGCGCCGGCATCATCGGCTGTACGCAATACAGCAGGGCAAAGGTGGCAAAGCCGCCGGAAAACAGCGCCAGCACCGTACGCATAAACATCGGCGTACCTTTTTCGATGTACGCGTCGTTGAGCTGTGCCACCACCTCATCCAGGGCGGTGGGCGGACGTTCTTGGGCAAGTGGAGCGACAGCAGCTTTCACGCGGGACCTCGGGAAGCAAAGGCAGCCAGGACTGGCCATGCAAAAAAGAATATAGCTGGCTAATGATTCTTTCCAATATATTGTTCGACCTGTTTGATAGCTTTTACGACCTAATGAGGTTTTTATGGAATTGCGCCACTTGCGCTACTTCATCGCCGTGGCTGAAGAGCTGCATTTCGGCAGGGCTGCCCAGGTCCTGGGTATCTCCCAGCCGCCCTTGAGCCAGCAGATCCAGGCGCTGGAACAGCAGGTCGGCGCGCGGCTGTTCGAGCGCACCAATCGTCGGGTCGAGCTGAGCGAGGCTGGGCGCCTGTTCCTCGTGGAAGCCCGCCTGGTGCTGGCGCAGGTCGACAAGGCTGCGGATGTGGCGCGCCGTGCGCAGTTGGGGGAACTGGGTGAACTGAAGATTGGCTTCACCTCTTCGGCGCCGTTCAACTCCAGCATCCCACAAGCGATTTTTGCTTTTCGCCAGGCCTTCCCGGCGGTGCACCTGAACCTGCAGGAAATGAGCAGTACCGAAGTGGCGGATGCGCTGGTGGATGAGTCGATCCAGGTCGGCTTGATGCGCCCGTTGCCCTTGCCGGACTCACTGAGTGTCGTGGAGTTGATGCGTGAGCCCCTGGTGGCGGTGCTCAGTGCCGGCCATCCATTGGCGCAAGGCAGCGAACGAGGCTTGCACCTGACGCAGTTGGCTGACGAACCTTTTGTATTTTTCCCACGGGCCTATGGCAGCGGCCTGTATGCCCAATTGCTCAGCCTGGCTCGCGACGCAGGCTTTAGCCCGCATTTTGCCCAGGAGGCCGGCGAGGCCATGACCATCATCGGCCTGGTGGCGGCGGGGTTGGGGGTGTCGGTGTTGCCGGCGTCGTACCAGCGCATCCGCATCGACGGCGTGGTCTACCGCCCCTTGCTCGACCCGGAGGCGGTGACGGCGGTATGGCTGGTACAGCGCAAGGACCAGCAGTCACCCATGGCCAAGGCGTTTGTCGAGCTGCTGACGCGTAAGGCGTTGGTGTAGCGGCGGTCACATATCGGGTAACGGAACCGATTTAGTGATTTGCCTTGGAGTTGCGCAGAATCGTTTCTTTTTCACTGAGTGACATGGATGACACTTCTCTATCAGCCCAAAGAAGGCAGCGTGTTGATTTGTGATTTTCGAGGCTATGAGGTGCCGGAAATCATCAAGATCAGACCTGTTATTGTGATACGCAGGCACAGGACCAATAAGCTGTTGGTAACGGTTGTGCCTTTAAGTACCACGGCGCCGCAGACGGTACTCGCACACCACTTGCAGCTTGAAAGCCATTTACAATAAGGATCGGCATGGCAAACGAACTTACAAAATCGCCGAACTTTCCAGTGAGCAGTTTTTGGCTGTCAAGGCGGCGGTGCGCGGTGCACTTGGCCTTTGACGAGTGCGTTAGCCGACAGGAGGCGTTTTGCCACGGATTGTCCTGCCCGGTATTTCAGGCATACTGACCCAGTTCCCGAAAGGGGCTTGTGAGACTCTGAGGATCCTGGAAATCCAGCCATCGCAGAGCCGGGCAGGACAAGGCGATGACAAGCCAGCCTGCTTGTGAAGAGGGCGCCGAAAGGCGCCCTTTGTCGTTTCTGGTGCTAGGTAGATGCCGGTTTTTCAGGCGCCGATCAGTTCTGCTTCGACGTCCCCGTCTCCTTGAACAACTGCGCCGCCGTGCCTGCTTGCGCTGCGCCGCTTGTGCGCAGCCCGGCCATGATGTCGCGGTCGAGCATGCTCACCCAGCGGTTGTAGTTGCGGTGGATCTTGCCGTCCTTGTAGCCCAGTTCCTGGCTGTCGCGGTAGGTGATGGCGTAGCTGGTGCCGGTGTAGCGGATGTCGATTTCGGCGGAGTAGCGGTTGCGCACGTTGATCTGGGCCTGGATCAGGCGTGGGTCGGCGCGCTGTACGGTCCAGTTGCGCTTGTCCAGGGCAGTGAGGATGCTCTGTTTCATTTTCTCTTCACTGACCTGCTCGTTGGCGGCGAGTGCGTGCTGGGTGTTGAGCACCGGCTTGCTGGTACAGCCGGCAGCGGTCAGCAGGGTCAGGGCGATAAGGGTGGCGCGTAGCAACGAAGACATTGCGTTCTCTCCAATCAATTAAAAGGCTTACTGCCAGCGGCGAAAGATCAGCGACGTGTTGACGCCGCCAAAGGCAAAGTTGTTGTTCATCACGTAGTCGTTGTGCATCTGGCGGAACTCGCCGCGCAGGTAATCCAGTTCGCCGCAGCGCGGGTCGACTTGATCGAGGTTGAAGGTCGGCACGTACTGGTCGCGGTTCATCATCTCGATGCTGAACCACGACTCCAGCGCCCCGCAGGCGCCCAGGGTATGGCCCAGGAAGCTCTTCTGCGAGCTGATGGGCATGCGGCTGCCGAACAGGCTGCTGGTGGCCAGGGTCTCGGCTATGTCGCCTTGTTCGGTGGCGGTGCCGTGGCCGTTCACGTAACCGATGGCATCCGGTGCCAGGCCGGCATCTTCGAGGGCCAGCTCCATCGCCCGGCGCATGGTGACCTGCTCGGGACGGGTGGTGTGCTGGCCGTCGGCGTTGCTGCCAAAACCGACGATCTCGGCATGGATAGGCGCACCGCGGGCCAGGGCATGTTCCAGCTCTTCAAGCACCAGCATGCCGCCGCCCTCGCCGATCACCAGGCCATCGCGGCCGCTGTCGTAGGGGCGTGGGCTGGTTTGCGGGGCGTCGTTTTTCAGGCTGGTGGCGTAGAGCGCGTCAAACACCATGGCTTCGGTGGGGCACAGCTCTTCGGCGCCGCCGGCGAGCATCAGCGGCAGGCGGCCGAACTTGATCGCTTCATAGGCATAGCCGATGCCCTGGCTGCCGCTGGTGCACGCGCTGGAGGTGGGGATCAGGCGCCCGGTGAGGCCAAAGAAAATGCTGATATTGGCCGCCGTGGTGTGCGGCATCATGCGCACATAGGAGTTGGCGTTCAGGCCTTCGGCCACCGAGTTGAGCAGCATATTGCCGAATGCCTTGATCTCATCGGTACTGCCGGTGGATGAGCCGCAGGCTACCCCCATGCGCCCATCCTTGATCGACGCATCGCCCAGCAGGCCGGCGTCGTGCAACGCCTGCTCGGCCGCCCACACCGCCAGGCGCGAGACCCGGCCCATGCTGCGCAGTTGTTTGCGGGTCCAGTGGGCCGGCACGACAAAGTCGTCAATCGGCCCGGCCAAACGGGTGTTCAGTTCGCTGAAGCGATCCCACTCGTCCATGCGCCGGATACCGCTGCGCTGGGCACGGAAGTTGGCGACGATGGTGTCCCAGTCGCAGCCCAGGGAGGTCATGCCGGCCATGCCGGTGACTACCACACGTTTCATTAGCACAGGCCCCCGTTCACGGCCAGGACCTGGCGGGTGATGTAGCCGGCCTCGGCCGACATCAGGAAGTTCACCGCACTGGCGACCTCTTCGGGGGTGCCCATGCGTTGCGCGGGGATCATCTTCATCAATTCTTCCACCGGCACGTTCTCGTCGAGCATCGCCGTGTCGATCAGGCCCGGAGCCACGCAGTTGACGGTGATCTTGCGTTTGCCCAGCTCAATGGCCAGGGCCTTGGCGGCGCCGATCAGGCCGGCCTTGGACGCGCTGTAATTGACCTGGCCACGGTTGCCGATCAGCCCCGAGACCGAGGTGATGCACACAATGCGCCCGGCCGCGCGACGCCGGATCATCGGCATCATCACCGGGTGCAGCACATTGTAGAAACCGTCGAGATTGGTGCGCATCACCACGTCCCAGTCGTCTGCCGACAGCGCCGGGAACGCGCCATCGCGGGTCAGGCCGGCGTTCAACACCACGCCGTAATAGGCGCCGTGGGCTTCTACGTCGGCTTCAAGGATCTGCTTGCAGGTGGCACGGTCCGCCACATCGAATTGCAGCACCCGCGCCTTGCGGCCCAGGGCCTCGACCTCGACCTGTACGGCATCCGCCTCGGCGCGGCCACTGCGGCAATGCAGCACAATGTCATGGCCGGCCTGGGCCAGGCGCAGGGCGATAGCACGGCCGATACCCCGGCTGGAGCCGGTGACCAGTACGGATTCAGTCATGACGGGTGTCCTTCGATTCAGCTAAATAGTTGGCCGCCTGGGGCGGTCGAAATACGTTCAGGCGCGCGCTGGCCTGGATCCCGTCGCCGGTCAGGTGGCACTCGAACACACCCATGCCGTTGTCGTCTTCCAGGGAGCGCAGGCCGTGGATGGTCAGTTCGGTGCCGGCGGGAAAGTGCTCGACATTGCACTCGAATTTACGGGTGCCCAGCAGGAAGCCCAACGCCACGGCTTCACCGTTCTGGCGTGCGCGGCAGCCGGCATAGGCCGCGACGCTTTGCGCCATCAACTCGACGCCGACCCAGGCCGGCAGGCTGCCGTCAGGGCGGTTGAACAGGCCGCCGGGCTTGACGGTGGCGCGGGTGCGGATCTGCTCTTCATCGAAGGCCAGCACCTGGTCGATCAGGATCATGTCCCCGGCGTGGGGCAGCAGTTCGGCGAGTGGCCAATGGCTCATGGGGCGTCTCCGATAATCAGGCTGACGTTATTGCCACCGAAGGCAAACGAGTTGCTCATCAGGTAGCGTTTTTCCAGGGGGTCGCCGACCTTGGCCCAGCGCAGGGCGGGCAGCGCCGGGTCGGCGTGGCCGTCCCAGAGATGCGGCGCCAGCGTGCCCTCGAGCAGGCTCAGCCAGCAAAACGCCGCTTCCAGCGCCCCGGCGGCGCCGAGGGTATGGCCGGTCAGTGGCTTGGTCGAGGAGCAGGCCACGCCCGCCGGAAACAGGCTGGCCACGGCCAGGCTTTCCATGGCGTCGTTATGCTGGGTGGCGGTGCCGTGCAGGTTCAGGTAACCGATCTGCGCCGGTGCTAACTTCGCGTTGGCCAGGGCCTTGCTCATCGCCTGCAATGCGCCCTTGCCACTGGGCTCCGGCGCGGAAATATGGTGCGCGTCGCAACTGGCGCCGCTGCCCAGCAGGGCGATGGGCCCTGGGGTCTTGCTCATCAGGAACAGCACCGCCGCCTCACCGATATTGATGCCATTGCGGTTCAGCGAAAACGGGTTGCAGCGCTCGGCGGACACCGCCTCCAGCGAGGTAAAGCCATTGAGGGTCAGCTTGCACAGGCTGTCGACCCCGCCGCACAGCACCGCATCGCACAGGCCCAGGTCCAGCAGGCGGCGCGCGCTCATCAGGGCGCGGGCGCTGGAGGTGCAGGCCGTGGAAATCACATAGGCCGGGCCGCTCAGTTGCAGCCAGTCGGCGAGGAAGTTGGCCGGGGCGCCGAGTTCCTGTTGCCGGTAGTCATAATCGTCAGGGAAGTGCCCTTCTTGCAGATAGTGGGCAATGCCGCGGCTGGCTTCATCGATGCCCGAGGTGCTGGTGCCCAGCACAATCCCGATGCGCGCGGCGCCAAAGGTGTGGATCGCCTGCCGGATCGGGCCTTCGATCTGCAAGGCGGCCTCCAGCAGCAACTGGTTATTGCGACTGCTCTGTTGCGCCAGGTGCGGCGGCAGCGGTGTCAGCTCGCCAGGCACGCTGCCCACCGGCAGTACCCGCTCGGGCACCCAGCCGCTCTCGGCGCGCATGCCCGAGCTATCCCCGGCAAACAGGTTGCGCCGCACTTGCTGCTGGCCACGGCCCAGGGCGCAGATGATCCCCAGGGCATTGAGGTAGGCGGTCATGGGCTGCTCTCAAGCGCGCTGACGCGGTAGTTCAGGTGCTGGCCCGGCATGTTCACGCTGAAGATCAAGGGTGCGCGGTAGATCACCTGCCAGTGCGGCTTGAGGGCCCGCACGCCATCGTCTTCACGGGCTTGGGGGTAGTTGCCGGGCAGCTCGGCGGCGGGTGTCAAAGCAAATAGCAAGGCGGCAAACAACTCGCGGGCCTGGGGGTTGGGCGGCAGCAGGCCATCTGCCTGCCAAGCCCCGGCCACCAGCTTTTGCCGGGCCAGGGGGATGCCCAGCGGGTCCAGCAGCGACCAGCGCAAGGCCTGGCCTTCGCGCTGGATCACCAACAACCAGTCCTGGCGCTGACCATCCTGCTCGCGCTCGATATGCAGTTGCAGGGGCAAGGCCAGGCTTGGCGTATGCACCGGCAGCGGCGGCTGGCTGGCGCAGGCGGCCAGCAGCAACAGGCCGCCGATCAACAGCGCGCGGATCATGCTGGCGGGCCTGCGAGGGGCTTGCGCGCAACCACATTCACCAGGGTCTCTTCACGTTGGCCAAACGGCTTGGGCTGGCGCAGGCCCCAACGCTCCAGCAGGCCGAAGTCTGCCGAGCGGCTCCACCACAGGTACGGGTACGACACGTTTTGCGGGCCAAACTCGAAACCCTGGTCGCGGATCATCTCCAGGTACTCATCGGCACTTTTCTGCACCTGCATCGGGTGGCGGAACAGCCAGCGAATTACCCAAGTGTCGATGTAGGCTTCGGTGGACTCGGCAAACAGCAGGTAGCCGCCGGGCTTGAGCACCCGATAGAACTCGGTCAGTGCCCGCTGTTGCTCCACCAGGTGGTGGAAGGTCTGGTGGCAGAACAGGATATCGACACTTTCATCGGCCACCTTGAGGGTCGCGCAATCGCTGCCGATCAGCTCGATCGCTATGCCCTGGCGCGCCGCTTCGGCACGGCTCAGGTCGAGGCTGTGCGGGTCGGCGTCCAGGCCGATCAGGCGCTTGGGGGCGAACACCTGCTGCAAATAGCCGAACGATTTGCCCTGGCCACAACCGGCATCCAGCAGCACCGAGGCCTCGGGCAGCGGCGCGTTGAACAGGCTGCGCAGGTCGTTGATGGCCACGCGCAGTACGTGATGCTGCCAGGTGTGGCTGCGCAGGAACCAGAAGCCGAACTTGGTTTCTTCGACGTAGTTTTTGCTCAAGTACTCTTTTGACACAGGTGGGCTGCTCATAGGTTTTCCCCGGCACAGATTTCCGAGAGCATCCGCAAGCGGCGCTTGGGTTCGCTGACAAAGGGGTTGCGCTCGTCCCAGGCATAACCGGCGAGGATCGAGCTGATCATGCGGCGGATTTCCGGCGAGCTGCCCGGGTGGTAGATCACATCCTGGAACGTGCCGGCGTACCAGCCTTCGACGTAGCAGCGGAAGGTATCGACCCCACGCTTGAGCGGCTCGGCGAACTCGGTCTGCCAGTCCACCCTTTGGCCCTTGAGCTGGCGGTGCAGCAGCCCTGCGGCCATGCTGGCCGAACGCATGGCGATGGTCACGCCGGAGGAGAATACCGGGTCGAGGAACTCCGCCGCATTGCCCAACAGCGCAAAGCCCGGGCCATGCAGGGTGGTGACGTTGGCCGAGTAGCCGCCGATGGTCCGCGCCGGGGTGTCCCAGACCGCGTTCGCCAGCACCTTGGACAGGCTCGGGGTTTGCTCGATGAAGCCGCGCAGGCAGGCATCGAGGTCGGCATCGCAACCGTCGAAATGCTCCTTGGCCGCGACCACGCCTACCGAGCAGCGGCCGTTGCTGAACGGGATGGTCCAGAACCAGATATCGCGCTGGGTCGGGTGGGTGGTGATGAGGATCTTGCTGCGGTCGAAGCCCGGATGTTCGATGCGGTCCTCGACGTGGGTGAATACCGCCTGGCGCAACGGGAAGTTCGACGGCGCTTCGAGGTTCAGCAGGCGTGGCAGCACGCGGCCGTAACCGCTGGCGTCGAGGACGAAGCCGGCCTTGATATGGTATTCGCGGCCATTTTCGCGGCGTACATGCAGGTAGCGGTGGTCAGCGGCAAAATCCACCCCGACCAGGGTCTGGCCATACCGGATCTCCACGCCTTGCAACGCCGCCTGATCGGCCAGCAACTTGTCGAAATCGGCGCGCTGGACCTGGAAGGTGGTGGGCTTGCCATCGCTGAACGTGTCGCTGAAATCAAAGGCACTGTAGCGCTCGCCCCAGGCAAACGCGGCGCCGGTTTTCAGCTGGAAGCCGGCGGCGTTGACCGCCTCGAGCATGCCGGCTTCTTCGATAAAGTCGATGCAGTGGGACAACAGGCTCTCGCCGATGGAAAAGCGCGGGAAGTGCTGGCGCTCGATGATCAACACATCATGCCCGTTACGCTTGAGCAACGCGGCCGCAATGGCGCCGGACGGGCCGGCACCGATCACCACGACCTGGCGACGTTCCATTTCAACTGTGGGCACTGTGGCTCCTTGCCGGGTTGGCAATCATCAGGTTCGACTCAATAAAATTCGTGGGCATCATTGCGTGTGCTCCTGGCGGCCGGCCCACGGCGCCAGCATAAAGCTGAAGGCCAGGCCCAGGCTGACCGACAGGCCGAAGTTACTCACTGCCGGCGTACTGGAAACGGCCAGCAGGCCAAAGGACAGCCAGGTGGTGACGGCGGCCAGCAAGGTCCCCAGAAGACTGACAGCGGCACCGCCGATCTGTTCGCGCATGAGGATCGCATAATCGACGCTGATCGCCGTCACCAGCAGCAGGCCAAACAGGCTGAACAAGGTCAACGGCTGCCCCAGCCAACCGAGGCTGGCCAGGCTGCACAGGGCGGCCAGCAGCGGCAGGGCGACAATCTGCAGCGCGCCGCCCAGGCCGAAGGGCAGGATCAGCAACAAGACAATCAGTACACAGGACAATAATTTCAATTCGGCGGCGCTGACCTGGGTCGCGGCAAATACCTGGTTCAAGTCGCCAAGGCGATCCACCAGTTGCACGCCCGGCAGGTCCAAGACCTGGATACGCAGCAGCGCCGGGTTGTTCAGGCCTTGCAGGCTGACCATCGCCGCCACGCCGCCGTCCACCTTGCCCAGCCACAACAGGCGCCACGGTTCGGCCAATGGGCCGGCCAGGGCGGCGTCGATGTCGGCGGTGGGCAGCGCCTGCAACTGCGCCACCTCCGCTTGCAAGGCACTGGCGGGGATGCCGAGGTCGAGCAGCGGTTGCCACAGCGCCGGCAGTTGCTTCAGGGCCTCGCGCACGTGTTGCTGTTCGCCGGGCGTGCTGACCAGTTGATTGAGCGCCAGGTAGCCCTGCAGCTTGTCCAGGTGCACCAGTTGATCCAGGCGCTGGCTCAACGCCGCCTGGCGCTCCAGTAACTGTTGTTGATTGTCTGCCCGCACCAGGAAGAACTGGCTGGTGGGCTGGTAGCCGGTAATCCGTGCAATGGCCTGGGCTTCTTGCAGCAACTGCGGCGGTGCGCCGATCCACTGGCGAATATCGTTCTTGCTGTTCAACTGCCACAGGCCACCGGCGCAGAACAGCAGGGCCAGCACCAGCAGCGCCTGGCTCGGCAGGCGCTTGAGCAAGGATTCACGTACCCCCAGCAGGAATTCGGCGACCCGCAGCGGCCATTGCGCCGGGCGCAGGTCCAGGCCGTTGAGCAGCGCCGGCAACAGGCACACCGCCGACAGGTAGGCGCCCACCAGCCCAGCGGCGGAGAACACGGCGATCTGGGTCAGCGCCGGGAACGGCGTCCAGGCCAGGGCCAGGTAGCCGATGCAACTGGTGGCCAGGCTCAGGCTCAGGCCCGGCAGGGTCAGGCGCAAGGCCGGCCAGCTGCGCCAGGGTTGCAGGCTCCAGCTCTTGGACAGGTAATGCAGCGGGTAGTCGACGGCCACGCCGATCAGGCTCGCGCCCAGTACCAGGGTCATCACATGCATATGGCCAAACAGCGCCACGCAGGCCACCGCGCCAAACAGCATGCCCACCAGCACCGGGACAAAGGCCAGCAACACGCGCCAACGACGGAACGCCAGCAGCAACAGCAACAGAATCCCTACCGTTGCGCCGCCGCCGACCCAGGTCATCTCGCGGCTGGCCTGTTGTTGACCGTTGGCCGCGTACAGCAGGCCGCTGGCGGCAAGCAGTTGCACGCCCTGCTGGCTGGCCTGTTCGCGGCTCGCTTGCAGCAGGTCGGCGACTTGCAGCGGCAGTTTCATATCAAAGGCATTGCCCTGGGTACGCGCGCGCAGCAGCACCCAGCTTTTGCCGTCGGCATCGGCGATCAACGCGCCGCTGCCGATATCCAGCTGCACCGCACCGTGTTGCGGCTGGCTGTTCTGGATGCGCCCGGTCAGGCCCAGCCAGTCGTCCTGGCTCGACACCAGGCTGAAGCCGGTAAAGGGGTCGAACAGCGCCTGCACCCGCTGCGCGATAAATGCCTCGGGCTCGCTGATCAACTGTTCGCGGTCCTTGGCCGACAGCATTGCCAGGCGCCCTTGCAGCAATTGCTGGCGCAGGGCTGGCAGGTCGGCTTGCAGGGTCCAGGTGACCTGTTCAAACAGGCCGCTGGCCTGCCACTGCGTGCCGAGTTGTTGGGCCATGCTCAGTGCCTGCTGGCGGTCGGCTTGCCCGACCAGCACCAGCATCTCGCGGTTCAGCGGTTCTTGCATGCGTTGCTCGGCCGCCAGTTCCAGGGCGTCCGGGGTGTTGCCCGGCACCAGGTCCATCAGGTTGGCCGACAACGGTGCGCCATGGCGCCATTGCCAGCCGGCCAGGGCCAGCACGGCCACCAGCAGGATCAGGAACAGGCGCGGCAACCAACGCTCACTGGGCAAAGTCGTGTTGCTCCGCGTCGCTCAAGGGTTGCGTGCTGGTGCTGTCTTGCATGCGCAACAGGGTGCTGTCGCCCTGGGTTTCCAGCAGCTCGATGGTGTGCACCAACTCGCCGCCGTCGATATTGATCTGGGTGAACACTTGCTTGAGCAGCAGCGAGCGGGGGATCAGCGTGAGTTTCCAGGCCTTGGCCTCGCCTTGCAGCTGCAACTCGAAGTCGCGCTGCAAGCCGCTGCTGTCGCCTTGCAGCACGGCGAGGAACAAACGGTTCTGCTCGGCGCCGGCGCTTTTGTTCGGCAGCGGTTGCCAACCGTTGGCATCACGCCGGGCAATGCCCTGGGCGTTGATGCGGTAGTCCTGCTGCAGCGGGGTTTTCAGCAGCCAGAGCAGGCCGTGGTCCCGGGCCAATACGAAGGTGCCCTTGCTGGTCAGCGGCTGGGGCAGGGCGCGCAGGTGCTTTTCCTGGATAAAACTGCCGTGGATCACCGTGGGCTTGGCCAACTGATCGCTCAGTTGTTGCAAGTCAAAGGCATAAGCCCCAACGCTCAGCAACAACCCAACCCCTGTAGGCGCGAGCTTGCTCGCGAAAAACCCGAGGACGCCGCGCAGTGTCAGGCACCCCGCGTTATTGTTGGCGACCATCGCGGGCAAGCTCAGCATTCCAGGGCCCTTTCGACGGCGGTGGTGAACACGGCGGGTGAGGCCAGTTGCATCTCGCGGCTGGCAATCTCGACCGCCACTTGCACAGTGCTGGCGCGGGTCAGGCGTTCGCCGCTGGCCAGGTCGGTGATCAGGTAGTTGACCTTCAAGCGGTTCTCCCACTCCACCAGGCTGGCGCGCACATTGAGGGTCTGGCCAAAGGTGGCGCCCCGCACGTAGCGCAGTTGCAGGTCGATCACCGGCCACGCATAGCCGGATTCGAGCATTGCCGTGTAGTTGTGGCCGAGCTTGTCGAGCAACGCGCAGCGGGCGATTTCCAGGTATTTCACGTAGTGGCCGTGCCAGACCACGTTCATCGTGTCGATGTCGAAGAAGGGCACGAGGATTTCAGTGTCGCAATGCAACACGCCGGGGCTACGCATGCAGCCTCCAGTGTTGCGCGGCGATGCGTTGCAGGCACAGGCGCAGTTCGCCCTCCAGGGCGCGGTCTTCGATCACCGGCGGGAAGTCCTTGGCCAGCTCGCTGTGCATCGCGGCCAGGGCCGGCGGCAACGGCCTGGCATCCGTGACCTGGGCGCGCAACCACACGCCCTGGTTGGCCGCGAGCAAGGTGGCGGCGGCCACCTGTTCGGTCAGCTCCAGCACGCGGATCGCATCGCGGGCGGCGATCGTACCCATGCTCACCTTGTCCTGGTTGTGGCACTCGGTGGAGCGTGAAAACACGCTGGCCGGCATCGTATTTTTCAACGCTTCGGCGGTCCAGGCGCTGGTGCCGATCTGCACCGCCTTGAAGCCGTGGTTGATCATTGCGCGGTCCGCCGGGGCGCCCGACAGGTTGCTCGGCAAACCATGGTTGTAGCGCTCGTCCACCAGCAGCGCCAGTTGCCGGTCGAGCAGGTCGGCGACGTTGGCCACCAGGTTTTTCAGGCTGTCCATGGCAAAGGCGATATGCCCGCCGTAGAAGTGCCCGCCGTGCAGCACGCGCTCGGCTTCGGCGTCGATGATCGGGTTGTCGTTGGCGCTGTTGAGCTCGATCTCGATAAACGAGCGCAGCCAGTTCAGGCTGTCGGCCAGCACGCCGAGGACGTGGGGCGCGCAGCGCAGCGAGTAGCGATCCTGCAAACGGTGCAGCGGCGCGGTCGGGGCGTCGATGGCCAGGTCCTTGCGCAACCAGGCCGCCACCTGCATCTGCCCGGGGTGCGGCTTGGCGGCGAACAGGCGTTCGTCAAAATGCTCCGGGTTGCCTTGCAGCGCCACCACGTTCAACGCGGTGATGCGCGTGGCCAGTTGCAGCAGGTAGTCGGCGCGGGCGAAGGCCAGGCAGGCCAGGCCGGTCATCACCGCGGTGCCGTTCATCAGCGCCAGGGCTTCCTTGGGCCGCAGCACCAGCGGCGTCCAGCCCAGTTCGCGATGGACATCGGCGGCCTGGCGGCGCTCGCCACGAAACAGCACTTCACGTTCGCCGGACAAGGTCGCGGCCACGTACGACAGCGGCGTCAGATCGCCGCTGGCGCCCACCGAGCCCTCTTCGGGGATCAGCGGCAGGATGTCGTGTTCAAGGAACGCATGCAGGCGCTCCAGCAGTTCAACCCGCACCCCGGACACGCCATGGCACAGCGACTGCAAGCGTGCCGCCAGCACTGCACGGGTGGCCTGGGCGTCGAGCAACTTGCCCAGGCCGCAGCCGTGGAAGGTGTACAGGTGACGCGGCAAGGCCTCGACATGCTGCAACGGCACCGCCACCACGCACGAGTCGCCGTAGCCGGTGGTCACGCCGTAGATCACGCCTTCCTTGTCCAGCAGCGAATCGAGGAACTGCGCGCCCTTGGCGATGCGCTGGCGGTACCCGGCGTCGTCTTGCAGGCGGGTGGGCGCCTGACGGTTGGCCAGGGCCAGCACGTCTTCGATGCGCAAAGGGAGTTCGCCGAAGGTTACCGGCTCAAGCAGATGCGTCGTCATCGGTCTTCCAGAAAGGGTAAAAGTTGAACCATTGTTGGGGCGCTTGCAGGCAGAACTGGCCCAGGCGTGCGGCGTAGCGCGCGGCCCAGTGGGCGATCACCTGCTGGCGGTCGCTGCGTTTCCATTCGATCAACGGGGCGAAGGGCTCGATAATCAGCCGATAGCGGCCCTGCTGCTTGAGGCACATCAGCAGGTTGACCGGGCATTTGAGCAGGCCGGCCAGCAGCCAGGGGCCCTGGGGGAAGGCCGCGCTGTGGCCGAGAAAGTCCACGCGCACCGTGCGCCCGCCATGCAGGGGGATGCGGTCGCCGGCAATCGCCAGCCATTCGCCGTCGTCCAGGCGCTGGCTGAGCAGCAGCATCACCGCCGGGTCCAGCTCGCTGACCTGGATCAGCCGCAGGTTGCTCGCCCCGGCTTCGCCCAGCAGGCGGTTGAACTGTTCGGCATGCTTGGTGTGCACCAGCACATTCATGGTGACTTTCTCTCCTAGCTCCGCCAGGGCCCGGCACACTTCCAGGTTGCCCAGGTGCGCGCCCACCAGCATCTGCCCGCGCTCGCCGCGCAGTTGCCCGCGCAGTTGGGCCGGGTCGATGATTTCGATCTGTTCCAGGCGCAGCTTGCCGTTCCACACGTCGAGTTTGTCCAGCAAGGCGTCGGCGAAGGCCATGAACTGGCCGAAGACCCGGGTGTGGCTGGGGCGCAGGTCGTCGCGCCCGCTCCAGTCGGCCAGGCGCTGCTGGTATTGCCAGATGCTCCGGCGCGCGGCGCGGCCAAACAGGAAAAAGTACAGGACGATGCCATACAGCAGTGGGCTCAGTACCCGGCGCCCAAGGACTTTGGCGGCGAACGCGGTGAGTTTCATCAGCCAGAAACTGCCGCGCTCCTGGCGGTCGGCCCAATGCCGGGTGTTTTCGCTCATGCCTGCCACCGTCGCCAGAGGATCAGCGGCGCGCGCAGCAACATGCCGAAGAACAGCCGGGTATGCATGGATGAAATCAGCAGGTTGTCGCGGACCAGGCGAAAGTGCGACAGGCCGTCGGCCGGGTAATGCACCTGGGTCGGCAGCCAGCGCATCGGCTGGTTGCGCCATGACAGGCGCACGATGATGTCGGAGTCGAAATCCATGCGCTTGCCGATCCGCGCCGAGCCCATCAAGGCCAGCACCGGTGCCAGGGGGTAGAGGCGAAAGCCACACATCGAATCGCGGATCTGCAGCGACAGGCTGTTGATCCACACCCAGACGTGGGTCAGGTAACGCGCATAGAGGCGGCCTTTGGGCACGCTGTCGTCGTATTCGGGGTAGCCGCAGATCACCGCGTCGGGGTGGGTGCGTGAGGCGTCGAGAAACAGCGCGACTTCGCGCAGGTCGTGCTGGCCGTCGGCGTCCACTTGCAGGGCGTGGGTGAAGCCCAGGCGTGCGGCTTCGCGAAAGCCGGCCATCACTGCCGCGCCCTTGCCTTGATTGACGGGCAGGGTCAGCAGCGACACGTTATCCAGGCTTGCCAGTTGCGCCAGCACGGCGGCGCAGGCCGGGCTGCTGCCATCGTCCACCAGCAGGCAGGGCAGGCCGTGGTCCAACAGGCTGCGGACCACGGCGGGCACGGCGGCTTCATGGTTGTAGACCGGGATCAGGGCGCAGGGGTTATGCATGGTGGTGGACACCTGATGGACCGAGTTGCCTGCATCGCAGCGCTCACCCAGCCTATGCATGGGAGCTCTCCAGCAAAATCCGCCCGCTGGAACACGCCGCACTGTCATTGCGATAGGCGAAATACAACTTGCCCCGCTCGCGATCAAAGCGCAGGTGCAACTCGACCCCATCGCCTGGGCGCACCAGTTGCTGGAACTTGAGCACTTCCATGCCGGCAAAGCTCGCTGGTAGGTCGAGCAATTGCTGGCCCAGATTGAACGCCCACTCCACCTGCACCACCCCCGGCAACACCGGGGTGTGGGGGAAATGGCCACTGAAGTAGGCCAGGTCCGGCGGGATGCTCAACTGCAGGGTCCATTCGCCGTCCGTCTCGACTTGCGCCAGGACTTCCGGCGCCTTGGGGCGCGGCGCCAGCAGCAGGGCTTCGACCTCGGCCTGGGGCAGTTTGCCCTGGGGGTTGAGCGGCAACTGCCGCAACAAGCGCCAGCGGCGGGGCAGGGCCAGGGCTTCGCAATGCTGGCCCAGGTGCTGGCGCAGGGCTTGGGTGACGCTGCGCCGGCCTTGGTTGCGCAGGGCGTGCAGGCCGTCGCCACTGAGCACCACCAGGGCGCCGAGGGAGGCGCGGTTTTCCTGGACCACGCCCAGGCGCGCTTCGGCGACCCAGGCGTGACTGGCCAGGGCTTGTTCGAGCATGGGCAGGGAGATGCGTTTTTCTTCCAGCTTGACGATCCGGTCCAGGCGCCCGAGCAGCTCAAAGCGGCCATCGGCGTGGATCTGCGCGGCGTCGGCCGTCTGCTCCACATGCCCGGCCGGCAGGTACGGCGAGGCAATGCGCAAGGCGCCATCGGCATCCTGAGTCAGGCGCACATCGGCAAACGGTTGCCACGGCGCGTGGCCCTGGCGCCAGGCTATGCCGCCGGTTTCCGAGCTGCCGAGGATCTCCGTCGGCCACTGTTGCAGGCGTTGGTGCAGGCTGTCGGCCGCGTCAGTGGGCAATGCACCGCCGGAGGAGAACACCCGCTTGACCGCACTCAGGGCAGCCCAGTCGAGGTTATCGCCCATGCGCTTGAGCAGGGCCGGGCTGGCCACCCAGGCAAAGTGCGGGTACTGGCGGCTGATACGCTGCAAGTCTTCGGGGAACGGCAGTTGCTCGCGCACAAAGGCGCGGCCGGCGCACAGCGGCCACAGCACGCGGAACAGCAGGCCGTAGATATGCTGGGTGGCGACGCTGCCGATGATGCAGGCCTGGCCCAGGTCGGCGCCCCATAAGGCTTCCAGGGCCTGCACCTCATTGGCCAGTTGGCGCAGGGTCTTGTCGATGCGCTTGGGTTCGCCGCTGGAGCCGGAGGTGCACAGGCCCAGTTGGCAGGTATCCAGGTCGAGGGCGGCGGCGGCAAGGGGTGGCTGGTAGAGCGCATCCAGGTCGCCCGCTTCGGTCAGCCAGGCGTCAACATCTGCGGCCCAGCGTTGGCGGGTCTGGGGTTGCAGGTCGGCGGGCAGCAACACGCTGACCCCGGCGCGCCAGGCGCCCAGCAGGGCAATCGCCAGCTCGCCGGCGTCGTTCAGGTGCACCGCCAGGCGCTGGATGCCACGGGCTTGCAGCCCGGCCGCCAGGCTCAGGGCCCGTTCGCATAGTTGTGCGTGGTTCATCGCCGGTTCAGTGGTGACCGAACGCAGTTGCACAGGCTCAAGCAACAGGTGCTCAAGATTGACCCAATTCATACGCGGCCTCGAACCCTTTGTCGTACCAGCCATTCCACGGCAAACAACAAACCCATCAACCCATAGGCGATCAGGCCGTTGTACAACATCCACCAGCTCAGCGGTGCCCACAGGGTGAGCGCGGCGGCGAGCAGGCCGTTACACAAGAAAAACACACTCCATGCCACGGTGACCTGGCGGGTGTACGCAATGGCCTTCTCGGGCAACTGCGGATCGCTCAGGCGCGCCAGGCGTTCGACCATCGGCGGGCCGTACTTCAGGCTCAGGCCGAACAGCGCCAGCATGAACAGGCTGACCAGGCTCGGGTACCAGCGCAGCAGTTGCGGGTTGTCGAACCAGGCCAGCAGCAGGCAAAACACAATCGCTACCACGGCCATCCAGCCACTGCCGGGGCGTCGCGGGCCGGTCAGCGCGCGCAGCAGCCACAGGCTGGCCAGCAGCAGGCCGAATTGCCATGGGGCGAAATGCTCCGTGCCGTAATACACCGCGAAAGGGTACAGCAGCCCGACCAGCAACAGGCCAAGGCCGATCAGCCGGCTCATGCGGCCGGTTGGACCAGACGGTAGACCGCCTCGACCACGTCATTGACCGTACGCACGGCCTTGAACTCTTCGGCGGCGATTTTCTTGCCGGTCTGGCGCTTGATATGGTCGATCAGGTCCACCGCGTCGATGCTGTCGATTTCCAGGTCCTGGTACAGGTTGGCGTCGAGGGTGACCTGCGCCGGCTCCAGTTCAAACAACTCCACCAGGGCGTCGCGCAGGGTGTTGAAGATATCGTCACGAGTTTGCATGGTCGGGTCTCAAGCTGCCTGTCTGGCCGTGACGAACGCCGCGAGGCTGGCCACGTTGATAAAGTGATTGCGGGTGTCCTTGGCGTCGGCATCGATCTTGATGCCGTACTTTTTCTGGATCGCCAGGCCCAATTCCAGGGCGTCTACCGAATCCAGGCCCAGGCCTTCGCCGAACAGGGTTTGCTCGCTGCCGATGTCGCTGGCGTCGATGTCTTCCAGGCCCAGGGCCTCGATGATCAGGGTTTTTATCTCGTGCTCAAGGCTGTTGGGGTTGCTCATCTTCGGCGAGCTCCTTAATGAAATAGTGATGCAGATAATCGTTGAGCTTGCGTGAAGCCTGGGGTGCCGGCCCTTGCGAGGCAAACACCTGTGGGTCTATATCGGCACCCACCTGCAAACTGAAGTGAAAACGGCGGTGGGGGATGCGATACCAGGGTTCGGCCTTGGTCAGCGTGGTCGGGCTGACCCTGAGCACGACGGGGGTGATGATTGTCGCACCCCGCAGGGCAATGGCGGCGGCCCCGCGATGAAAGGCCGGCGCTGCGCCCGGCACGGTGCGGGTGCCTTCGGGAAAAATAATCAGGGTCTGGCCATCACGCAGGGCGCCCGCAGCAGCATCGAGCAGGTCGATGCTGCCGTCATTGCTGAGGTAGCCGGCATCGTTCACCGGGCCGCGGGTGAAGGGGTTCTGCCACAGGCTTTGCTTGACCACGCAATTGGCCTGGCGTACTAGGCCGATCAGCACCACCACGTCGATCAGCGACGGGTGGTTGGCGATGATCATCTGCCCGGGGCGCCCGAGTTTTTCGGCGCCCTCGACGCTATAGGTGAGAATGCCGGCGCGGTACATCATGTTGATAAAGAACCAGAACAACCGGCCGATGGTCAGGCGCGCCCGCCGCTGGTGCTGCCGGGCGTCCCCCGGCAGGCAACTGAGCAGCGGAAATACCAGCAGGCGCAGGCACAGGCCGCCGAGGCCAAACAGCACAAAGCTGGCCGCCGTGGCGAACAGGCGCCAGTAGTAGGCGTCCCGGGGCTTTTCGGTCAGGGTTTGCGTTGCCAGTTCCATACTCGGTTCTTCCAGGCATGTTGGCAGGCCTCCTGCTCGGTGAGCAGGGTGCGCAGCAGGTTCAGGGCGTGGGGCCACTGGGTCTCGGTGGGTTGGACAGTCGCGGTGTGCAGCGCCAGTTGCCATTCGTCGCCAGGGGTCAGCAGCAGGCCCAGGGCATAGGGGAACGGCACGTCGTCGATCCAGTGCGCGTAGGCGCCGGGGGGCTGTTCTTCGGTGATTACCAGCAGCACCGCTGGCGCGCCCTCGTTGAGCAGGGCCGCGGCTTCGAGCATGCCGTGCTCCAGGCCGTCGCCCGCTGCTGCCAGGGCGGTCATTTCACTGGTTTCATTGCGCAGGATCGACCATAGGCCAATCACCGCGTTATGTACCGACAGGCTGAACTGGGTGGGCGACAGGGGCTGGTCAGTGGCCAGGTCGCTGAGAATCTCCAGGGTGCGCGGGGTTTCGCCGTGACGGGAGACAAATACCAGCGGCAGGTCCCGCAGGCCTTCGGCCAATGGCCAGCCGACACTGAAGGCCATCCGGGCCAGGCGGCCCAGGCGCCGACGCTGCATGGCCGGCAGAAACGACACATCGGGCGCAGCATCGCTTTGGGCCAGCAACGCCGGGGCATGGCACCAGGCGCGCCAGGCATCCACGCTGTCGAGCCCCGGGGCCCAGGCGCGCCATTGGGCGATGTTGAAGTTGATCACTGAGAAGAATTCCCGCCCCTGCGGGCTTCCTTGTGCTGCAATTGGCCCGTAGAACCGGGACATGGCGCGATGGCCGAGTGGCGCGCATTATCCCGGTGCGGTGGGGTTCTAGCAAACTTTGGTAAAGAATTGTTCACGGAATATTACAAAATCGCCGAAAAAGAATCGCTGATTGTCCGCCATGGGGGGGGTGTGCCAGGTGTCGGGGATTTCCTGTTTTGTCGGAGGAAGCGACAGGCTGCGATGCGAGATAAAGCCTTCAATGCTGTAGTACAGGAATGATCAAGGTAGCGAGCGGGCGCTTTTGCCCTCTACACTCGGGCATTCATTGATACACGGAGGTTTTTCCATGCGGCGTGTGGTGTTCAATCAAAAAGGTGGGGTTGGCAAGTCCAGCATCGCCTGCAACCTGGCGGCGGTCAGCGCCAGCGAAGGCTATCGAACCCTGTTGGTGGACCTCGATGCACAGGCCAACTCGACCCAGTACCTCACGGGGCTGACGGGCGACGATATCCCCATGGGGATTGCCGATTTCTTCAAGCAGACCCTGTCTTCCGGGCCGTTCTCGAAGAAAAACCAGGTGGATATCTACGAAACCCCGTTCGACAACCTGCACGTCATCACCGCCACTGCAGAACTGGCGGACCTGCAGCCCAAGCTTGAGGCCAAGCACAAGATCAACAAGCTGCGAAAGCTGCTCGATGAATTGGCCGAGGATTACGACCGGATATACCTGGATACCCCGCCGGCCTTGAATTTTTATGCGGTTTCGGCGCTGATCGCGGCTGATCGTGTATTGATACCGTTCGATTGCGACAGCTTCTCGCGTCAGGCGCTGTATGGGCTGCTGGCGGAAATCGAAGAGCTCAAGGACGACCACAACGAAGGCCTTGAAGTGGAAGGCATTGTGGTCAACCAGTTCCAGGCCCGGGCGAGCCTGCCGCAGCAGATGCTCGACGAGTTGATCGCCGAAGGCCTGCCGGTGCTGCCGGTGTACCTGGCCAGCTCGGTGCGCATGCGCGAGTCCCACCAGGAAAGCAAACCGCTGATCCACCTGGACCCGCGCCACAAACTGACCCAACAGTTTGTGGCGCTGCATAACCTGCTGGAAAACAGCTGATCATCAAGGATGAACATGCTCGATGTGGGAGCTGGCTTGCCTGCTCCCGCAGGCTTACACCCCTTGGCTGCGCAACCAGCTCATCAATTGCGGCAATGGAAAGGCCCCACTCTGGCGCGCCACTTCGCGGCCGTTCTTGAACAGGATCAGGCTGGGAATCGAACGAATGCCCAATTGCGCCGAAAGCTGCTGGTTGGCCTCGCTATCGAGCTTGGCCAGCCGGCACTTGCCCGCCAACTGCCCGGCCGCCTGTTCAAACACCGGCGCAAACGACTTGCACGGCCCGCACCATTCGGCCCAGACGTCCACCAGTAGCGGCAAATCGCCCTTGATCTGGCTGGAATAGTCGCCCTGTTTCAATTCAAACGGTTTGTCCAGCAACACCGGCTGCTTGCAGCGCCCGCACTTTGGGGTATCGCCCAGGCGTTCGTGGGGGATGCGGTTGAGGCCGTTGCAGTGGGGGCAGGGGATTACAAGAGAATCGGACATGATGGGGTTCCGTTGACGTTGCCAATGAACACTATTTGGAGCCAAGGCCGAGATTATCAAGGTTCGGCGGTGGTGACGCACGCGTTCACATTTTTGTCTGTGCGCAGCTTTGGCCGTGTATCTAGGCTGCTTGGGCGGGTCTGGGATTGCGCCATTGGTCTGCTGACCAGTTATCGCATATTGCGATAATTTGATCCCCGGACTAACCTTCATAGCAAGATGCGATAAGGATATTGCATGCGAGTAATCAGTGTGAGGCCAATTCAAAATGCCAGGGAAAAATGGCCGCACTCAGCCAGTGCCCTGGATGAGTGGTACCGCAAAGTCAGGGTCATTACTCCCGGCGATTTTGCTGCATTGCGGTCGGTCTTTCCTTCAGTGGACAAGGTTGGGTCGTTGCATGTCTTCAATATCGGTGGCAATAAACTGCGGCTCATAGCCGTTGTGCGCTACCGCATGCAGCGCCTCTATATCCGGCATGTACTGGACCACCATGAATATGACAAGGGCAGGTGGAAGGAGTAACGAGAAATGAGCGTATTGATTGAGCAGGCCGTTGAGCACTGGGAGTTTGTGTCACCGTTGTTGCGCAAACCTAAAAGTGAGGCAGATTACAATGTGCTGGTCGAGGCCCTCGACGAATTGCTGGATATTGTCGGGGAGGACGAAACCCACCCGCTGATGGGGTTGGTGGATATCATCGGCGACTGGGTCGAGGCCTATGATCTGGAGCATTGGCCGATGCCTGAGGTGAGTGGGGTCGATGTGTTGCGGTCAATGATGCAAGAGCACGGTTTGACCCAGAGCGACTTACCGGGCGTTGGTCCTCAATCAGTGGTCTCTGAAATTCTCAGCGGCAAGCGCCAGCTCAACGTGCGGCAGATTCGTTGGCTGGCAGAGCATTTTAAAGTGCCGGTGGACATGTTCATCTGAGAAGGGCTAGGACGAACAACTGATCTCCAAATGCTTGCCCCAATCGGGCGGCCGCTGCGCGTACTGCTCCATCCCCGGCTGTTCTTCAAATGGCTTGCTCAGCACCGCATGCAGCCTTCGCACTTCGCTGTAGTCGCCTGACTCGGCGGCAGTGATGGCGTTTTGTGCCAGGTAGTTGCGCAGGATGTACAGCGGGTTGACCGCGTGCATCCGCTCGCGGCGTTCTGCCTCGCTCCCTGTGCCGTCGCGCTCAACCCGGGCCTTGTAATCGTCGGCCCAGGCATCGAAGCCCGCGCGGTCGACGAAGTCATCGCGCAGGCGCGCCACGGCCAATGCGGCGGGCTCATTCCCCAGGTGGCGGAAGAACAGGGTGTAGTCCACGCCGCTGTTCTGCATCAGTTGCAGCAAACGCTCCACCCGTTTCTGGTCGTCGTCTTCGGCGGTGGTCAGGCCCAGGCGGCGGCGCATCAGGTCCAGGTAGTGGGCCTGGTACAGCGGCAGGTACAGGCCGAGGGTTTCGCGCAGGGCTTCAACGCTGATATACGGCGTCAACGCCTGGGCCAGGGCGCTGAGGTTCCACTGGGCGATGGGCACCTGGTTGCTGAAGGCGTAGCGGCCTTCGTGGTCGGAGTGGTTGCAGATGAAATGGGCGTCGAAGTCATCGAGGAAGGCAAACGGCCCGAAGTCGAAGGTAATCCCCAGGATCGACATGTTGTCGGTGTTCATCACCCCATGGCAAAAACCATAGGCCTGCCATTTGGCGATCAGCTCGGCATTGCGTTCGACGATCTCGCGGAACATCGCCAGGTACGGCTCGGGTTGCCCCTGGCAGTGGGCAAAGTGCAGCTGCAGCACGTGCTCGGCCAGTTGCTGGTGCAGCTCGGTTTTCTGGGTGTAGTAGAAGTACTCGAAGTGCCCGAAGCGGATATGGCTCGGTGCCAGGCGCAGCACCATGGCGGCGCGCTCCTGTTTTTCGCGCCAGACCGGGGTGTCGGAGCCGATCACGCACAGGGCGCGGCTGCTGGGGATGCCCAGGGCGTGCAAGGCTTCGCAGGCGAGAAACTCGCGGATCGAGGAGCGCAGCACCGCGCGGCCATCGCCCATGCGCGAGTAAGGCGTTTGCCCGGCGCCCTTGAGGTGCAAGTCCCAATGTTCGCCCGCCGCGTTGTACACCTCGCCCAGCAGCAAGCCGCGGCCATCCCCCAGTTGCGGGTTATAGGAGCCAAACTGATGCCCGGAATAGACCATCGCCCGCGGTTCGGCCTCGGCCCACAGCGTGTGGCCGCCGAACAGTTCGGCGAACACCGGCGTGTCGGCGACGGCCGGGTCGAGGTCCAGCAGGGCCAGGGCGGCGTTGCTCGCCACCACCAGTCGGGGCGCGTCGATGGGCTCGGGCAATACGTGGGTTGAGAAACCGTCGCCCAGGCGGGCGAAGCGGTTGTCGAAGGTCAGGTCGTCGAGGGCTTTCACCGGCCATCTCCAGCAGAATGTCCGAGCATTCTGCTGGGGATAGCGCGGTTAGTCGAGTTTGGCCGGCGGGGTGGGTTGCGGCGAGCCGTCATTGGCCGGTTTGCTCAGGGGCTCGATTTCCACCAGCTTGTATTCCTGGCCATGCAGGTTCTTCAGGTAGACCTCCATCTGCCGGAACGAAATATTGATGCTCTGCTTCTTGAACTCACGGTTGATAAAGCGGTTGACCTCATCGATCACCGGGTTGCGGTCGCCCAGGTCGCGCACATGCATGCGCAACTCGTGGTCGAGGGTGCTTTCGCCGAAGTTGAGGAAGTACACATGGGGTTCCGGGTCTTTCAGTACCCGTGGGTTATCCCTGGCGGCCTTGAGCAACAAATCCTTCACCAGGTCCAGGTCGGAGCCGTAGTCCACGCCGAGCTTGAGGGTTACCCGGGTGATGGTGTCGGTCAGCGACCAGTTGATCAGTTGCCCGGTGATAAAGGTTTTGTTCGGGACAATGATGTCCTTGCGGTCGAAGTCGGTGATGGTGGTGGCACGGATGCGGATCTTGCTCACCGTGCCCGACAGGTTGCCGATGGTAATGGTGTCGCCAATCCGTACCGGGCGCTCGAACAGGATCATGATGCCGGAGATAAAGTTGGCGAAGATCTCCTGCATGCCGAAGCCCAGGCCCACCGAGAGCGCGGCCACCAGCCATTGCAACTTGTCCCAGCTCACCCCGAGGGTCGACAGGGTGGACACAAAGCCCACGCCGGCAATTACATACGACAGCAAGGTGGTGGTGGCGTAGGCGCTGCCCTGGGCCAGGTCCAGTTTCGACAGCACCAGCACTTCCAGCAGGCCCGGCAGGTTGCGCGCCAGGGCAAAGGTGATGCCGATGATGATCAGTGCGCCGAGCATGTCACCGATGCTGATGGGCACCATGCTGATATTGGCGCCGGTGCCGCTGGTGTATTCGTAGAGGGTGATGTTGTCTAGGTAGGAGAACACTGAGATCAGGTCGGACCAGACCCAGTACAGCGCCGCGATAAAGCCGCCGAGCAGGGCCAGGCGGATCAGGCGCATGGATTGTTCGTTGACCTGCTCGATATCCAGGGTCGGTTCCTCGATCACCACTTCGCCGTCGCCGGCTTCCTTGGCGGCCTGGCGCTTGGCCAGTGCCCGGGAGTACGCCAGGCGCCGTGCGGCCACGCCCAGGCCGCGAACGAAGGTGGCTTCGATCACCAGCCAGAACATCAGCAGGTACAGGGTGTTGATCAGGCGGTCGCTGAGTTTGAGGGCGGTGTAGTAGTAGCCAAAGCACACGGCGATAAACAGGGCGATGGGCAGCGCGGTAAACAGCACGCCCACCAGCTTGCGAAACAGCGAGGCTTTTTCATGGGTCGGGCTGTTGAGCAGCAGGCGGCTGAGCAACCAGGCCATCAGTGCATAACAGGTCAGTACCACGGCGATGCCCAGTACATCGTCGGCCAGGGCCGCCGGTTGATGTTCGGCGATCGACACCACGGCCACCAGCGCCAGCACCACCAGCCCCAGCTTGCGGATCCAGCCCTGGAGGAATTCGACCTGGGGTTTTTCCCAGCGAAAATGCAATTCGGCCACGCCACCCGGCGCCAGGATCCGATAGGCGGTGTAGAACACCAGCCACGCCTGGGCGATCTGCACCAGGGCCATGCCCAGGTTGGCGTTCTGCCCGCGGGCGTCGATTTGCAGGGCGTAGCCACACAGCGCCAGGCCGAGGGTCACCGGCAAGGCCAGGAGGATGTTGACCAGGATCGCGATGGGGGTGTGCCACTGGCTGTCACGTTTGAAGTGGCCGATATCCATATGGATTTTTCTCAGCCGCTCGTACAGGTTGCTGCGCCGCCACAACAGCGCGCCGATCAACAGCAGCAGGGGCAGGAACAGCAAC
Source organism: Pseudomonas sp. GW821-FHT01D09 (assembly GCF_059422465.1). Taxonomy (NCBI): domain Bacteria; kingdom Pseudomonadati; phylum Pseudomonadota; class Gammaproteobacteria; order Pseudomonadales; family Pseudomonadaceae; genus Pseudomonas; species Pseudomonas sp. GW821-FHT01D09. The sequence continues at coordinate 234,951 of NZ_JBWKWY010000003.1, forward strand.
GGGCGCTGGGCCAGGCCGTCGTACAGCTCGCTGAGGCTGGAGGCCCAGGGCAGGGTGTCGACCTGCTTTTCCAGGCGGGTGGGCACGGTTTCCAGCCATTCGACGTCCAGCGGTTTGTTGCTGGGGATCCAGAACATCTGTTCGTCGAGGGTTGCGCGCAGGCTGGCGGCGGTGCTGAGCAGTTGTTTCTGGTTCAGTTGCAGGGTGATGGATTCGTTGAGCAGCGCGCTCAACTCCCGGCTCAGGCGTTCGAGCAGGTCGCTGCGGGTCACCGCCAGTTCCATCAGGGTGCGGCGCAATTGCGGTGTGACTTGGTCTTGCGGTTGGTTGGCCAGCAGGTTATCCACATAGGTGCTTGGCGAACTGATCAGCTCGCGCTGCTGGTTGACCTCGAACTGGTACAGGCGAATGTTGGCGATATCGTCCGCCAGGTCGCGGTCGACCCGCAGTCGCGGCAAGGCCTGTTTCTGTTTGTAGAGAATCTTCGACAGCAGCAGGCTGCCCTTGAGTACGTTGATTTGCTCGTCCAGGGCCGAGTCGCTCTGGGTCACGTTGTCCAGCAACTGTTTGGTTTGCAGGTTCTGCTGGGTCAGCTCGTTGAGCCGGTCGGTACTTTTGAGCAGGTAGTCGGACAGTTTCAGGTTGGCCGCGCTTTCCGTGGCCAGCAGGCTGCTGCTGCCGGCTTTTTGCGCTTCGATGGACTGCTGGGTCACGGTTTCCTGGGACTGGGCCAGGCGTTTCTGGTTGATCAGGGTTTGCAGGTCTTGGATTTCCTGCTCCAGGCGCGCGGTTTTTTCCACTGCCAGGTCATGTTGGCTGTTGCCCAGGTCTTGCAGTTGGCTGTTGCCCGCCAGTTCCTGGCGGCGTAACGGGATCAAGGCGTTGAGCGACGCCAGCTCGGCGTTCAGCAGGTTGCGCTGGTCGCCATTGAGGGGTTTGCCGTTGTCCTTGCCGGCCTTGAGGATGCCGTTGATCTGCTGGATGCGGGTCTGGCTGTTGCTGATTTCGGTCTGGGCGCGCTCGGGCCGGGTCTGGGCGGCGATGCTCAGGCTGTTGGCGTCGGCCAGCTCCTTTTGCAGGTCGCCTTGCTGGGTGCTGCGCTGTACCAGCAGTTGTTCGAGCTGCGGCACCGGCAGGCTGGCATAGCGTTGGGCCACTGGGATGACCTTGGTGGCTTTGAGCCGGGCCAGTTCACGGGCGTTTTCCGTGGTTTGGCGCGGCGCGTCTTGCAATTGGCGCTTGAGATCGCTCAGGCGCTGCTCGTAATCCTGCTTGTTGCCCAGCAAGGTCAGGGTCTGCTGCAACACATTTTGCAGCGCCTTCATGTCGGCGTCGGGTAGTTTGCGGTCCGGCAGCTTGTCCAGGGTCTGCTGTACGCTCTCGACGCTCGGCGGCTCGGCAGCGAACACGGGGCTTACGCAGAGACTCAGGCCCAGCAGGGCAGTGGCAAAAAAGGTGCGCAGGATTGTCATAGAGACCGGTCGGACAAGGTGGGAAATAGGGGGCGTCCTGGCATCCAGTGGCACGCCGTCGCCCCGCAGTTTAGAGGAAGAGCCCGGGGCCCGGGCGACTTCCTTCGGGGAATCTGACGCCAACTTTGCCGATCTTGTTCCCGTCCATCACCGCGACGGTCCAAATGGTGTTGTTCCACTCCACCTGGTCGCCGACAATCGGCGCGCCCCCGACTTTCTGGGTAATAAAGTGGCTGAGCGGCATGTCCGGGTCGATGCCGTCGAGCTTGAGCCCGTACAGCGCCGACACCGCGCCCAACTGGGCGTCGCCCTCCAGCACGAAGTCGCCGAAAAAGCGCAGGTCCAGGCCCCGTTGCGGTGCCTGGCTGAACAGTTTGCCGAGGGCGGCGAGGTTGTGTTCATGGCCGATCACGCACAGCAGGTCGCCGACTTCCAGCACCGTACTACCCGACGGATGGAGCAGTTGCTGGCCGCGAAACAGTGCGGCGATCCGCGTGCCTTCGGGCATTTTCAGTTCGCGCAGGGCGGCGCCGATGCACCATTTCTCGGCCCCCAGGCGGTAGACAAACAGCTCCCACTCGCTGGTGACGTGCACTTCCAGGGCCGCCCGGGAAATCGGCGCAGGCTCGGGCGGGACCGTCACTTTCAAGAGCTTGGCCACCCACGGCAGGCTGGTGCCTTGCACCAGCAACGACACCAGCACGATAAAGAAGGCCAGGTTGAAATACAGCTGGGCGTGGGGCAGGCCGGCCATCAGCGGGAACACCGCAAGAATGATCGGCACCGCGCCGCGCAGGCCGACCCAGGCGATAAACACTTTTTCGCGGCCATGGAAGGCCTTGAACGGCAGCAGGCCGACCGCCACCGACAGTGGCCGGGCAAACAGGATCATCCACAGCGCCAGGCCCAGGGCCGGCAGGGCAATCGGCAGCAGGTCATGGGGCGTGACCAGCAGGCCCAGCACCAGGAACATGCCGATCTGTGCCAGCCAGGCCATGCCGTCGAGCATATGCAGGATGCCGTGGCGGCTGCGTACCGGGCGGTTGCCGATCACCAGGCCGCACAGGTACACGGCGAGGAAGCCACTGCCATGCAGGGCGTTGGTCAGGGCAAAGATAAACAGGCCGCCGGCGATCACCAGAATCGGGTACAGGCCGTTGGCCAGGTTGATCCGGTTGACCAGTTGCAGCATCAGCCAACCGCCGCCCAGGCCGATAATGCCGCCGATGCCGAACTCGCGGATCAGGTGGGTCAACAGGCTCCAATGCAGGCCGGTCTGGCCGCTGGCGAGCATGTCGATCAAGGTTACGGTGAGGAACACTGCCATGGGGTCGTTGCTGCCGGACTCGATTTCCAGGCTGGCACTGACCCGTTCATTCAGGCCCTTGCCACCCAGCAGCGAGAACACGGCGGCGGCATCGGTGGAGCCGACGATGGCGCCGATCAGCAAGCCCTGGATGATATTGAGGTCGAACAGCCAGGCTGCCGCCATACCGGTGAGGCCGGTGGTAATCAACACCCCCACGGTCGCCAGCGACAGGGCTGGCCACAGTGCCACGCGAAAACTCGCGACCCGGGTCCGCAAGCCGCCATCGAGCAGGATCACCGCCAATGCCAGGTTGCCCACCAGATACGCGGTAGGGTAATTATCGAAAATGATCCCGCCGCCATCGACGCCGGCCAGCATGCCCACGGCCAGGATGATCACCAGGATCGGGATCCCCAGGCGGGATGAAAGAGAACTCACCAGAATGCTCGCACTTACCAGCAACGCGCCGATCAAGAACAGGCTGTTGATGGTCGTCGCATTCAAAGGCAGTACTCCGGAAAAAAAGGCGGGGCGCAGACTGGCCATGCAGCCTGCGTGCCAGCGATTCTAACCTGTTGAATTGCTACGCTGTCAAAAAGCTTTCAGGTTGCGCCTATCAAATGGCAGGTAGTTCCAGTACTCATCGCCGGCGGGTGGCTTCTTATCAAAAAACATATGTATGTTGCGATTAGTGTTGGTTTCCGCGGGCTCATTAAGAAAACATGAACCTACTGTGGTTAGTTAGGCGGACTGCCTGTTATTGATATGGGCAATGTCAGGGAAGTTGTCACGTCCAGCCGGAGCCGACAATATCCCCATTCCTTACTTCGCCTTCTGCGGTGATACTAAGCGGCGGTCGGTTGTGCACATGAATATAGGTTGTATTGTCTTCTGGAACCCAGTTCAACAATGTGTCACCTGGTTTTTTTATGGCGTCAGGACCTAAGGTTTGGAGGGCGAAAGAGTTTAAGCCCATGTGTTTTAGAGTGTCGGAAAAATCTATGAGATCTTTACCGGTCTGGAAGCCCTGGATTTTATGAGAGCCGGCTCTTGGATCGGATGGGCCATAGATAGAGTAGGTGTTTCCTCCTCTATCGTTAGAGCTCACTCTAATGCCCCGGGCTTCACCCGCTGGGGTGGAGGAAGAATCCTGAACGGGGGGAAGTGTCACTAAGTTATTCACGTTCGAAATGGTCATAATGTTTCACGTCTCTGTGTTTGAATGTATGTCCCGAACTCGAATGGGGTGGTTTATCGCTAGTGCGATAATTAAGTATTCCACGGGCGTCTTTTTATTTGCCAGTGCTGGTATGTTTCTAATATTTGCGTTTTTATTGTTGTGTTGAAGTTTGGTTTTGGGGGGGAAGGGCGACGTAGGATAAATGGGGAGTTTTTATATAGACACAAACGCACTCGATAATCTTCGTGCGGGGAATGGAGGTTAATGCCCTCCATTCCTCATGACTTCAATCAGAGCCGAAAGCGCCCCACCATCCCATTCAAATCCACCGCCAGGCGCGACAACTCATTGCTGGCTGCACTGGTCTGGCTGGCGCCGGTGGCCGATTGCACCGACAGGTCGCGGATGTTCACCAGGTTGCGGTCCACTTCCCGGGCCACTTGCGCCTGTTCTTCGGCGGCGCTGGCGATCACCAGGTTGCGCTCGTTGATCTCGACAATCGCGCTATTGATGGTGTCCAGGGACATGCCCGCGCCTTTGGCGATGTTCAATGTGGATTCGGCGCGCTCGGTGCTGTTGCGCATCGAGTCCACGGCCTGTTCCGTGCCGACCTGGATGCTGCCGATCATCCGCTCGATTTCGCTGGTGGACTGCTGGGTGCGATGGGCCAGGGCCCGCACTTCATCGGCCACCACGGCAAACCCGCGCCCGGCTTCCCCGGCCCGTGCGGCTTCGATGGCGGCGTTGAGCGCCAGCAGGTTGGTCTGGTCGGCCAGGCCGCGAATCACATCCAGTACCTTGCCGATATCCCGCGACTCTTCGGCGAGGGCGCCGATCAGGGTGGCGGTGCCCTGCACGTCGCCGCTCATGCGCTCGATGGCGCTGACGGTCTCTTGCACCAGGTCGCGGCCATCGCCGGCTGAGGCGGTGGCGTTCTTCGAGGCTTCGGAGGTGCTGACGGCATTGCGCGCGACTTCTTCGACGGCGCTGGTCATCTCGTTGACGGCGGTGGCGGCCTGCTCGATCTCGTTGTTCTGCTGGGTCAGGCCACGGGCGCTTTCGTCGGTGACGGCGTTCAGCTCTTCGGCAGCCGAGGCCAGTTGGGTGGCCGAGCCGGAGATGCGTTGCAGGGTGTCGCGCAACTTCTCCTGCATCTTGTGCATCGCCAGCAGCAGGCGGCCGGCTTCGTCGTCGCCATCGACCTTGATCGGCTGGGTCAGGTTACCGTCGGCAATCTTCTCGGCAGCGCTCAACGCCTGGGCAATCGGCAGGGTGATGCTGCGGGTCAGCAGCCAGGCGAACAGCACGGTCAGCGCCGTGGCCAGCGCCAGCAAGGCCACCACCAGGTTAAAAGCCGCATCATATTGCTCGGCGGCTTTCTGGTTGCTGTCGTTGGCCATCGAATTGTTGATGTCCAGCAGGCGCGTCAGGACGGCATTGACCGCCTCGGAGTTGTTCAACAGTTCGGTGTTGAGCAAGGTGCGCAGCTCTTCGGTCTGGTTGTTGCGCGACAGGCTTTTCATCCGCTCTTCAATCTGGCGGTACTGGCCCAGCAGGCGTACGTACTCGTCATAGGCCGAGCGTTCTTCGCGGCTGTCGATCAGCTTTTCATACTCGTCCTGGGCCGCACGGATCTGCTGGTTGCGCAGTTCAAAGGCTTCCAGGGTCTTTTGCTGCACGTCCGGCTCGCGGTTGGTCAGCAGGCGGTAGGACAGCACGCGCAGGCGCAGGGTCAGTTGGGTGAAGTCATCGAGGGCGCGAATGCTCGGCACGCTTCGCAGGGTGATGTTTTCGGTGGCGCCCCGGATCTTGCCCATCTGGTTCAGGGCAAAAATACCGAGAAACAACATCAGCGCACCAATGCACGCGAAGCCGAGAAACGCACGTGGCGCGATATTCATATTACGAAGAGACATGCAGTGGTCCTGGGATAGGCGCGATCCGTGCGGCGTTGAGGCGGGGTAAGCCTGACCTATCGGACATACGACTAAAGTCTTGAGGGGGTGCGCGCTTTTGTCGCACACGCTGCGCATTGGAATGGATTGAGGAACCAGATGGCGTAAATACAGTCACTAAGGCTCTACAGCGTGGCCTGGCCCATGAAATCAAGGCTGCGCGCCAGGATATCCCTGGCTTCCACGGTGATTTTTCTTTATCGTCACCGCCCTTTGAAAAAGCCCGAGAATTCAAAATGTTAGAAACATCCCTCAGCCAACTGGAACAACTGGTCAGTGACCTGGTGCAGCAGAATCAAGCATTGCTGGGTACCAACGAATCCCTCAAGGCGGAACTGGCCCGCGCCAAGGATGAGAACGACAGCCTGCAACTGAACCTGATGGAGCAGGAAGAAAAGCAGGGCGCCACCGCAGCCCGTATCCAGGCGTTGGTTGAGCGTGTGAGCGCAGGTCCTGTCAGCGCATGAATGACGGGATAAAGGTCGTTTCGATTCTCGGTGAGGATTACTCGATCAAGGCCCCGGACGGGGAGGACAACACCCTGCTCAAGGCCGTGACCCTGCTCAAGGCGTCCCTGGCCACCACCAAGCAGAAGTACCCGACCCTGATCGGCGATAAACTGCTGGTGCTGGCGGCGCTGAACCTATGTGCCGAGCAGATCGACATGCAGCAGCGTCACCAGCAGGAACTCGATCGTTACCAAGAGCAAGTCAGCGCCACGGTCGACGTCATTGCCAAGGCCATCGGCCAGCCCTGATCAGAACCATTCATCCTGCATGGCCAGGCACGTATCGTCCCGTGCCTGCAGGATCGACAGTTCATGATGGCAGCCCGGCACTTCCCAGGTCAGGAAGTACCGGGCCGCTTGCAGCTTGCCTTTATAGAAGGCGACATCTGCCGCATTGCCCTTGCTCAAGCCTTCTTCGGCGTGGATCGCCTGTTCCAGCCAGCGCCAGCCAATCACCATATGCCCAAACACTTTCAGGTACAGCGCCGAGTTCGCCAGGCTGCTGTTGACCTTGCCCTGGGCGAGATCCGTCAACAGCCCCAGGGTCACGCTTTGCAGGCGTGCCACCAGTTGTTCCAACGGTTCGCGCAATGCCGTGAGTGATGGATAGGCCTGGGCCCGTGCGCCGGTCTCGGCGATCAGGCGGATCAACTGCTTCAACCCCGCGCCGCCATTTTGCCCGAGCTTGCGCCCCAACAGATCCAGGGACTGGATACCGTGGGTGCCTTCGTGGATCGGGTTCAGGCGGTTGTCGCGGTAGTACTGCTCCACCGGGTAGTCGCGGGTGTAGCCGTGGCCGCCGAGAATCTGGATCGCCAGTTCGTTGGCCTTCAGGCAGAACTCCGAGGGCCAGGATTTGACGATCGGGGTCAGCAGGTCCAGCAGCTCATGGGCCTGCTGGCGCCCGGCCTCGTTGTCCAGGGTGGTGGTGTCATCGAACAGCCGCGCCGCGTACAGGCCGAGGTCGAAAGCGCCCTCTACATAGGCTTTTTGCGTGAGCAGCATGCGTTTGATATCCGCGTGCTGGATGATCGACACCGGCGCGGTGTTCGGGTCCTTACTGTCCGGCAGGCGGCCTTGCGGGCGTTCCCGGGCGTATTCCAGGGAGTACAGGTAACCGGCGTAACCGAGCATCACCGCGCCCATGCCAACGCCAATCCGCGCTTCGTTCATCATCTGGAACATACAGGCCAGGCCCTGGTGCGGCTTGCCCACCAGATAACCAACACACTCGCCGTTATCGCCGAAGTTCAGCGCCGTGGAGGTGGTGCCGCGCCACCCCATCTTGTGGAACAGCCCAGCCAGCACGACATCATTGCGCGGGCCCAGGCTGCCGTCGTCATTGACCAGGAACTTGGGCACGATAAACAGCGAAATGCCCTTCACCCCGGCAGGCGCATCCGGCAGTTTGGCCAGGACCATGTGCACGATATTTTCCGACAGCGGATGATCGCCGCCCGAGATAAAGATCTTGTTGCCCTTGAGGCGGTAGGTGCCGTCCGCCGCGGGCTCGGCGCGGGTGCGCAGATCCGACAGCGACGAGCCAGCATGGGGCTCGGTCAAGGCCATGGTGCCGAAGAACCGGCCTTCGATCATCGGTTGCAGAAAACGCCGCTTTTGCTCCTCGCTGCCAAAACTCTCGATCAGATTGGCCGCGCCCATGGTCAGGAACGGGTACGAGGTGGAGGCCGCATTGGCTGACTGAAAGTGCGCAAAACAGGCCTGGGACAGCAGTGTCGGCAGTTGCATGCCACCGGCTTCAAAACTGCGCGCCGCATTCAGAAAGCCGGCTTCGAGGAAGGCATCCACGGCAGGTTTCACCTCCGGGATCAGGATCGCCTGGCCGTCTTCGTAGCGCGGTTCGTTTTCGTCGCCCTTGCGGTTGTGCGGGGCGAAGTACTTTTCGGCGATGGAGCGGGCGGTGCCGATGGCGGCATCGAAGGTTTCGCGAGTGTGTTCGGCAAACCGCTCGCGCTGGGTCAGGCCCTCGGCATCGAGGACTTCGTACAGCTCGAAAGCCAGATTGCGGGAACTGAGGAGCGTCTCGGACATGGCGGCTTACCTAGGTGGGAATAGGCCGCAGTCTAAGTGCGCGAATAGAGGCGCGATAGCAAGATTGATCTGGGTGATGGAGCAGCAAAACAAAGGCTGGATACACAAGATCGTTCCCACGCTCTGCGTGGGAACGCCTCTTGCGACGCTCTGCGTCGCGGACGCGGAGCGTCCTGGGCGGCACTCCCACGCAGAGCGTGGGAGTGATCGGTGGACTAGCCGATGGTCATCAAGCTGGCATTACCCCCTGCCGCAGCCGTGTTGACGCTCAACGCCCGCTCGATCACCAGGCGCTCCAACGCAATGTTGGTTTCGCCCGAAGACAGGCCATTGACCCCGACAATCGCGCCACTGCGCTGCGCCACTTGCTGGCAAACCCCACGCAGTTGGTCGCCATCGCCATGGTGCAGGACGGCGTCGAAGATCACTTCGTCCTTGGTCCAATCGGCTACACGCTGGATCTTCGCCTGAACTTCCTTCGGCAGCCGTGGGAACAGCGCCTTGGTCAGGTCAGATTCCGGCCACACCGCCGAGCTGCCTACGGCCAATACCGCCGACAGTTGCGCCAGCAGGTCGCCTTCCACATCCGCCAGGCACAGGACGTGCTCGCGGGGCAGGATGGCGTAGCTGTTGCGCTCGCCGGTCGGGCCGGCCAGCAGGCGGGTGATACCGCTTTGCGATTGCGCGGCGAACTGGCTGCACAGGACGCTCAGGTCGCTGAACTTATGGCTGTCGGCCCAGGTTTTGAGGGCGGTCAACGGTTGGCTCATGGCGTCACGCAGGCGCACATCCGGTGCGGCCAGTGCATCACCCCGTACGAAGGATTGCTCGATCGCATCGGTAGGACGAGTCGACAGCAGGCGGTACAGGTACAGCGGGCCACCGGCTTTCGGACCGGTGCCCGACAAGCCTTCGCCACCGAATGGCTGCACGCCGACCACGGCACCGACGATGTTGCGGTTGACGTAGACGTTACCGGCATGGACGTTGTCGATCACCTTGGCGATGGTCTCGTCGATACGGGTGTGCACGCCCAGGGTCAGGCCATAGCCAGACGCATTGATCTGGCCGATCAACTGGTCGATTTCCTTACGCTTGTAACGCACCACGTGCAGGACCGGGCCGAAGATCTCCCGTTGCAGCTCGTCGAAGCTTTCCAGCTCGATCAGGGTTGGCATCACGAAGGTGCCGCGCTTGATTTCTTCGCTGTCGGCAATCGCCACCTGGTACACAGTGCGGCCTTTGTCGCGCATGGCCTGGATGTGTTTCTCGATGCCCGCCTTGGCTTCGGCGTCGATCACCGGGCCGATATCCACGGACAGGCGCTCCGGGTTGCCCAGGCGGCATTCGGCCATGGCACCCTTGAGCATTTCGATGACGCGGTCTGCCGAATCTTCCTGCAAGCACAGTACACGTAGGGCCGAGCAACGCTGGCCGGCACTGTCGAAGGCCGAGGACACGACGTCGATCACCACCTGTTCGGTCAGTGCCGAGGAGTCGACGATCATCGCATTCTGGCCACCGGTCTCGGCGATCAGCGGGATCGGGCGGCCCTGGGCATCCAGACGCCCGGCGACATTGCGTTGCAGCAGGCGGGCCACTTCGGTGGAGCCGGTGAACATCACGCCTTTGACGCGATCATCGCCCACCAGGCGGGCACCGACGCTTTCGCCCTGGCCCGGCAGCAGTTGCAGCACGCCTTCAGGGATGCCGGCTTCCAGCAGCAGGCGCACGGCTTGCGCGGCGACCAGCGGGGTTTGTTCGGCCGGCTTGGCCAGTACCGGGTTACCGGCGGCGAGTGCCGCGGCGACTTGGCCACTGAAAATCGCCAGCGGGAAGTTCCATGGGCTGATGCACACCACCGGGCCCAGTGGGCGGTGGGCGTCGTTGGTGAAATCGTTACGGGCCTGCACCGCGTAGTAACGCAGGAAGTCCACGGCCTCACGCACTTCGGCGATGGCGTTGGCGAAAGTCTTGCCGGCTTCACGGGCCAGCAGGCCCATCAGTGGCTGGATCTCGCCTTCCATCAAGTCGGCGGCCCGTTCCAGGATCGCGGCGCGTTCGGCCGGCGGGGTGGCCTGCCAGATCGGTGCGGCATTGAGGGCGCACTGGATCGCGTTATCGACGTCTTCGACGGTGGCTTCCTGGACATGGCCGACCACATCACGCAGGTCGGAGGGGTTCAGCACTGGCACAGCGGCTTCATTGCTGGAGGCGCAGCCGAGCATCGGCGCGGCCTTCCAGTGGTTGTGCGCAGTGGCCAGCAGGGCGCAGGACAGCGAGGCCAGGCGGTGTTCGTTGGCCAGGTCGATACCGGCCGAGTTGGCGCGCTCGCTGCCATACAGGTCACGCGGCAGCGGGATACGCGGGTGCGGCAGGCCGAAGCCGCCTTCCAGCGTCGCCATCTGCTCGATGCTGGCCACTGGATCGGCCACCAGCTCCTGGATCGAGATGGATTGGTCGGCGATCCGGTTGACGAACGAGGTGTTGGCGCCGTTTTCCAGCAGGCGACGCACCAGGTAGGCCAGTAGGGTTTCGTGGGTGCCGACCGGAGCGTACACGCGGCACGGACGGTTCAGCTTGCCTTCGGAAACCTTGCCTACAACCTGTTCGTACAGCGGTTCACCCATGCCGTGCAGGCACTGGAACTCGTACTGGCCGGGGTAATAGTTCTGGCCGGCAATATGGTAGATGGCCGACAGGGTGTGGGCGTTGTGCGTGGCGAACTGCGGGTAGATGACTTCCGGGACCGACAGCAGCTTGCGTGCGCAAGCGATGTAGGAAACGTCGGTGTACACCTTGCGGGTGTACACCGGGTAGCCTTCCAGGCCTTCGACCTGGGCGCGCTTGATCTCGCTGTCCCAGTACGCGCCTTTTACCAGGCGGATCATCAGGCGGTGACGGCTGCGGCGTGCCAGGTCGATCACGTAGTCGATCACGTACGGGCAGCGCTTCTGGTAAGCCTGGATCACGAAACCGATACCGTTCCAGCCGGTCAGTTGCGGCTCGAAGCACAGGCGCTCGAGCAGGTCCAGGGACAGCTCCAGGCGATCGGCTTCTTCGGCATCGATGTTCAGGCCGATGTCGTAGTGCTTGGCCAGCAGGGTCAGGGACAGCAGGCGCGGGTACAGCTCGTCCATGACGCGCTCGTACTGGGCGCGGCTGTAGCGCGGGTGCAGGGCCGACAGCTTGATGGAGATGCCCGGGCCTTCATAAATCCCACGGCCGTGAGAGGCTTTGCCGATGGAGTGAATGGCTTGTTCGTACGAGGCCAGGTACTTCTGTGCATCGTGTTCGGTGAGTGCGGCTTCACCGAGCATGTCGTAGGAATAGCGAAAGCCCTTGGCTTCAAACTTGCTCGCATTGGCCAGGGCTTCGGCGATGGTTTCGCCGGTGACGAACTGCTCGCCCATCAGGCGCATGGCCATGTCGACGCCCTTGCGGATCATCGGCTCGCCGCTCTTGCCGATAATGCGGCTCAGGGACGAGGTCAGGCCGGCCTCGTTGTGGGTGGCGACCAGCTTGCCGGTCAGCAGCAGACCCCAGGTGGCGGCGTTGACGAACAGCGACGGGCTGTTGCCCAGGTGCGGCTGCCAGTTGCCGGTGCTGATCTTGTCGCGGATCAGCGCGTCACGGGTGCCCTTGTCCGGGATCCGTAGCAGGGCTTCGGCCAGGCACATCAGGGCCACGCCTTCCTGGGACGACAGGGAAAACTCCTGCAGCAGGCCCTGGACGATACCGGCACGGCCGCCGGCGCTCTTCTGGTTACGCAGTTTTTCGGCAATCGAGGCGGCCAGCTTGTTGGTGGCCTCGGCCATCTGCGCGGGCAGGCGGGCCTGCTCGATCAGCATCGGCACCACTTCCGGCTCGGGGCGGCGGTAAGCGGCGGTGATCGAGGCGCGCAGCACCGATTGCGGCAGGATGCTCTCGGCAAATTCGAGGAAGCACTGGTGGGCGTGGTCGTTCTGCACCTCGCCAGCGTCGTCTGCGTCCTTGAGGCCTGAACCGTTGAGCTCGGTCAGGGTTGCACCACCCTCGAGTTTCTCCAGGTAATTGAAAATTGCCTGCTTGATCAGCCAGTGCGGCGTGCGATCAATGGAGGTCGCGGCGGCCTTCAGGCGTTCGCGGGTCGGGTCATCGAGTTTGACCCCAAGGGTGGTCGTAGCCATATTTTTATCCTCATGGGTGCCACTACTGCGTGGCATCAGCTGGCGGCAAGATTAGCTTCGCGCAGTACGAGGTGCAACCGGGTGCAACCCATTTTCTTCATGAAATCCGCGCTGCTCGTCAGAAATCATTTTGACTCGACGGAATCGGCTTGGTATTGGTGCATTTGCTTCTGGATTTGGCTGTTCTTGCTCCGAAAAGGAGCAAAAACCTGCCGTTTGCCGAAAAACGCGTACAGGTGCAACTAATTCTCACGAAACTGGTTGCACCTTATTTGCTTTGTTGAATAGCATTCGCGCACCAAGGTGCAACCATCTGCAAAGTTCGGTTCATCGGCTGATGGCTTTCCTGGGGAAACGTCAGTCATAAATGCGCGGCACGCAGTTTCGTCTACAAACGACTCTTTTGTAGATGGGCTGACAGACCGCCGCTACATAAAAACAAAGCCAGGGCGTAACTCAATGAGCGTAAGTAATCCAACCCTGATCACATTTGTGATCTACATCGCGGCAATGGTGCTGATCGGTCTCATGGCCTATCGCTCCACCAATAACCTTTCCGATTACATCCTCGGTGGTCGCAGCCTCGGCAGCGTCGTCACCGCACTCTCGGCTGGCGCCTCGGATATGAGCGGCTGGTTGTTGATGGGCCTGCCAGGTGCCATCTACATGTCGGGCCTGTCGGAAAGCTGGATCGCCATCGGCCTGGTCGTCGGTGCTTACTTGAACTGGCTGTTTGTGGCCGGTCGCCTGCGCGTGCAGACCGAACACAACGGCGACGCCCTGACCCTGCCGGACTACTTCTCCAGCCGCTTTGAAGACAAGAGCGGCCTGCTGCGGATTATCTCGGCAGTGGTGATCCTGGTGTTCTTCACCATCTACTGCGCCTCCGGCATCGTGGCCGGCGCCCGTCTGTTTGAAAGCACCTTCGGCATGTCCTACGGGACTGCGCTGTGGGCCGGTGCCGCGGCGACGATTGCCTACACCTTCATTGGTGGTTTCCTGGCAGTAAGCTGGACAGATACCGTACAAGCCACGCTGATGATCTTCGCGTTGATCCTCACGCCGATCATCGTGCTGCTGGCCACCGGCGGTGTCGATACCACGTTCCTGGCCATCGAAGCGAACGATCCAACCAACTTCGACATGCTGAAAAACACCACCTTCATCGGCATCATCTCGCTGATGGGCTGGGGCCTGGGCTATTTCGGCCAGCCGCACATCCTGGCGCGTTTCATGGCGGCGGATTCGGTCAAGTCGATTGCCAAGGCACGTCGTATCTCCATGACCTGGATGATCCTGTGCCTGGCCGGCACTGTGGCGGTCGGCTTCTTCGGTATTGCCTACTTCTCGGCACACCCTGAAGTCGCCGGTCCCGTGACCGAAAACCCTGAGCGTGTGTTCATCGAACTGGCCAAGCTGCTGTTCAACCCATGGATCGCTGGCGTGCTGCTGTCGGCCATCCTGGCTGCCGTGATGAGCACCCTGAGCTGCCAGTTGCTGGTGTGCTCCAGCGCCCTGACCGAAGACTTCTACAAGGCTTTCCTGCGCAAGGGCGCGTCCCAGCTTGAGCTGGTATGGGTCGGCCGGATCATGGTGCTGGTGGTGGCGTTGATCGCCATCGCCATGGCCGCCAACCCGGAAAACCGCGTACTGGGCCTGGTGAGCTACGCCTGGGCCGGCTTCGGCGCTGCGTTCGGTCCTGTGGTCCTGATCTCGGTACTGTGGAAAGGCATGACCCGCAACGGCGCACTGGCCGGGATCCTGGTCGGCGCGATCACCGTGATCGTGTGGAAACACTTCGAGCTGCTGGGCCTGTACGAAATCATCCCAGGCTTCCTGTTCGCCAGCCTGGCGATCTACTTCGTGAGCAAGATGGGCGCCCCGACTGCCGGTATGGTTGAGCGCTTCACGGCTGCCGAGAAAGACTACAACCTCAACAAGTGAGGCGTTCATGTTGGCCTTGATGGCCCGCTGAACTGAAAAAAGGCCCGCATCCCTGGATGGCGGGCCTTTTTTTTCGGTGCGACGGTGGCGGTTGTCTTGTAGGGGTTTACTGAATTCCCTGCAGCGCACGCAGCTTGGCAAATGGCTGGTGCAGAATCCCAGGCCCTTCACTTGCAGAGAAACACCGGATGTTCGCTCCTGCCAACCACCCTGCGTTTAACCTGACCGTCGATGGCCAGCCCAGTGACCTCAAGGTCCTGGCGTTCAGGGGCGAGGAGGCTATCAGTCAGCCCTATTGTTTTGACCTTGAACTGGTCAGCGAACAGCCGGACCTGGATCTGGAGAGCCTCCTGCATCGCCAGGCCTTCCTGGCATTCGATGCCCAGGGCCATGGTATCCATGGGCAGGTCCAGCGGGTGGCGCAAGGTGACTCGGGCCGGCGCCTGACCCGTTATCAACTGAGCCTGGTGCCGCAGCTGGCCTACCTGCAACACAGTGCCCACCAGCGCATCTTCCAGCACAAGACGGTGCCGCAGATCGTCAGCCTGGTGCTGGAAGGGCAGGGTATCCAGCGCGATGCCTTTGAATGGCGCCTGGGTGCGACCTATCCCGAACGTGAATACTGCGTGCAGTTCGATGAAACCGACCTGGCGTTTATCCAGCGGCTGTGCGCCGAACTGGGGATTCACTATCACTTCCAGCATTCGCCGGACGGGCACCGGCTGGTGTTCGGCGATGACCAGACGGTGTTTGCCCAGGCCGGGCAGCCGACGAGCTATGCGCCGGGCTCGGGGATGGTGGCGGCAGCGCCGGTGATCAAGCGTTTCACGCTGCGCCTGGAGGCACGGACCACCGGGGTCAACCTGCGCGACTATGATTTTCGCAAGCCGCGCCTGGTGCTGGAAAGCGCCGCCCTCGGTGAGCAACTGCCGGCGCTGGAGGCCCAGGGCTACCCTGGGCATTTCACCGACCGTGCCCATGGCAAGCACCTGGCGCAACGGGCGCTGGAGCGTCATCGCAGCGACCAGCGCCAGGCCCAGGGCGAGAGCGATCAGCCGGCACTGGTCAGCGGGCAGTTCCTCACACTGGCCGACCATCCGCGCCAGGAGTGGAACGGCCTGTGGCTGGTGACACGGGTAATCCACCAGGGCCGACAGCCGCAAGTGCTGGAAGAGTCCGTTGGCGCGGTGGATGAGCAGGGCTACCGCAACGAGTTCTTCGCCACGCCCTGGGATGTACCGTTTCGCCCGCCACTGCCTGCGGCCAGGGCGCCGATCGGCGGTTATCAGAACGCTGTGGTCACCGGGCCTGTGGACAGCGAAATCCATTGCGATGAGTTCGGCCGGGTCAAGGTGCAACTGGCCTGGGATCGCCACGGCCAATACAACGAACACACCAGTTGCTGGCTGCGGGTTGCCAGTGCCTGGGCCCATGAGCATTACGGCAGCGTGGTGATCCCGCGGGTAGGCATGGAAGTGCTGGTGGGCTTCGTCAACGGCGATGTGGACATGCCGCTGGTGCTCGGCTGCCTGGCCAATGGCGCGACGCCGGTGCCCCTCGACCTGCCGGCGGACAAGACCCGCAGCCTCTTCCGCAGCCAGAGCAGCCCCGGAGGTGGCGGCTATAACGAGCTGCGTATCGAAGACCGCAAGGGCGCCGAGGAGATCTACCTGCGTGCCCAGCGTGACTGGACCCAGCATGTGCTCCACGATTTGCGCCTGCAGGTGGATCACCAGCGCCATGTGCAGGTGAGTGGCGAGTCGCACCACGAGTTGCACGGCCAAGAGCAGCGCATTACCCACGGCAACCGGCTGACGGAACTCAAGCAGGACGATCATCTGCTGATCGCGGGCCAGCAGCAGGTGCAAGTGGCGCGCTATTCGTTGCAGGCGGGCCAGCAGATCAGCCTTGGCGCGGGCCAGCAAATGGTGGTCGACGGTGGTGCCAGCCTGACGCTGCAAGCCGGTGGGCAGTGGATCACCTTGTCGGCCGGGGGGATTTTCAGCAGTACGCCGATCCAGCAGGGTGGCGCGCCGTCGGTGGCCGTGGCGCCATCACCCTTGCGCCCGGGTGTTCAGGAGACGCTGCTGGCGGCGTTGGCAGCGCCATTGAGTGCCGCGCAGGTGTTCAGCCTCAAGCGCAGCGCGCCGTTCTGCGAGGAATGTGAGCGCTGCAAGCAGGGTGTCTGTGAGACCCCGCAGCATCGAGTGGGAGGCGTGCGATGATGACCCCGCGTGAGTGGCTGGCCCGGGAGCCGTTGCAGGCTGGCGAGCAGTTGTTCGTCATCCTGGCCAGCACCAGCGAGTGCCAGCCGGTGGCGGCCTGGCGCCAGGCGGATGGCGGGCCACTGAGCCCGGTGTGGGCTGGCAGCGAGTACGCGACCTGGGCTGAAGTCATGCCCTATGTGGCGCTGGTCAGCGACAGCAGTGGGTTTCTCGACTGGGTGGCTGAATGCGCCGCGACCGATTGGGGTTGGCTGGGCGTTTCCTCCAGCCCGCTGCCCACGGTGGTCGAGCATCTCGCCAGCCTGACCAAGGTGCGTTTGCCCGAGGGACAGGAGGTGTTTTTCCGCTTCTGGGAGGGTGGTTATCTACTGCCGATCCTGCACGCGCTGGGGCCTGGGGCGGGGGAGCTGCTTGCGGTATTTCGACGCTACTGGATCAACGGCCAGCTTCATGAAGTGCCGGCTACGGTCGTGGGGGCGGCGAGGAAAAGCCCCTGGTGGGAGGTGCCCGCCACGTTACTCAAGCAGCTTGGCGAGCAGTCCAGCGTGACCCTGGTGGACAACCTGCTGCAATGGCTGGCCCAGGAGCACCCCGACCTGCACGACGCCTTCGCGCCAGCGACCTTGCAGCACAAGGTCGCGTATTTTGTGCGCCCGCCCTACGCCGGGCAGCAGGCCTTGGTGGCCTATCTGGCCGGCGAGCGGGGTTGAGTCAGGCGTTCAGTGACTGCTGCAAGTCATTGAGCAGGTCCTCGATCGCCTCGATGCCCACCGACAGGCGGATCATCTCTGGACGTACGCCGGCCTTGGCTTGCTCCTGCTCGTTCATCTGCCGGTGGGTGGTGGACGCCGGGTGGCAGGCCAGGGACTTGGCGTCGCCGATATTCACCAGGCGCTTGAAGATTTGCAGCGCATCGTAGAAGCGCACGCCAGCGGCATAGCCGCCCTTGAGGCCGAAGGACAGGATCGCCGAGGGTTTGCCCTGCATGTACTTTTGCGCCAGGTGATGGTGCGGGTGATCCGGCAGGCCGGCGTAGCTGACCCATTCCACCTGTTCGTGGGCCTGCAGGAACTGCGCTACTTTCAGCGCGTTCTCGGTGTGGCGCTCCATGCGCAGGGCCAGGGTTTCCAGGCCTTGCAGCAGCAGGAAGGCGTTCATCGGGGCCAGGGCCGCGCCGGTGTTGCGCAGCGGCACGGTGCGGGCGCGGGCGATAAAGGCCGCCGGGCCGAATTTCTCGCTGTAGACCACGCCATGGTAGGCCGGCTCCGGCTGGTTGAGGCCGGGGAATTTCTGCGGGTAGTCGGTCCAGGGGAAGGTGCCGCTGTCGACAATCACCCCGCCCAGGGAGTTGCCGTGGCCGCCGACATACTTGGTCAGGGAATGCACGACGATATCCGCGCCAAATTGGATCGGCTTGCACAGGATCGGCGTGGCGACGGTGTTATCCACCATCAGCGGTACGCCGCGGGCATGGGCAACGTCGGCCAGGGCTTGCAGGTCGACGATGTTGCCGGCCGGGTTGCCGATGCTTTCGCAGTACACCAGCTTGGTGTTGTCGTCGATCAGCTCGGCGATGGCCTCGGCCGAGTCATTGCGGGCCAAGCGCACGTCAACGCCGAAGCTGGGCAGCAGGTGGGCGAACAGGGTGTAGGTGCCGCCGTACAACTGCGGGGTGGAGACGACATTGTCGCCGGCGCGGGTCAGGGCTTGGATGGCATAGTGAATCGCCGCGCTGCCCGCCGACACGGCCAGGGCCGCGATCCCGCCCTCCAGGGCGGCCATGCGCTGTTCCAGTACGTCATTGGTGGGGTTCATGATCCGCGTGTAGATATTGCCGGGTACGTCGAGGTTGAACAGGTCGGCGCCGTGCTGGGCGTTATCGAACTCGAAGGCGACGTTCTGGTAGATCGGCACGGCAACGGCCTTGGTGGTCGGGTCCGACTTGAAACCGTGGTGCAGGGCGAGGGTGGCGTCTTTCATGATGCAGTTGGACCTCCTTGGATTGCATGGGTAGCCCCGGACAAGGTGGGAGCTGGCTTGCCTGCGATAGCATCACCGCAGCATATGGGTAATACCGTGTCGCCTGCCTCGCGGGCAAGCCCGCACCTACATAACCCACTAGAACGTTTTCGGGGCTGTTCCTAGGTTTTCGACATAAGCACCGCCCGGCATGCAGCCCTGCACCTTTGCCCGCGTAAAAGGTAAACTTCGCCCCCTGCGCAGGAGCAACCATGAATTATCGTCACGCCTTTCACGCCGGCAACCACGCCGATGTCTTCAAACACCTGACCTTGACCCGCCTCATCGCCCTGATGTCGCGCAAGGAGCAGCCGTTTGCCTATCTCGACACCCACGCCGGGATTGGTCTGTACGACCTGCAAGGCGACCAGGCCAACCGCACCGGTGAATACCTGGAAGGCATCGCCCGCCTGTGGGGCGAGGCGGACCTGCCGGCGCTGACCGCCGACTACATGCGGGTGCTGCACGAGATGAACCCGGATGGCCAGTTGCGTTATTACCCAGGCTCGCCAGAGCTGGCGCGGCGCCTGACCCGCCCCCAGGACCGCGTGCTGCTCAACGAAAAACACCCCGAAGACGGTGTGTTGCTCAAGGACAATATGAAGGGCGACCGCCGCGTTAAGGTGCACCTGGGCGAAGGCTGGCACGTGCCACGGGCCTTGCTGCCGGTGCCGGAAAAGCGCGCGCTGATGCTGATCGACCCACCGTTCGAGCAACTCGACGAGATGCAGCGCTGCGCCGCCTCCCTCAAGGAAGCCGTGGGCCGCATGCGCCAGACAGTCGCTGCGATCTGGTACCCGGTGAAGGACCAGCGCATGTTGCGCCGCTTCTACCAGGACCTGGCCGGCACCGGCGCGCCGAAGCTGCTGCGTGTGGAATTGCTGGTGCATCCGCTGGACACCCCCAACACCCTGACTGGCTCGGGCCTGGCGATTGCCAACCCGCCGTGGGGGCTGGAGGAGGAGTTGCGTGAGCTGCTGCCGTGGCTGTCGAAGAAACTGGGGCAGACCCAGGGTGGGTGGCAGATGGATTGGTTGATCGCCGAATAACGGCGTCGCTCTTTAGAGTGCTATCGCGGGCAAGCCCTAATGCCAGTCAGTTAAGCCTTTTTGTAGGAGCGAGCTTGCTCGCGAAGAACTTGAGAGCGCCGCGTTTACCTAGCAAACACGCGTTATCGTTGACGTCCTTCGCGAGCAAGCTCGCTCCTACAGAAAGCAGAATCCGCTTAACTGACTGGCATTAGGGCAAGCCCGCTCCCACAGTGGAAATGCGTTCCCATGTGGGAGCGGGCTTGCCCGCGATGCGTTTGAGGTCAGATCGGGCAAGTCACGCCAGTACCGCCGATCCCGCAATAACCCTGGGGGTTCTTCGCCAGGTACTGCTGGTGATAGGCCTCGGCGAAGTACACCGTTGGCGCCTGGTCGATTTCGGTGGTGATCGCGCCTAGGCCAGCCTTGGTCAGTTCTTCCTGATAGGCCTGTGCACTGGCCTTCGCAGCCTCCAGTTGCTCAGGCGTGGTGGCATAGATCACCGAGCGATACTGGCTGCCAATGTCATTGCCCTGGCGCATGCCCTGGGTCGGGTTATGCAGTTCCCAGAACATCTTCAGCAGGTCTTCGTACTTGAGCTTGGCCTGGTCATACACCACCAGCACCACTTCGCTATGGCCGGTCAGGCCCGAGCAGACTTCTTCGTAGGTCGGGTTGGGCGTCAAGCCGCCGGCGTAGCCGACCACGGTGCTGACTACGCCGTCACGCTGCCAGAACTTGCGTTCGGCGCCCCAGAAACAGCCCAGGCCAAAGATCGCAAACCCTACATCGTCAAGGAACGGGCCCAGTAGCGGGTTGCCGTTGACGAAGTGCGTCTCGGGCAGGTTCATCGGCGTTTCACGACCAGGCAAGGCTTGTTCGGCAGTAGGCAGCACGTTTTTATTCACCAGAATTTCCGAGCGCAAGACCATGATCAGTCCTCTCGTCAGGTTGAGTTAACAGTTCAGACCCACAGTGTGCCCGAGTGTTACAGCGCTGTCAGGCGATTGGCCCACGCGGATAGCGTTTGAGCTTGTCCAGCAGCTCGGAGCCGGGGATTGGCCGGTCGAACAGGTAGCCCTGGCCGACGTCGCAACGATGGCGGCGCAGGAACGCCAACTGTTCGGCGGTCTCGATGCCTTCGGCGACCACCTTGAGCTTGAGGTTGTGTGCCATGGCGATCACCGCCGAGGTGATTTCCATGTCGTCCTGGTTATCGGGGATTTCATGGATAAAGCTGCGGTCGATCTTGATGATGTCGATGGGGAATTTCTTCAGGTAACTCAGGGATGAGTAACCGGTGCCGAAATCGTCCATGGCCAGGGTCAGGCCGAAGCTCTTCAACTGGTCCAGTTGCAGGCGCGTGTCCTCGGTGGCTTCCAGCAGCAGGCCCTCGGTCAGCTCCAGTTCCAGCAGGTTGGCCGGCAACTGTTCTTCCTTGAGGATGCTGGCGATGGAGGCCACCAGGTCCGGGTCGGAAAACTGCTTGGGCGACAAGTTGATGGCCACCTGCAGGTTGCCCATGCCCGCAGCGCTCAATTGCTTGCTCATGCGGCAGGCCTGGCGCGCGATCCATTTGCCGATGGGGATGATCAGGCCGGTTTCTTCGGCGACGCTGATGAACTGGTCCGGGCGGATCATGCCTTTTTCCGGGTGGTTCCAGCGCAGCAAGGCTTCCATGCCCAGCAGGCGCCCGCTGCGCAAGCACAGCTTGGGCTGGTAGAACACATCCAGCTCGTTCTGGGTCAGGGCGCGGCGCAGGTTGTTTTCCACGAACAGTTTGTAGCTGGCCTCGGCATTCAGGGCTTCGGTAAACACCTGCACCTGGTGCTTGCCGTTGGCCTTGGCCTTGTGCAGCGCCAGGCCGGCGTTGCGCATCAGGGTCTGCGGGTCGCGGCCATGCAGTGGTGCGCAGGCCAGGCCCACGGAGCCGGTGACACTGATCAACTGGTTGTCGACGAACATCGGTTTGTCGAGGGTCATCAACAACTGGGAGGCCATTTGCTGGCCGACCTCAAGGTCGGCGTTATCGAGCAGCACCGCAAATTCGTTACTGGCAAAGCGCGCCAGGCTGCCACCGGCATTGAGGCTGTTGCGCAGGCGTCGGGCCAGGCTGATCAGCAACTTGTCGCCGGTCTGGTGGCCGAGGCTGTCGTTGATCCGCTTGAAGTTGTCGATGTCCACCAGCAGCAGGCTGATGGGCGCGTCGCTGTCACGGGCGAAGCGTTCATCGAGGTTGCGGATAAACGCCGGGCGGTTGCCCAGGTTGGTCAGGTTGTCGGTGTAGGCCAGGCGTTCGATACGCTGCTGGGCCAGCTTGGTCTGGGTGATGTCTTCGTAGATGCCGATATAGTGGGTCAGTTCGCGGTTGTCGCCATAGACCTTGGAAATCGACAACTGGCCCCAGTACGGTTCGAGGTTTTTACGTCGGCTCTTGAACTCGCCCTGCCAGCTGTTGCTCTGGGCCAGGCTGGAGGGGGCGTCGAACAGCAGTTCGCTGAGGTTCTCCAGGGCCGGCAACTGGGCCAGGCGATGGCCGTGGACTTCTTCGGTGCTGTACTGGGTGATCGCGGTGAAGCTGGGGTTGACGTACTCCACCACGCCGTCGCAATTGACCAGCAGGAAGGCATTGGCACTTTGCTCCACCGCGCGCTGGAACAGGTGCAGCGCGCTGGTGGCGGTGCGGCGGTTGTGGTTGTTGATGACCTGGGCGAACTGGTCGGCCAGTTCGCCGGCAAAGGCAATTTCATCGGACAACCAGTCCCGGGTGCTGGCGCTTTGCTCCAGGCACAGCACGCCGACCACCTGCCCATCGACGCGGATACTGGCGTCGAGCATGGCGTGGATATCCATGGGGCGCAGGCTTTCGACCATGTCCCGGGTACGGGGGTCGCGCATGGCGTTGCAGGCATCGATGGCGCGACTGCTCTGCAGGGCTTCCAGGTAGTCCGGGAAGCTGCTGGCATCAATTGGCGCTGGCAGATGGTGCTGTTGGTCGGCGCGATGAAACGCAGAAATCGGCACCAGTTGCTGGCCTTCGAGGTTCCAGATACTGGCGCAGTCGATCTGATAGATATCGCAGGCGCTGCGGGTGATCAGTTCGGCGGCTTCTTGCAGGGAGTTGTTGGTGCTGTAGCGCTGGCGGGCCAGCAGCAGGATCAGTTCCTGCTGGGCGCGCACCCGTTCCAGGTGCTGCAATTGCTCCTGTTGTGCGCGCTGGTTGAGCTCCAGGGCGATCTGCAAGCGGCTGTTCTGGTCTTCCAGGTCGGCCGCAGGCATGGGTGGCAGGTTGCTGAACAAACCGTCCACCACCATCAGGTAGCCGCGCAGCAGGTGGCGATTGTGCTGCTTGTAGGCCTCGCCCACCTCCAGCAGGCTCAACGGGCCGTCGTTGGTGTGCAGGGTGTAGCGCACCCGGTAATGGGGGCTGGCAGTCAGCTGCTGCTGGATCGCATCATGCAGCTGGTAGCGCGCCTGGGGTTCCATCAGGCTGGCGTAGGGCGAGCCGACCAGCGAGCACAGCTCTACCGCGGGCAAGCCGAATTGGCGTTCACAATTGGGGTCCAGGTACAGCAGTGCCCAGCTAGCCTCATTCAGCCGCTCGAAACGCAGCATACCGAGGCGCGAAGGCACCGGTAATTGCGTCACGACCTCGGCCGCCGTTCGGGCGACATCGGGTTGGCTTTTCATGGGGAAACTCGCTTGGAAAAATGCGCATTGCGCCGGGCTATCGCCCTCTTTACTGCTGCCTATGGCAAGGTTGCATCATGCAGCACGGACTGACAAGAGAGGATGAAGGCTAAGTGCTATAAGTGTGTTATCGGCGGCGCAGCGGTTTTCTACAGTCGGCCTGATAGATGGTCTGTCGATTCCCTGTAGGCGCCGGCTTGCCAGCCTCTACAAACCACAGGCAAAAAAAAGCCCCGCCAATTGGCGGGGTTGAGGTACGAGCGTGGCGCTCGGAAATCGTACAGCCAGGCCTCCCCGGTGAAGGGGAGGCCGCTGCGGCTTACAGCAGGATGGTGCGGATATCGTTCAGCAACTGGCTCAGGCGCTGGGTGAAGCGTGCGGCGGCCGCGCCATTGATCACACGGTGATCGTAGGACAACGACAGCGGCAGCATCAGCTTCGGCTGGAAGGCCTTGCCGTCCCACACAGGCTGGATGGTGGCCTTGGAAACACCGAGGATCGCCACTTCCGGCGCGTTGACGATTGGCGTGAAGCCAGTGCCGCCAATGTGCCCGAGGCTGGAGATGGTGAAGCAGGCGCCTTGCATGTCGTCCGGGGTCAGCTTCTTGTCGCGGGCTTTGGCCGCCAGTGCAGCCGCTTCTCCAGCCAGTTGCAATAGGCTCTTCTGGTCGACGTTCTTGATGACCGGTACCAGCAGGCCATCCGGGGTGTCGACCGCAAAGCCGATGTGCACATACTTCTTGCGGATGATCGCTTTGCCGCTTGGTGCCAGCGAACTGTTGAAGTCCGGCAGTTCCTTGAGCAGGTGCGCGCAGGCCTTGAGCAGTAATGGCAGTACGGTCAGCTTGACGCCGGCCTTCTCGGCCGCGGCTTTCTGCGCAACGCGGAAAGCTTCCAGGTCGGTGATGTCGGCCTGGTCGAACTGAGTCACGTGCGGAATGTTCAACCAGCTGGCGTGCAGACCGGCTGCGCCGATTTGCATCAGGCGGGTCATCGGCACTTCTTCGGTTTCGCCGAAGCGGCTGAAGTCTACGGTGCGGATCGGCGGAATGCCCGAGCCACCGGTAGCCGCGCCGGCAGCCGGAGCTTCCTTGGCTTTTTGCATCATGGATTTGACGTAGACCTGCACGTCTTCCTTGAGCACACGACCGTGCGGGCCGGTTGGGCTGACAGCGCTCAGCTCGACGCCGAATTCACGGGCCAGTTGACGCACGGCAGGGCCGGCATGGGCCTTGGCACCACTTGGCGCAGGGGCAGCAGCCGGGGCCGGGGCGGCCTCGGCTTTTGCCGCAGGAGCCGGGGCCGCAGCAGGTGCCGCTTCAGCCTTGGCGGCAGGAGCAGCAGCGGCTGGCGCCGCAGCCGCAGCAGGGGCAGCGCCGCCCGCGACTTTCAGCTTGAGGATGAAGTCGCCAGTGCCGACTTCGTCTTCGAGCTTGACCGCGATGCTTTCCACGACGCCGGCAGCCGGCGATGGGATTTCCATGGAGGCCTTGTCGGACTCCAGGGTGATCAGCGACTGGTCGGCTTCGACGGTGTCGCCGACCTTGACCAGCAGCTCGATGATCTTGGCCTTGCCCGACGAACCGATGTCCGGGACATGAATGTCCTGGACCGTCGCCGCCGCCGGTGCAGCCGCCGGGGCCGCAGGGGCCTCGGCCGCCGCCGCTGGCTTTTCAGCCGGCGCCGGTGCAGCAGCGGCAGCAGGCGCCGCTGCTGGGGCCGCATCGGCGGCACCTTCGATCTCCAGTTCCAGCAGTTCGTCGCCTTCTTTCAGGCGGTCGCCCAGCTTCACTTTCAGGCTCTTGACCACGCCGGCCTTGGGAGCAGGGATTTCCATGCTCGCCTTGTCCGACTCCAGGGTCAGGATGCTCTGGTCGGCTTCGACTTTGTCGCCGACCTTCACAAACAGCTCGATTACTTCACCTTCACCGCTGCCGATGTCAGGTACGCGAATGAGTTCGCTCACAAAAAGTCTCCTCAGCAGTCCAGTGGGTTGCGTTTTTCCGGGTTGATCCCGAACTTGACGATAGCGTCAGCCACCACCTTGGGTTCGATCTCACCACGGTCAGCCAAGGCTTCCAGGGCTGCCAACACCACGAAGTGACGGTCGACCTCGAAGAAATGACGCAGCTTCTTGCGGCTGTCACTGCGACCGAAACCGTCGGTGCCCAGGACTTTGAATTCCTTGGACGGGACCCACTGGCGAATTTGTTCAGCAAATAGCTTCATGTAGTCGGTAGAGGCGATCACCGGCCCCTTGCGGCCAGCCAGGCACTCTTCGACGTAGCTGCGCGCAGGCTTCTGGCCTGGGTGCAGGCGGTTGCTGCGTTCCACGGCCAGGCCGTCGCGACGCAGTTCGTTGAAGCTGGTAACGCTCCATACGTCTGCGCCGACGTTGAACTCTTCACGCAGGATCTTCGCCGCTTCACGCACTTCGCGCAGGATGGTGCCGGAGCCCATCAGCTGTACGTGGTGTGCCGCTTCCTTGGTGTCTTCTTCGAGCAGGTACATGCCCTTGATGATGCCTTCCTCGACACCGGCCGGCATGGCAGGTTGCTGGTAGGACTCGTTCATCACAGTGATGTAGTAGAAAACATCCTGCTGCTCTTCGGTCATCTTCTTCATGCCGTCCTGGATGATCACCGCCAGCTCGTAGCCGTAGGTTGGATCAAAGGTGCGGCAGTTCGGGATGGTGGCAGCCAGGATGTGGCTGTGACCGTCTTCGTGTTGCAGGCCTTCGCCGTTCAGCGTGGTCCGCCCGGCGGTACCTCCGATCAGGAAGCCACGGGTACGGCTGTCGCCTGCTGCCCAGGCCAGGTCGCCAATGCGCTGGAAGCCGAACATCGAGTAGAAGATGTAGAACGGCAGCATCGGCTGGTTGTGGCTGGAGTACGAAGTACCGGCAGCGATGAAGGAGCTCATGGCGCCCGCTTCGTTGATGCCTTCTTCGAGGATCTGGCCCTTCTTGTCTTCCTTGTAGAACATCACCTGGTCTTTATCGACTGGCTCGTAGAGCTGGCCGACGGAGGAGTAGATGCCCAACTGGCGGAACATGCCTTCCATACCGAAGGTACGGGCTTCGTCCGGGATGATCGGGACGATGCGCGGACCGATTTCCTTGTCCTTGACCAACTGCGCGAGGATCCGCACGAAAGCCATGGTGGTGGAGATTTCACGGTCGCCCGAACCGTCAAGGATGGCCTTGAGGGTGCTGAGGTCCGGCGTCGGTACGCTGAAGCTCTGTGCGCGGCGCTGTGGTACGAAACCGCCCAGTGCAGTGCGACGCTCGCTGAGGTAGCGGGCTTCGGCGCTGTTTGGCTCCGGCTTGAAGAACGGCAGGTTTTCCAGCTCTTCGTCCTTGACCGGGATGTCGAAGCGGTCGCGGAACAACTTCAGGCTGTCGACGTCGACTTTCTTGGTGTTGTGCGCAGTGTTCTTCGCTTCGCCGGCACCGGTGCCATAACCCTTGATGGTCTTGGCCAGGATGACGGTCGGTTGTTCTTTGTGGTTGACCGCTTCGTGGTACGCCGCGTAGACCTTGTACGGGTCGTGGCCGCCACGGTTGAGCTTCCAGATCTCGTCGTCGGACAGGTCGGCAACCATCGCCTTGAGTTCAGGCGTGTTGAAGAAGTGTTCACGCACGAACGCGCCGTCTTTGGCCTTGTAGTTCTGGTACTCGCCGTCGATGACTTCGTCCATGCGACGTTGCAGGATACCGTCGACGTCCTTGGCCAGCAGTGGGTCCCAGAAACGGCCCCAGATGACTTTGGTCACGTTCCACTGGGCACCGCGGAACACGCCTTCGAGTTCCTGGATGATCTTGCCGTTGCCGCGAACCGGGCCGTCGAGGCGCTGCAGGTTGCAGTTGATGACAAAGATCAGGTTGTCCAGCTTCTCGCGGCCGGCCAGGGAGATGGCGCCCAGGGATTCCGGCTCGTCGCACTCGCCGTCGCCCAGGAAGCACCAGACCTTCTGCTTGCCTTCGGGGATGAAACCACGGGCTTCCAGGTACTTCATGAAGCGGGCCTGGTAGATCGCCTGGATCGGGCCCAGGCCCATGGAGACGGTCGGGAACTGCCAGAAGTCAGGCATCAGCCAAGGGTGCGGGTAGGACGACAGGCCGCCCCCGTCGACTTCCTGGCGGAAGTTGTTCATCTGCTCTTCGCTGATGCGACCTTCCATGAACGCACGGGCGTAGACGCCTGGCGAGGTGTGGCCCTGGAAGTAGATCAGGTCGCCGCCGTGTTCGTCGGTCGGGGCCTGGAAGAAGTAGTTGAAGCCGATGTCATACAGGGTTGCGCTGGAAGCGAAGCTGGAGATGTGACCGCCCAGGTCAGAATCTTTCAAGTTCGTGCGCATAACCATCGCCATGGCGTTCCAGCGTACCAGCGAGCGAATGCGGCGTTCCATGAACAGGTCGCCAGGCATGCGTGCTTCGTGGGTCACGGGGATGGTGTTGCGGTATGGCGTGGTGATGGCGTAAGGCAGTTGCGAGCCGCTGCGGGTCGCGAGTTCGCCCATACGGGTCATCAGGTAATGCGCACGGTCTTCGCCTTCTTTGTCGAGAACCGATTCCAGGGCGTCCAGCCATTCCTGGGTTTCGACGGGATCGAGGTCTTGCATGGCTTGCTCCAGGGCGGAAAGGCTACCAGAATCGGTTGCCTGAAGTTTGCGACTGGCCTTGTGGGCAGACGACATAAATTCTTGGGTGGCCGAAGGTTGCTTCGGCGTCCTGTAGTTTTACTACAAATCGTCGGCCATTTCAGCCTTTCGGATGTATATACGAGTAGTAAAACTACACAAGACCGAGGGGGTTGCTCGGTCTGGCTGATGAGCATAATCGTTATTGTTGATCTTTTGTGAACAAGAAAAGGTAGAAGTTTAATGTTACCTGCCAAAATTAATATTTTTTCAGCTATTTCTAACCTTTGTTCGACAGTCCTTCATCGAGCGTGGTTCTTGCGTTCACAGCCACAAGCCATTTACGCGCCGATCAAGGATAGACTATGAGCCTTCCCGTGCTGGTTGAACTCCCTGCTGTTCTGTTGCCATTTGCGAGCCGGGCCGAGCAGTCATTTCGTGACGCCGTGGCCAGGCTGGATGACGATCATGGCCTGTCCGCGTGGACGCCGCAACGTTGGGCCGACTTCGCCCGGGTGTGCGCCGCCAGTGATTTTGTGATTGAACAGAGTGTTCGTGACCCTTTGATGTTGCTTGAACTGGTGGCCTGGGGCGAGCTGGACCGCGGCTTTGCACCCGATGAGCTGTGTGGGCAGATTGCTGCAGCCGTGCAACAGGCTGAAACAGAAGATGAGCTGGGGCGCATGCTGCGTCGCCAGCGCACCCGCCAGCAGGTGCGGATTATCTGGCGCGACCTGACCCGACAGGCGGACCTGGTACAGACCTGCCGCGACCTGTCGGACATGGCCGACGCCAGCATCGACCAGGCTTACCAGTGGCTGTACCAGCGCCACTGCGCGCAATTTGGCACCCCCACCGGCGGGCGCAGCGGCGAGCCGCAGCAGATGGTCATCCTCGGCATGGGCAAGCTGGGCGCGGTGGAGTTGAACCTGTCGTCGGACATCGACCTGATCTTCGCCTACCCCGAAGGCGGCGAGACCGTGGGGGCCAAGCGTGCCCTGGACAACCAGGAGTTCTTTATCCGCCTGGGCCAGAAGCTGATCAAGGCCCTGGACCCGATGACCGTCGATGGCTTTGTGTTCCGTGTCGATATGCGCTTGCGACCCTATGGTTCGGCCGGGGCGCTGGTGTTGAGCTTCAATGCCTTGGAGCAGTACTACCAGGACCAGGGGCGCGACTGGGAGCGCTACGCGATGATCAAGGCGCGGGTGGTGGCCGGCGACCAGGTGGCCGGTGCGCAACTGCTCGATCTGCTGCGCCCGTTCGTCTATCGGCGCTACCTGGACTTTTCTGCCATTGAAGCGCTGCGCACCATGAAGCAGTTGATCCAGCAGGAAGTGCGGCGCAAGGGCATGGCCGACAATATCAAGCTGGGCGCGGGCGGCATCCGCGAGGTGGAGTTTATCGCCCAGGCGTTCCAACTGATTCACGGCGGCCGCGACTTGAGCCTGCAACAGCGGCCATTGCTGAAGGTGCTGGGCACCCTGGAAGGCCAGGGCTACCTGCCGCCGGCGGTGATTGCCGAGTTGCGCAGCGGCTATGAGTTCCTGCGCTACACCGAGCATGCGATCCAGGCCATCGCCGACCGTCAGACCCAGATGCTGCCCAACAGTGATGAAGATCAGGCGCGCATCGCATTCATGATGGGTTTTGCCAACTGGAGCGCGTTCCATGAGCAATTGATGTACTGGCGCGGCCGGGTGGACTGGCATTTCCGCCAGGTGATTGCCGATCCAGATGAAGAGGAGGGGGGAGAAAGCGAATTGGTGGTCGGTGGCGAGTGGTTGCCCTTGTGGGAAGAATCCCAAAATGAGGAGGCCGCCTGTCGCCAATTGGCCGAAGGCGGCTTTGCCGACGCGCCCAAGGCCCTGAAAGCCCTGGCCAGCCTGCGCGGCAGCCCGCAACTGCGGGCGATGCAACGCCTGGGGCGTGAGCGGCTGGATGCGTTTATCCCGCGCCTGCTGGCCCAGGCCGTCGAGCACGCCAACCCGGACCTGGTGCTGGAGCGCGTACTGCCGCTGGTCGAAGCGGTGGCGCGGCGTTCCGCTTATCTGGTGCTGTTGACGGAAAACCCTGACGCCCTGCGTCGGCTGTTGACCCTGTGCGCTGCCAGCCCGTGGATTGCCGAGCAGATCACCCGCTTCCCGCTGCTGCTGGACGAGTTGCTCAACGAAGGTCGCCTGTTCAAACCGCCATTGGCGCCGGAGCTGGCCGCCGAACTGCGCGAGCGCCTCACGCGTATCCCCGAGGATGACCTTGAGCAGCAGATGGAAGCCCTGCGCCACTTCAAGCTGGCGCACCGCCTGCGGGTCGCCGCCTCGGAAATCGCCGGCAGCTTGCCGTTGATGAAGGTCAGCGACTATCTGACCTGGCTCGCCGAGGCCATTCTGGAACAGGTGTTGGCCCTGGCCTGGCGCCAGACCGTGGCGCGCCACGGTACGCCGCAACGGTTGGACGGCACCTTGTGCGACCCCGGCTTTATCATCGTCGGTTATGGCAAGGTCGGCGGCATCGAGCTGGGGCATGGCTCGGACCTGGACCTGGTGTTTATCCACGACGGTGATCCCCAGGCCGAGACCGATGGCGCCAAGCCGATCGATGGTGCGCAGTTCTTTACCCGCCTGGGCCAGCGGATTATTCACCTGCTGACCACCCAGACCAACTCCGGGCAATTGTATGAAGTGGATATGCGCCTGCGACCTTCTGGCGCATCCGGGTTGCTGGTCAGCTCCCTGGGGGCCTTCGCCCGTTATCAGGAAAACGAGGCCTGGACCTGGGAGCACCAGGCCCTGGTGCGGGCGCGGGTGCTGGTGGGCAGCCAGGACGTGGGCCGCGCGTTTGAAGGCGTGCGCGCACAGGTACTGGGGCGCGCGCAGGACCTGGCGAAGCTGCGCCAGGAGGTCAGCGAGATGCGCGCCAAGATGCGTGACAACCTGGGCACCAAGTCCACGGCGGCCGGTACGGCGGCGAATGCCTTCGAGGCCACGGCGGTGTTCGATCTCAAGCAGGACGCCGGAGGTATCGTCGATATTGAATTTATGGTGCAATACGCCGCTTTGGCGTGGTCTGCGCAACATCCATCGTTGCTGCGCTACACCGACAATATCCGCATCCTGGAAGGCCTGGAGCAGGTCGGGCTGATGCCCGCCGCCGATGCCCACCTGTTGCGTGAGGTGTATAAGGCCTACCGCTCGGCGGCCCATCGCCAGGCCTTGCAGAACGAGGCGGGCGTGGTTGCCGGGGATCAGTTTGCTGACGAACGGCGCCAGGTGAAACGGATCTGGCAAGAACTGGGGTTAAGCTAAAACACTACAGCGACCCCAATTGAATGTGGAGACCGGCTGTATGTGGGAGCGGGCTTGCCCGCGATGCAGGCGCTGCGGTCTGGCTGACAGCACGCGGTGATGCTATCGCGGGCAAGCCCGCTCCCACACACACCGTGACCTACAGTAATTATCGAGGCGGGGAGGCATGAGCCTCCCCGAATCGTTTGTGGAAACTACATGAATATTCTGATCGTTGGGCCCAGTTGGGTCGGTGACATGGTGATGGCGCAGACACTGTTCCAGTGCCTGAAACAGCGTCATCCCGACTGCCAAATCGACGTGCTCGCCCCCGAGTGGAGCCGGCCGATCCTGGAGCGCATGCCCGAAGTCCGGCAGGCCTTGAGCTTCCCGCTCGGCCACGGCGCGCTGGAACTGGCGACCCGACGGCGCATCGGCAAGTCCCTGGCCGGCCAGTACGACCAGGCGATCCTGCTGCCCAACTCGCTGAAGTCGGCCCTGGTGCCGTTCTTCGCCGGCATCCCCAAGCGTACCGGCTGGCGCGGCGAGTTCCGTTACGGCCTGCTCAACGACGTGCGCAAGCTCGACAAGGCCCGCTACCCGCTGATGATCGAGCGCTTCATGGCCCTGGCCTACGCGCCCGGTGCCGAATTGCCGACGCCGTATCCGCGACCGAGCCTGCAAATTGACCCGGTCACCCGCGACGCGGCCCTGGCCAAGTTCGGCCTGAGCCTCGACCGGCCGGTGCTGGCGCTGTGCCCGGGCGCCGAGTTTGGCGAGTCCAAGCGCTGGCCGTCGGAGCATTACGCCAAGGTCGCCGAGCTGAAAATCCGCGAAGGCTGGCAAGTCTGGCTGTTTGGCTCGAAAAACGATCACTCGGTGGGTGAAGACATCCGCCAGCGCCTGATCCCCGGCCTGCGTGAAGAAGCGGTCAACCTCAGTGGCGATACATCCCTGGCCGAGGCCATCGACCTGCTGTCCTGCGCCGATTCGGTGGTGTCCAACGACTCTGGGCTGATGCACGTGGCCGCCGCGCTGAACCGCCCATTGGTGGCAGTGTACGGCTCCACCTCGCCGGGCTTTACCCCGCCATTGGCCGACAAGGTCGAAGTGGTGCGCCTGGGCCTGGAGTGCAGCCCCTGCTTTGACCGCACCTGCCGTTTCGGCCACTACAACTGCCTGCGCCAGTTGCTGCCCGATTCGGTAGCCGAGGCCTTGCAGCGTTTGCAGGGCAACGTGGTCGAGGTTCACTGAGTTGCGGGTATTGGTAATCAAGACCTCATCCTTGGGCGATGTGATCCACGCCTTGCCGGCATTGACCGACGCGGCCCGGGCGATCCCGGGGATTCGCTTTGACTGGGTGGTGGAAGAAGGCTTTGCCGAAATCCCCACCTGGCATCCGGCGGTGGACAAGGTGATCCCCGTGGCGATTCGCCGCTGGCGCAAGAACCTCTGGCAGACCTTCAAGAGCGGCGAATGGCGGCGCTTCAAGCAGCAGATCCAGGCGACTAAATACGACCTTGTGATCGACGCCCAGGGCCTGTTGAAAAGCGCCTGGCTGACCCGCTATGTGCGGGCGCCGGTAGCCGGCTTCGACAAGCAGTCGGCCCGCGAGCCAATTGCCGCACGTTTCTACTCCCGGCGCCTGGCGGTTGCCCGTGGCCAGCATGCGGTTGAGCGCTTGCGCCAGTTGTTCGCCGTGGCCCTGGGCTATGACCTGCCCAAAGGCCTGGGGGATTACGGCCTGAGCACCGAAAAACTGCTCGGCCTGCCGCCGAAGAAACCTTTTGTGCTGCTGCTGCACGGCACCACCTGGGACACCAAACACTGGCCCGAAGCCTATTGGCGCGAGCTGGCCGAGCGCATGGGTAGCCTGGGGGTGGATGTGAAACTGCCGTGGGGCAATGCCGCCGAAAAAGCCCGCGCCGAACGCCTGGCCCAGGGCCTGGCCAATGCTGAGGTGCTGCCCAAGCTGAACCTGGCGGGTGTGGCGCGGGTATTGGCCGGAGCCAGGGCTTGTGTGGCGGTGGATACTGGCCTCGGGCACCTGGCCGCCGCGCTGGATGTGCCGACAATTTCCCTGTTCGGCCCGACCAACCCGGGCCTGACCGGGGCCTACGGCAAGGCGCAGATCCATCTGGGCAGCGATTTCCCCTGCGCGCCCTGCCTGCAAAAGAAATGCACCTACCAACCGACCGCTGAAGACCAGCGCCGGTTTGATCTCAAGCGCGAGTGGCCACTGTGCTTCACTCGCCTGAACCCTGAGCGTGTGGCCAGCCGACTGAGCACGTTGTTATTGGCTGAGGAGCTGCACTGATGCAACTGGCATTTGTACTGTACAAATATTTCCCCTTTGGTGGCTTGCAGCGCGACTTTATGCGCATCGCCCTGGAGTGCCAGCAGCGCGGCCACCAGATCCGTGTCTACACCCTGATCTGGGAAG
The DNA here is from genome assembly GCF_059422465.1 of Pseudomonas sp. GW821-FHT01D09. Taxonomy (NCBI): domain Bacteria; kingdom Pseudomonadati; phylum Pseudomonadota; class Gammaproteobacteria; order Pseudomonadales; family Pseudomonadaceae; genus Pseudomonas; species Pseudomonas sp. GW821-FHT01D09. The sequence goes on from NZ_JBWKWY010000003.1 coordinate 268,870, forward strand.
GCGACGTACCGCCCGGGTTTGAAGTGCTGGTGGCGCCGGTCAAGGCGTTTTTCAACCATCGGCGCAACGAGAAGTTGACGGCCTGGATGCAGGCCGACCTGGCCCAGCGCCCGGTGGACCGCCTGATCGGCTTCAATAAAATGCCCGGCCTGGATGTGTACTACGCGGCAGACGGCTGTTTTGAGGACAAGGCGCAGAACCTGCGGCACTCGCTGTACCGCAGCTTTGGCCGCTACCGGCATTTTTCCGAGTACGAACGCGCAGTGTTTGCCAGGGACGCCAAGACCCAAGTGCTGATGATCTCCGAGGTCCAGCAGCCGCTGTTTATCAAGCATTACGACACGCCGCTGGCGCGCTTCCACCTGTTGCCGCCGGGCATCGCCCAGGACCGTCGGGCGCCGCCGAATGCGGCCGAGATCCGCGCGGGCTTCCGTGCCGAATTCAACCTTGCCGAGGACGATCTGCTGCTGGTGCAGATCGGTTCGGGCTTCAAGACCAAGGGCGTGGACCGCAGCCTCAAGGCGCTGGCCGCCCTGCCACCGGAGCTGAAAAAGCGCACTCGCCTGTTTGTAATTGGCCAGGACGACCCCAAAGTATTCCAATTGCAGAGTGCTACCCTGGGCCTGGGCGACAATGTGCAGTTCCTTAAGGGGCGCAGTGATATCCCGCGTTTCCTGCTGGGCGCCGACCTGTTGATTCACCCGGCGTACAACGAAAACACCGGGACCGTGCTGCTCGAAGCCCTGGTGGCCGGGTTGCCGGTATTGGTCACGGCGGTGTGTGGGTATGCCCATTACATCAGTGAGGCCGATTGCGGGCGCGTACTGGACGAACCTTTCGAGCAGGCCCAGCTCAATCAGTACCTGGCTGGGATGCTCAGTGATCAGCAGCAACGTGCGGCCTGGAGCCGCAATGGTCTGGCCTTCGCCGAGACGGCCGACCTCTATAGCATGCCGCAGCACGCTGCGGATGTAATTCTGGCGGAGCAACACTGATGAAGTTGATTCTTGCCGAACCGTTCAAGAGCCTTTGGGCCGGGCGCGATGCGTTCGCTGAAGTCGAGCTGTTGGAGGGTGAGGTTTACCGTGAACTGGAAGCCCGTCGCACCTTGCGCACCGAGGTGGAGGGGCGCGGCTACTTTGTGAAAATCCACCGTGGCATCGGCTGGGGTGAGATCTTCAAGAACCTGTTCACCGCCAAATTGCCGGTGCTGGGCGCCGGGCAGGAGTGGCAGGCGATCCAGCGCCTGCACGAAGTGGGTGTACCGACCATGACCGCCGTGGCCTACGGCGAGCGCGGCGCCAACCCGGCCGACCAGCATTCCTTTATTGTCACCGAGGAGCTGGCGCCGACCGTCAGCCTGGAAGACTTGAGCATGGATTGGCTCCGGCAGCCGCCCGAGCCGCGTCTCAAGCGTGCACTGATTGCCGAGGTGGCGCGCATGACCGGGATGATGCATCGCGCAGGCGTCAACCATCGTGACTGCTACATCTGCCACTTCCTGCTGCACACCGACAAGCCGGTGACGGCCGATGACTTCAAGCTGTCGGTGATCGACCTGCACCGCGCCCAGGTGCGGCCGCGCATCAGCCAGCGCTGGCGCAACAAGGACCTGGCAGCCCTGTATTTCTCGATCCTGGATATCGGCCTGACCCGCCGCGACAAGCTGCGCTTCCTCAAAGGCTACTTCCAGCAGCCCCTGCGCCAGATCCTGGCCGAGGAAGGCGCGTTGCTGCAGTGGCTGGAGCGCAAGGCCAGCAAGCTCTATGACCGTAAAGTCCGCTACGGAGGCGCGCTCTGATGGCGGGTTGGAACCTGGAACCTGCTTACTCGGAGCTTGTGCACGACTTTGGTAGCCTCGACGCGGTGTTTGCCCTGCAAGGCGAGCGGCTGACCCGTGATCCGCTGTCCGAAGTCATTCGTGTGCAGCGTGGCGGGGTCAACTATTACGTCAAGCGCTACACCGGCGCCGGCAAAGGCTTGCGCCGTTACCTGGGCAAGCCACGGGTCAAGTCCGAGTGGCAGAACCTCAAGCGCTTCGCCAAGTGGGGCATCCCCACGGCCGACGTCGTGGCCTGGGGCCTGGAGCGCAAGGGCCTGGCCTATGACCGTGGGGCGATGATCACCCGCGAGCTGCCCCGCACCGAAGACCTGGCGGCCCTGGCTGAGCGCAAGGACCCGCGACTGTCCGACCCGGTGTGGGTCGACAAGGTCAGCCGCCAGCTCGCCGAATACACCCGGACCCTGCACGATCACCGGTTTACCCACAACGATTTGAAGTGGCGCAACCTGTTGATCGACGACCAGCAGACCCTGTACCTGATCGACTGCCCCAATGGCGACTTCTGGCGCGGGTTCTGGCTCAAGTACCGGATCACCAAGGACTTGGCGTGCCTGGACAAGGTCGCCAAATACCACCTGTCGGCCACCCAGCGCCTACGTTTCTACATGCAATATTGTCGGCGCAACCACCTGAGCGAATCGGACAAACAGCGGATTCGCCATGTGCTGAAGTTTTTCGAGGGGCGCGAATGAACGACTTCCTGGCAACTGAAGACCGGGCCTTGCTGGAACGCAATGGCCTGGCTGACTTCGACGCCCTGTGGGCCAGGCAACTGGATGCAGTGGACGAACCCAATATCAGCCGCGGCGGTTGGAGCAGCGTGTTCCGCCTGGAGCTGGAGGGCCGTGGCTTTTACCTCAAGCGCCAGAGCAACTACCTGACGCGTACCCTGCATCGGCCCTTTGGCGAGCCGACCTTTGCCCGCGAGTTTCGCAATATCAGCCGCTATCGGCAGAAGGCGATCCCGGCCTTGCAGGCGGCCTTTTATGGCGAGCGCAAAGTCGCCGGCGAATACCGCGCCTTGCTGCTGACCCGCGCGCTCGATGGCTGGAATGACCTTGATTCACTGCTGGAGCAGTGGCCGGCCCTGAGCGACGCCCAGCACCACGCGATCCTCGTGGCCTGTGGCCAATTGGCGCGCACGCTCCATGGTGTCGGCCAAGTGCATGGCTGTTTTTACCCCAAGCATATCTTCCTGCAGGCCACTGGCGACGGTTACGCCGCGCAGTTGATCGACCTGGAAAAAACCCGGCCACTGTTGTTGGGCCGGCGTGACCGGGTCAAGGACCTGGAACCACTGCTGCGCCGTGCTGGCGCATGGACCGCCGAACAGGTGCGGCAATTTCTGGCGGCCTACCTCGACCAGCCGGTGGACAGCTCGCTGGTGGATACGTGGGCACAGTACTTGGCTGGGCGCCGCAGTCACAAGGAGGCCCGCTGATGCGCTTGTCTGAACTCAAAAGCGCCGGGCGTACGCCCACGTTGCCCATGAGTATTGAGTTGGCGGATGCGGCCGGCCCCGGGCAGTTGCAACTGCTGAGCCTGTTGCGAGTGTTGCCGGGCCAGCGTTATGTGGGCGCGGCGGTTTGGCGCGGCCGGCCGGTGTTGGCCAAGTTGCTGGTGGGTAGCAGCGCCGCCCGGCATTTCCAGCGTGAACTCCAGGGCGTGCGCCTGCTGGCCGAACAAGGCCTGACCACGCCGCTGTTGCTGGCTGACGGTTTGCAAGACGGTGAGGGCAGCTGGTTGCTGTTCGAGTTTCTCGACGGCGCACAAAGCCTGGCCGAGGCCTGGGCGGCTGTTGAAGCAATGCCGCCCCTGGCGGATGAGCAACAGGCTGTGTTGGCCGAAGCGCTGGGTGCGATTGCACAGATGCACGCCAAGGGCCTGTGGCAGGAAGACCTGCACCTGGACAACCTGATGCGTCAGGGCGACACGCTGTATTTGATCGACGGTGGCGGGATCTGCGTCGAACAGGCGGGCAAACCCCTGTCACGCAACCGGGTGCTGGAAAACCTCGGGGTGTTTTTTGCCCAGTTGCCGAGCAATCTCGAACCGTTTACCGAAGAACTGCTGGTGCATTATTTGCTGAGCAATGGCGAACACGCCTTGCCCCTGGAAGCCCTGCAAAAACAGGTGCGCAAAGTGCGGGCCTGGCGCCTGAAAGACTTCCTGGGCAAGGTCGGCCGCGACTGCACCTTGTTCAGCGTGGTGCGCGGGGCCTTTGGGCTGCGGGCGATCCGCCGTGAAGAAGCACCGACCCTGTTGCCGGTCCTGGCGCAGGTCGATGGGCTTATGGGCCAGGGCCAGATGTACAAGGCCGGCGCCTCGGCCACGGTGGCCAGGGTGGACGTCGCGGGGCGACCGCTGGTGATCAAGCGCTACAACATCAAGGGCTTTGCCCACTGGCTCAGGCGTTTCTGGCGGCCAAGTCGTGCCTGGCACGCCTGGTGCGAAGGCAATCGCCTGGCGTTCCTGGGCATTGCCACGCCCAAGCCCCTGGCAATCCTGGAGCGGCGCTTTTTCTGGTTGCGCAGCCGCGCTTATCTGGTCACCGAGCACCTGTCCGGGCCAGACCTGATTGAGCATCTGGCCCCTTACGTGGACAGCGGCGAAGTGCCCGAACCTGAACTGCTGGCCCTGGAGCGCTTGTTTGGCGAGCTGATTCGCGAGCGGATCAGCCATGGCGACTTCAAGGGACGCAACCTGTTCTGGCAGGGGGGACGTTGGGTGCTGATTGATCTGGATTCGATGTGCCAGCATGGCTCGCTGAGCAGCTTTGCGCCGGCGTTTGCCAAGGACCGTGCGCGGTTTATGCGCAACTGGCCGGCTGACAGCGCTTTGTATCGTGTGATCGACCAGCGCTTGCCCAAACGCATCGACACTGACCTGTAGCCATCGGCTTACCGGCGCCTATGGGGCGGGGCGCCGGCTGTCCAACTTATTCGTTATGTTTCATCGTGGCGATGATTAACGCTGACCTGGCGTGATAAATATTTGAGATTGCAAAATCAAGTCATGGAGACTATTCCAGAAGGACTATGGAAAGGCTGTGCGTCGGATTTGTCTGATGGCGGGCTTGGAAGTTGTATGTGTGAGTCTATGAGGCTTTACATTCTGTGATGTTTGCTGCTGATTTGATATTTTTGTTGTGTTGAAAGTAAGTGGGCTGTTGTGTAGTTTTTTATTTGTCAGCGTTGTTTTGGTTTTGATTCTTGGTTAAGAGGGTTTGATTATGTCTTCTATTAATGCTGCTGCTTTTTTTGCTGCTAATGTTAAATATTTTGAGGATGCAGGCGATAGGAACGTGGATAAGCCTCTGGTCAATGATCGTGATCGCCCGGCTGGAGAGCCGAGGGATGATAAGGAAACCCCTCTTGAACCTGGGATCTACGTTCTTCGGGAAGGTGGACACTTTGTTGTTGCCGGTGATTCCGGGGGCGATGGTCGCTCAGATATCCTTTATGGGGGAGAGTGATAGTTCTCGATAGGCCAGGATGTTGCGCATGCTCTCAGGCGGGTTGTCGTGTTTGTTTACCGAAGATTTATTGATTCATGAGTCACGGCGACCGTGCCCTGCCGCTGGTGGGCTTGCAAAGGCAGATGGTTAGTGCGACTTGATATTTTGATTAAGTCATTACTTTTTAGGTTGATAGGTTGCATCGATATTCAACGAGGATGCCTGTGTAGGTAGCCTTGGTTGAATGCTCTAGGTATTGATATTGGGGGTGTAAAAATGAGTGCAATAACATTTCTTCTTCCGCTTTTTATAAATAATGTTTTATTTGATAAAAGCAAGCCAGTAAAGAAGGAGGGATCAGACGGTAAAATAGACAAGGTTCGGGGGGATCACCGTAACCCATTGGATAAAACTGCTGGCGAGGGTGCCGAGTTTTTAGCGCCGAGAGCCAGGAGTGGCAGCCAACGGCCTCTAATGGCAAGGGTGATGGTGGTTATGTGAACTTTGGTCCTTCCTATCGAGAATCCATAGATCATGAGCTGGTTTATGGGGGGCAATTAAAAGCTGATCGGTGATTGCTTAAAGAGGGGCTTGTGGGGCTGGGGCAAATGTATAAAGCGACGAGGTGCCAGAGCATGAACTATTGGCCCAGCAACGCTTGTCGAAATAGGTCGGTATGTCATGTCTGTGCGTGGTTATGTTTAGCCCGGGGCTTACATTGATGGGGTGGCCGGTGTGTTGGTTGGGGTTTTATGTTTTGTAAGGGTTGATGCGGATTTCACTGTCGTAGGTGGCTTGCAGACGGGTGTAGGCCAGGGAGCAACGACGTTCATGAGCCAACCAACGCTCATAAGGTGCAGCGCAAGCGCGGAAAAAAAGGGCGCGAGTTTAATGATTCTGCGAGGCCTTTACGAAGAATCTTCCTGCAAAATGCCGGCATATTCGTCTTACGCAGTCTTGCGTTAGGCTGTTGGCCCCATGCCAAAGAGGGTTGCCCGTGAATCCTATAAACATTTTGCTGCTTGCCGCTATTGTCCTTTCGACCACGGCCTGCGGTACCCTCGACACCGTATTTCGCGAGGACGCGGTGGCCAGCCAGAAACTCAAGGACCTGCGCAGCCACTGCGAGAGCGTGCCCCGTATCTACAGTGGTGTGGTGTATGACTTCTGCTCCCTCAATGGCGAACCCAACGGCAAGAAAAGCCTGGATGACCAGCAAATCGCCTCGGTGCCCTGGATCGCCATTGATTTTGCCCTGTCGGGCGTTCTCGATACTTTGGTACTGCCCTATACCGTCTACCGGCAGAACCGCGACGGCAGTATCGAGATTTTCCGATGATGCCTCTTGTTTCTCCGGGGCATTTTCGGCTAGAGGCGTTTTGCCGCTTTTAAGCTATAATCCCGCCCTTTAGCTTTTCTCGCCGAGGCGAGGGGCACACATTTTTTCAGGCGCCAGCGCCTGCATGCAGACTAAAAGAGGCTAGACCCCAGTGGCATTGACGATTCTTGGCCTGTCCGGCGCCCTTAGCCATGATCCTTCCGCAGCCCTGTATATCGACGGCAAGCTGATCGCGGCCGCCGAAGAAGAGCGCTTCGTACGCGATAAACATGCAAAGAACCGCATGCCCTACGAATCGGCAAAATTCTGCCTGGAGCAGGCTGGCATCAAGCCTTCTGATGTTGATGTGGTGGCGATCCCGTTTGCCCCGATCAGCTTGTTCGGCGAGGCCCGCTGGCACTATGCCAAGCGTTATTGGTACGCCCCGGACCGCGCCCTGGACGCGATCCTGATGGGCAACCGGCGCTACAAGCGCTACCGCAACAAGATTGTCTGGTGCCTGGAGCAACTGGGTTTCGATCCGAAGAAGATCAAGATCGAGCCGGTTGAACACCACCTGGCCCACGCTTCCAGCGCCTATCACTGCTCGGGCTTCCAGGAGAAGACCGCGATCCTCGGGATCGACGGTAAAGGCGAGTACGCCACGACCTTCTTCGGCTACGGCGAGAACGGCAAGATCCACAAGATCAAGGAGTTCTACGATCCAGACTCCCTGGGCGGCCTGTATGGCGCGATCACCGAGTTCCTCGGCTTCGAGATGCTCGACGGCGAGTTCAAGGTCATGGGCATGGCGCCGTATGGCGATGCCAGCAAGTACGACTTCTCGCGCCTGGCTTCCTTTGAGAACGGTGAGCTGGTGATCAACACCGACTACGCCAACGTCATTGGCCTGCGCCGTTATAAAGAGAAGGGCAAGGGCTTCTACTTCTCGCCAAAACTGATTGAGTGGCTGGGTCCCAAGCGCGAAGGCGATATCGCCGACGAGCCGTACATCCACTATGCCGCCAGCATGCAGGCGCTGTTCGAGAAGCTGGCCTTGCAGATGATCGACCATTACCTGGGCGATATCCTCAAGGAAACCGGCAAGCTGGCCTTTGCCGGCGGCTGCGCGCTGAACGTCAAGTTGAACCAGAAGATCATTGCCCGCGACGACGTCAAGGAGCTGTTCGTACAGCCGGCGTCCGGCGATGCCGGCACTGCCGTGGGTGCGGCGGCCTATGTGTCCCATGCCCGTGGTGTACCGGTAGAGAAGATGGAGCACGTCTATCTCGGCCCGTCCTACAGCAACGAAGAAGTGATTGCCGCGTGCGCCAAGCACCCGAGCAAGCCAAAGTGGCGCCAGATCGACGATATGCCCAAGCGCATCGCCCAGATCATGGTCGACGGCAACCCGGTGGCCTGGTTCCAGGGCCGCATGGAGTTCGGTCCGCGTGCCTTGGGCGGTCGTTCGATCATCGGTTGCCCGAGCGCCGTGGGCGTGGCTGACCGGATCAACCACCAGATCAAGTTCCGCGAGCGCTGGAGGCCTTTCTGCCCGTCGATGCTCGACACCGTGGCCCCGCAGATGATCAAGGTCGATCACCCGGCTCCGTTCATGACATTCACCTTTGAAGTGGCCGAAGAATGGAAAACCCGCGTGCCGGAAGTGGTCCATGAAGATGGCACCTCCCGCGCCCAGGTGCTCAAGCGCGAGTACAACCCGCGCTACTACGACATGATGAAAGAGCTGGAAGTGCTGACCGGCAACGGCGTGTCCTTGAACACCTCGCTCAACCGCCGTGGTGAAGCGATGATCTGCTCGCCGACCGATGCCCTGAACATGTTCTTCGGCTCCGACCTGCAGTACCTGATCATGGAAGATATTCTGGTAGTCAAGGACGGCGTGGAAGGGCAAGTCATTGACTGAGGTACTGATTGGCGTCGTCATCCCCGCCTATAACTATGCGCGCACCTTGGGGCGCGCGGTTGAATCGGTGTTGGCGCAACTCGACGAAGCCGATGCGCAGTTGATGGTGATCGATGACGGTTCTACCGACGAGACGCCGCAGGTGCTCGAGGCGTTGATGGCCAAGCACCCGGGGCGTTTACGGGTTTTGCGCAAGCCCAATGGCGGCCTGGCCTCGGTGCGCAACCGTGGGATTGAAGAGTCTACTGGCCAGTACCTGATGTTCCTGGATGCCGATGATGAAATGGCTCCCGGTGCACTGGCCCTGGTCGCGCAGCATATTGCCGCTCACCCGGACAGTCGCTTGATCATCGGTGGCCACTGGTCGGTGTTCGAGGATGGCAAGCGCCGCCTGCATGCTGTCAAGCCGCTGCCCGCCACACCTTATCAGCGGGTGCGCGGGTATTTGCTGGAGAAGACCATCGCGATCTCCAATGGCGCCTGCGCCATGCACCGTGACATCTTCGCGGTGGGCAACTACCCGGAGCGCATGCGTAACGCCGAGGATATCCCGGTGTTTGCCCAGGCCCTGGCGCGCGTACCTTGCACGGTCATCGACCAGCCACTGGCGCTGATCTACAAGCATGCGGACAGCTTGCGACATGACATCAACCACAGTGTCGCGGCTGGCGTGAGCCTGGTAGACGAGGTGTTTTCGCCGGTGCGTATGCCTGCAGAGTTGCAGGGCCTGCGCAGTGCGTTTCTCGCGCAGCGCTGCCTGTCGTTGTTTCGCAATTGCTTTAGCGCTGGGGAATACACGCTTGCCAAGCAGTTTTACTGCCAGGCGATACGTACAGACTGGCGCGCCCTGACGCGCTGGTCGTACACACGCAAAGCGCTTCAGCTGATGTTCAAGTAAGCGTTTTATAGCCTGCTACGCTACGCCGGGAATGACCTAGGCAGCGCCTGAGTTGATTGCAATGACTTGGCGCCGGGTTTTCGTGGTGCAGTGGTTTTTCTGGAATATATGTTTTCAAATCTTGTGCACATGATGTGACGCCAGGTTTTAAGGGGGGGGTGTGGTTGGTATAGGCAGCAAGTGGTGGGCCCGGATGTTGAGTATTGTCGTCGAGCGTCCTGTTCGAGTGGCATTTTTTGGGAGCCTGCTGCTGTCCCTGATCGCGGTGTTGGGCGCAGCGACTGTCGGGCGTGATGCTGCTTTCTACCTGACCATTGCCCAGGACGTTCAAGTCGATGGCCCGCAAGCCGCCTTTGCCGTATTCAACTGGCCCTGGTTCTCCCTGCTCCTGGCGGGCACCCATTGGGTTTCCGCCCTGCCCATAGAACTGAGTGCTTATTTGTGGTGTGCGCTGTTCGCTGCCGGGACCTGCGCGCTGTTGGTTGACTGCGTGCGCCAGCGCTCGGTGCAGCTTGCGCCCTGGGCCTGCCTGGTGGTGTTGGCGATGCCGGCGTTCAACCAGTTTCGTGGCGAAATCCTGCGTGAGTTTGGCTTCTGGTTCTTCTGCATCCTGACCCTTTGGCTGGCCATGCGTTGGCAGGCACGCGGGGGCTGGCTGCGGGCGGCAACCCTCCACCTGGCACTTGTCGCGGCGGCAGCCTTCCGGTTGGAAGCCTTGTTACTGTTGCCTGCATTGGGGCTGTGGCAGATGCCTGGCCTGTGGGTGCGCGAGCGGCGTCTGGCGCTGCTGCAGTTTGTCGCACTGCCGCTGCTGGGTGTTGTAGCGGGGATGGTGCTGGTCTCGGTCACGGGTGGTTTTTCATCGGCGCGCGTTGCCTACTATCTGGACCTGATCAACCCGAGCAGTGTGCTGGCGTCATTTGATTTGCTGCGCGAGCAGTTCGCCAACTCGCTGATCAACAAGTACTCCCAGGATGAAGCCGGACGCATCATCTTTTTTGGCATCCTGGCGGCCATGGCCATCGGCTTTGTGAATATTTGCGGTCCTTTTGCCGTGCCGTTTCTGCGCGGGCGCAATTGGCAGGCAATCAAGCGCTACTGGCATGAATACCGGCCTTTTGCCTGGGCCGCGCTGTTGTACCTGTTGATATTGCTGCTGTTCTTTATCCAGCAGCAGTTCATGAACTTGCGCTACATGAGCTTCCTGAACCTACTGTTTGTGCCGGCGCTGGCCTTGGCGCTGCAGATGTTTGCCCAACAGTTCCCGCGCCTGGGCAAGGCCCTGGTGGCGGTATGCCTGTTGGTGATGCTGTCCAATGTGGTGTCCAGCGGACCGGGTAAGGTCCAGTACGTCGAAGCGGGGCGCTGGATGGCGGCGAACGTCGAGCCGGACGCCCCTGCGTATTTCGACGACGGGAGGATCGGCTATTACGCCGGGCGTGGTTATCGGCTCAAGCAATTGACCCGTGAGGCTGCCATGTCACCGGCCCACGCCGATAAATTCCGCTACTTCCTGATCGAAGCCCGCGGTAACGAGCCCTGGCTCACCAGCTGGCTGGCCGAGCGCAACCTGCGCATCGTCGAGCGCTTCGCCAATCGTCGAGGCGCCACGGTGTTGGTCATCACCCAGTGAAGTCAGTCCAGTAGTTGTCGCAGGCGCTCAATCAACGGCGCCTGTTGACTGCCTGCCGGCAAGCCCTGGCGATAGCCATTGAAGAAGGCTTGCCCGGCATCATCGCCCAGCAGCCATTGCCTATCCTCGGGATAGCGCCGCAGATGGCTGAAGTTACGCAGGCGCTTGTTCTGGCTCAGCGGGGCGCTCTGGCAGCTCAGGTCGGCAATATCGATCAGCCCCAGGGTGTTTTCCGGCGTCAGCACCACGTTGCCAAAGTGCAGCGAGCGAAAGTACACGCCCTTCTCATGCAGTTGCGCAATAAAACAGCCCAGGCGCACACGCAAGGCGTCGGCCTCGGCCTTGGCGAGTTTCAGCTGGCGGATGGTTTCCCCGGCCAGCGGGCTGTAATACACCGCATCCCGCGCAATGCTGGGGATGCGATACACCGCAATGATGCGCGGGCAGGGGATATCCCGTTGCTGCAGGGCGCGGGTGTTGTTGGCGAAACGCTGGGCATACGGGTAGAACAACGCCGAGCTGAGCAGGCGTTTGCGCCGGAACAGTTTGAGCATGCAACCATCGGTCAACCGGAGCACCTTGTCGCCAGAACCATCGGCTTCCAGCACCTGCGCGCCAGCACGCAATGCCTCATAGGTGTTGTGATCGATTACTTGCATGCCTGACTCCCATCAATAGCCGGTTATCTTAACCGACTTGATGCAAGGCTGGCCCCTGCTCATGTTTTTTGGGGGGAAGAGGCCTGTGATATGATCCGCGCCTTACTGATTTGCGCGGATTCCCATGAGCAGTCCTGAACCGAAAACCCAGTCGACGCTGGCGATTTACTTTCGCCTGCTGACTTACGTACGGCCTTATGTGGGTCTGTTCATCCTGAGTATCGTCGGGTTCCTGATCTTCGCATCGACCCAGCCGATGCTCGCTTACATTCTCAAATATTTCGTCGATGGCCTGGCGAACCCCGAGGCCAGCCTGTTCCCCGGCAACCCCTATCTGGGCAAGTTGCAGTTGCTGGAAACCGTGCCACTGATGATCGTGCTGATCGCGGCCTGGCAGGGCGTGGGTTCGTTCCTCGGTAACTTCTTCCTGGCCCGGGTTTCCCTGGGGCTGGTCCATGACCTGCGCGTGGTGCTGTTCAACAAGTTGTTGGAGCTGCCCAACCGCTTCTTTGACAAGAACAACTCCGGCCACCTGATTTCACGCATTACCTTCAACGTCACCATGGTCACCGGCGCGGCCACCGATGCGATCAAGGTGGTTATCCGCGAAGGCATGACCGTGATTTTCCTGTTCTGCACCCTGGTGTGGATGAACTGGAAACTGACCCTGGTGATGCTGGCGATCCTGCCGGTGATCGGCATGATGGTGAACAGCACCAGCCGTAAATTCCGCAAGCAAAGCAAGAAAATCCAGGTGTCCATGGGCGATGTGACCCATGTGGCCTCCGAGACGATCCACGGCTACCGCGTGGTCCGCAGCTTTGGCGGCGAGCACTATGAAAAGGTGCGTTTCGAGCAGGCGAGCCTGAGCAATACCGAGAAACAACTGGCAATGACCAAGACCGGCGCGGTGTACACGCCGATGCTGCAACTGGTGACCTACAGTGCGATGGCTGTGGTCATGTTCCTGGTCCTGTATTTGCGTGGCGATGCCTCGCCCGGCGACCTGGTGGCCTACATCACCATGGCCGGCCTGCTGCCCAAGCCGATCCGCCAGCTGTCCGAAGTCAGTTCCACCATCCAGAAGGGTGTGGCGGGTGCCGAGAGTATTTTCGAGCAGTTGGATGAGCCGGTAGAAGTTGACCAAGGTGTGATTGAGCATGAGCGCCTGGCCGGGCGCATCGAAGTGCGCAACCTCAGCTTCCAATACCCCGATAGCGACAAGAAGGTGCTCAACGACATCAGCTTTATCGTCGAACCTGGGCAAATGGTCGCGCTGGTGGGGCGTTCGGGCAGCGGCAAATCCACCCTGGCGGGCTTGATCCCACGCTTCTATCAGCACGAACAGGGGCAGATTCTGCTCGATGGCGTACGCGTGCAGGATTTCACCCTGCGCAACCTGCGCCGGCAAATTGCCCTGGTGACCCAGCAGGTCACCTTGTTCAACGACACCGTGACCAACAACATCGCCTATGGCGACCTGGCCGGCGCGCCCACCGATGCGGTGCTCCATGCTGCTCGCGAAGCCTATGCCGATGAGTTCATCGTGAAGATGCCCCAGGGCTATGAAACCCTGGTGGGCGAGAACGGCGTGCTGCTGTCCGGCGGCCAGCGCCAGCGCATCGCGATTGCCCGGGCCCTGCTCAAGGATGCGCCGCTGCTGATTCTCGACGAGGCCACCTCGGCTCTGGATACCGAGTCCGAGCGCCATATCCAGGCGGCCCTGGACCATGTGGTGAAAAACCGCACGACCCTGGTGATTGCCCACCGCCTGAGCACCATCGAGAAAGCCGACCTGATCCTGGTGATGGACGACGGCCAGATTGTCGAGCGCGGTACCCATGTCGAGCTGCTGGCGAAGAATGGCTACTACGCGCGGCTGCACGCCAAGGAGTTTGAAGAGGGCGACCCGGTGGCGCCCACCCACGTGACGGATGCCTATTGAGGCGCCATGGCCGCTGGGCCGGGATCGACCGCCAGGATTGAAGCGGTCGATGCTTTTCCCTGTGCTAATATCGCGCCCCTGTTCATTTTGTATGTGGGTTGCTCCATGAAGTTGTCCATGCCGCGATTCGATCAAGCCCCTGTCTTGGTGGTCGGCGATGTCATGCTCGACCGTTACTGGCATGGCGGTACCTCACGGATTTCCCCTGAGGCACCGGTACCGGTAGTCAAGGTCGAGCAAATCGAAGACCGCCCAGGCGGCGCTGCCAACGTCGCCCTTAACATCGCCGCACTCGGCGCCCCGGCCTCCCTGGTCGGCGTGACCGGTGACGACGAAGCCGCCGACAGCCTGACCAACAGCCTGCGCGGCGCTGGCGTGCGTGCCCTGTTCCAGCGTATTGCCCACCAGCCGACCATCGTCAAGCTGCGGGTCATGAGCCGTCACCAGCAATTGCTGCGTATCGATTTTGAAGAACCCTTTGCCACCGACGCCCTGGCCCTCAGTGACCAGGTCGATGCGTTGCTCGAAGGCATCAAGGTATTGGTGCTGTCGGACTACGGCAAAGGTGCATTGAAAAACCACCAGGTGCTGATCCAGGCCGCCAAGGCCCGGGGTATCCCGGTGCTGGCCGATCCCAAGGGCAAGGACTTCTCGGTGTACCGAGGCGCCAGCCTGATTACGCCGAACCTCAGCGAATTTGAAACCATCGTCGGCGGTTGTGTCGATGAGCACGATTTGGTGAGCAAAGGCGCCAGCCTGATGGCCGACCTCGACCTCGGCGCCTTGCTGGTGACCCGTGGCGAACACGGCATGACCCTGCTGCGCCCCGGCCACCCGGCCATGCACTTGCCGGCGCGGGCGCGGGAAGTATTCGATGTCACCGGCGCCGGCGACACGGTGATCTCCACCCTGGCGGCGGCGATCGCGGCCGGCGAGGAATTGCCCCACGCGGTGGCCCTGGCCAACCTGGCGGCGAGCATCGTGGTGGGCAAGCTGGGTACTGCGTCCATCAGCGCCCCGGAACTGCGTCGCGCGATCCAGCGTGAGGAAGGCTCGGAGCGTGGCGTGTTGAGCCTTGAGCAATTGCTGCTGGCGATTGACGATGCCCGGGCGCATAACGAAAGCATCGTCTTCACCAACGGTTGTTTCGACATCCTGCATGCTGGCCATGTGACCTACCTGGAGCAGGCTCGCGCCCAGGGTGATCGCCTGATCGTGGCGATCAACGACGATGCGTCGGTCAGCCGCCTGAAAGGGCCGGGTCGGCCGATCAACAGTGTGGACCGGCGCATGGCGGTGCTGGCTGGGTTGGGCGCGGTGGACTGGGTGATCAGCTTCTCCGAGGGCACCCCGGAAAACCTGCTGGCCCAGGTCAAGCCGGACGTGTTGGTCAAGGGGGGGGATTACTCGGTCGACCAGGTGGTCGGTGCCGATATCGTCAACGCCTATGGTGGCAAGGTCAAAGTCTTGGGGCTGGTGGAAAACAGCTCGACCACCGCGATTGTCGAAAAAATTCGCCAAACCAACGATGCCGCTCAATAGGTTTTACCGCTATGTCTGATGCTCTTGTACTGATTACCGGCGGTGCCGGCTTTATCGGTTCCAATCTGGTCGATGCACTGCTGGCCAAGGGCTACGCGGTGCGCGTGCTGGATAACCTGTCCACCGGCAAGCGCAGCAACCTGCCGCTGGATAACCCGCGCCTGCAACTGCTCGAAGGCGATGTGGCCGATGCGGCGCTGGTCGCGCGCGCGGCGGTAGGGGCGACGGCGGTGGTGCACCTGGCGGCCGTCGCTTCGGTGCAGGCGTCGGTGGATGACCCGGTCAGTACGCACCAGAGCAACTTCGTGGGTAGCCTGAACGTTTGCGAAGCCATGCGCCAGGCTGGGGTCAAGCGCGTGGTGTTTGCTTCCAGCGCAGCGGTGTATGGCAACAATGGCGAGGGCGACTCCATCGACGAGCAAACCGCCAAGGCCCCGTTGACGCCGTATGCCTCGGACAAGCTGGCCAGCGAGCACTACTTTGACTTCTATCGGCGCCAGCATGGCCTGGAGCCGGTGATTTTCCGCTTCTTCAATATCTTTGGCCCGCGCCAGGACCCTTCATCGCCGTATTCCGGGGTGATCAGCATCTTCAGCGAGCGCGTGCAAAAAGGCCTGCCGATTGCCGTGTTTGGCGACGGTGAGCAAACCCGTGACTTCATGTACGTCGGGGACCTGGTGGCTGTGCTGGTGCAAGCCGTGGAAATGGCCGATGCGCCTCTGGGCGCGATCAATGTCGGCTGGAACCGCACCACCACCCTCAAGCAGCTGCTGCAGGCACTGTCGGAAATTGTCGGCGCGTTGCCGGCTGTCAGCTACACGGCGCCGCGCTCGGGGGATATCCGGCATTCCAGGGCTAATAACCAGCGCTTGGCGGCGAGTTTCACATTGCCTGAGCCGACACCGTTGAAGGTTGGCCTGGAAAAGCTGCTCAACCCGTAGGCATCGCTCGCCACAGGCGGGGCTGCTTCAGCGACCCGCCTTCTTCGGCACCATCTTGCGCAGGATCTGCCTGGCCCGCCCGGTCAGCTGTTTCAACTTCGATTCCTTCTCTGGCGCGCTCAGGCCCTGTTGCTGGAGCCAATCCTTCCACTTGATCCGCTCGTCACGCACCAGCCAGCCTTCCTGCTGGGCAAAACTCTCGGCCAGGTACACCCCACGGGTGCTCGCCGGGATCAGTTGATCCTTCTTCAGGGTATACAGCTCAGCGCACGGCTGGCCGTCCTTGAGGGGCATCAGGTACAAGTCCGGGCGCTGGCGGTCCAGGCGCGCCACCAGTTGGTCGCCCTCCAGGCGTTCGTCCACATGGAACAGGCTCAGGGACTTGGCTTCCTTGGGCACTTCCAGGCGCAGGTCATAGATCAATTGCAGGGAGGCCGTGGGCAGGTGCACATAGGCCCGCGGGCGCTCGATCAACTGCATATTGGCGCAGCGCACCGGGCGGGCGGCGCCGGACAATGGCGACAGGCGAAACGGCAAGGCCTCGCGGTAATGCAGGGCGGCGGAGTAGGGCGCCGGCAGCCAGGTGTCGTTGAAACGCCCGCCGAGCCAGCCTTCCGGGGTTTCCAGCAGGCATTCCTCGGCGATTTCCTGGATGGCGGTGTGCAGCGGCAGGTTCAGTTCGTGGGCCGGCACGTAGCCGGAAATCAGCTTGAGCACCACATCGCCCCGGTCCTGCCGGCGCTGGCGCACCAAGACCCAGTAATCGCGGTTTTGCCAATGCAGGGTCAGGCGCACCGATACCCCGAGGTTGGCCAACTCCAGGGCAAAGCGCTCGGCATCCGCCACCTCCACCGGCTTGCGTCGTTGCAGGGTCTGGGCAAAGTTGAGCGGCATGCCCACGCTCTGGTAGCTCAGGCCTTCGGGGGTGGCTTCGACGTACAGCGGCAGAGTCTTGAAGTTGCTGGGGTTTTTTCTTATGAGCGTTCGCGGCATGTCGGCTCCTTCTTGCGTCGGGGTCGGCCGCGTCGGCGGCATCAGGATTGGCGAATGATCTGGGCAGCGGTTGCCACGTTATGGGCAAGGTGCAGCGGGTTGATGGTGCCGACAATAGCACTGGCCACGCCCGTTTGCGCAAACAACAAGACGAAACTGGCATGAATTGGATCCATTCCTGGTTCAAGGCATGCATGGCCACTGGCCAGGGCCTTTTTCACCAGGATGCCTTTGCCATGGGCGGCGGCGTAATCGATCACGGCTTTTTCGTTTTGCTCGTTCAGATTGTAGGTGACCATCGCGCAATCGCCTTGTTCCAGAGCCTTCACCCCGCCTTCGACGGTTTTGCCCGAGAAACCGAAACCGCGAATCTTGCCCTCGGCCTTGAGTTGCGCCAGGGTCTGGTAGACCTCGCAATCGTTGAGGATATGCAAGTCGTTGCCGTCGGAATGCACCAGCACCAGGTCGATAAAATCCGTTTCCAGGCGTTTCAGGCTGCGTTCCACCGACAACCGGGTGTGGGCCGCACTGAAGTCGTGACGGGACACGCCGTCGGCAAACTCTTCGCCGACCTTGCTGACAATCACCCAGTCCTGGCGCTGGCCCCGCAGCAGCGGCCCCAGGCGTTCTTCACTGTGACCATAGGCCGGGGCGGTGTCGATCAGGTTGATCCCCAGTTCGCGGGCCTGGCGCAGCAACATCCGCGCTTCTTCATCGTTGGGGATCTGGAAACCATTGGGGTACTTCACCCCCTGGTCGCGCCCCAGCTTTACGGTGCCCAGGCCCAGTGGCGACACCAGCAGGCCGGTGCTGCCCAGGGGGCGATGAAGGTCATGCAGGGTCGGCAGGCTCATGGCAACAATTGCTCCCAGGCGGGTTGGGCGATGGCCGGGCGTGGCAGCTCGGGCAGCGGTGCGCTTGGCGTTGGCTGGATGCCGTCACGTTCCAGGGCGCTCAGCACGCGGTCGGCGAAGTCCGGCGCCAGGGCCAGCTTGGTTGGCCAGCCCACCAACAGGCGGCCCTGCTCGGCGAGGAACGCGTTGTCTGGCCGGGTCAGGCCCGTTTGCAGGGGTTCGGCGCGATCCACCCGCAGGGTCGCCCACTGGACCTGGCTCATATCGATCCACGGCAGCAGCTGTGCCAGCTCCTTTTGCGCCGTGGCGATCTGTTCGGCGGGCGTGCGGTGCACGCCTTCGGTCTCGGCAATATCGCCGCCCATGTACCACACCCAGTTGCCATCGGCGGCCGGGTGTGTGGTGATGGTGATCCGTGGCTTGGTGCCGCCGCCCAGGCAGTGCGCATACAGGGGTTTGAGGCCGGGGCCCTTGGCGATGATCATATGCAGCGGGCGCTTTTGCATGGCCGGCTGGCTCAGGCCCAGGGCCGTCAGCAGCTCGGCGGTGCCGCCGCCGGCACTCAGCACGATGCGCTGGGCGCGGATCGCCCGGCCATCGACTTTCAGGCCGACCAGCAGGCCACCTTCCAGCAGCGGCTCGATCTGTTGCCCGGCGAGCAGGCCGTCGCCAGCCAGTTGTGCCAGGCGCTCGATCAGGCTCGGCACGTCCACCACCAGTTCGGCCAGGCGATAGACCTTGCCCTTGAAGCGGCGGTCTTGCAGGGCCGGCGGCAAATCGTCGCCCTTGACCTGGTCGACGCGGCCCCGCACTGCCTTGCTGGCGAAGAAACTGGTGAGGTTGCCGGCCAGGGTGCCCGGCGACCACAGGTAATGGGCCTGGGACAGCAGGCGCACGCCCGTCAGGTCCAGCTCGCCGGTGCCCGCCAGGGCTTCGCGCCAGCGTCGTGGCATATCGGCAATGGCTTCGGAGGCACCGGTCAGGGCGCCATGTAGGGCGTATTTTGCACCACCGTGAATGATCCCCTGGGACTTCACGCTCTGCCCACCACCCAGGGTCGCGTTCTCCACCACAAGCGTGGAAAACCCCTGGCTGCGCAGGCGCGCATTGAGCCAGAGGCCGGCAACCCCGGCGCCGACAATCAGGACGTCGGTGGAAATAACGGATGGCATGGGGCGACCTCAGTGTTCAGAACAAGAGGCCAAGTATACAGACTCGACAGCGGGATCTTTGCCCAGGATCAACAACTGTAGAAGGTCAGTGGCCCGCTGTTTTTGAAAACAACTGAATCACCACCACCCCCAGCACAATCAGGCCCATTCCCAGCATCGCCGGTAGATCGAGCTTCTGCCCATAGATAAACAGCGCCGCGATGCTGACCATGACGATCCCCAGCCCCGCCCACACCGCGTAGGCCACGCCCACCGGCACGGTGCGCACCACCAGGGTCAGCATCCAGAACGCCACGCCATAGCCGACGATAACCAGCAGCAGCGGGATCGGCGTGCTCCAGCCCTTGATCGCTTTCATGGAAACGGTAGCGATCACTTCCGAGCAGATGGCAATGGCCAGGTAGTAGTAGGCGGCGTTCATGGGGGTGTTCCTCGGAAATAGGGGCGCGTAACAAGGCCGGCATTCTAGAGACTTCATAGATGGGGTAAAGTCATTACCTATCCGAATTTAAGATGGGTTGAGCCAATGAGCGTGCAATGGAACCTGGAGCAGATGCGCCTGTTTGTCAGCGTCGCCGAGCAGCGCTCGTTTTCGGCGGTGGCGCGGGACCAGCGCAAGGCGCAGTCGGCGGTGAGTAATGGCATTGCCTTGCTGGAGGCCGACCTGGGCGTGAGCCTGTTTGATCGCAGCAGCGGTCGCCAGCCCCGTTTGACGGCGGCCGGCGCGGTCCTGCTGGAAGAAGCCCGGGAAGTGCTGCGCCAGTGTGAGCGCCTCAATGGCCGCGCCTTGTCGTTGATGCGCGGCGAAGAAGCGCGGCTGCGCCTGGCCCAGGACGAAGCCATGCTCTATCAGCCGGTACTCGACAGCCTAGAGGCGCTGGCGGGGAAATTTCCCAGCCTGGAGGTGCAGTTGTCCAGCACGGCCCAGGGCGATGTCGCGCGCAAGCTGGTGGAGCGCAAGGCTGACCTGGGGTTGCTGTTTTATCACGACCAGATCCCCGAAGCCCTTGAGCGGCGGGTGGTTGGCAGTGTGGAGATGGTCACGGTGTGCGGCGTCGGCCATCCGCTGGCCCGGGGTGGGTTTGTCGATTGCCAGCGCCTGGCGCAGTTTCGCCAGTTGCTGATGTCGACCCAGACCAGCGTCTACCCCGGCAGCGAGGCGGCCAGCCCGCAGGTGTGGCGCGCCGACAGTTTCTACGTGCTGGCCGAGTGGCTGGCCCGGGGCCTGGGCTGGGCCTGGTTGCCCCGGCATGTGGTGCAATACCCCACGTATCAGGGGCAGATGGTCGAGCTGGACAGCGAATGGACCCCGCCGGCCCTGGTGGTGGAGCTGGTGTGGCGGCGCGATGAGCCCCTGGGCCCGGCGGCGCGCTTTTTGGCCGAACGTTTTACCGCGTGTTTGCAGGCGATCGGCTGAAAAAGCCGATAAACTCCGCCGCCATGAATAGAACTCTCTACAGCTGTGTGTTTTACCTGGCGCTGCCGTTGGTGGCCTTACGACTTTGGCTACGGGCCCGCAAGGCGCCGGCCTACGCCAAGCGCGTCAGCGAGCGCTTTTCCTACGGCTTGCCGGTGCTCAAGCCCGGCGGGATCTGGGTGCATGCGGTGTCGGTGGGCGAGAGCATCGCTGCCGCGCCGATGATCCGTGGCTTGCTGGAGCGTCATCCTGAGTTGCCGATCACCGTCACCTGCATGACGCCCACCGGTTCCGAGCGGATCCAGGCACTGTTCGCCCATGAGCCGCGCATCCAGCATTGCTACCTGCCCTACGATTTACCGTGTGCCGCCAAGCGTTTTCTGGACCGGGTGCAGCCTAAGCTTGCGGTCATCATGGAAACCGAGTTGTGGCCCAACCATATCCACCAATGTGCCAAGCGCGGGATTCCCGTGGCCCTGGCCAATGCGCGGCTGTCGGCACGCTCGGCCAAGGGCTACGCACGTTTCGCCAAGCTGACGGCGCCGATGCTGGCAGAAATGAGCCTGTTTGCCGTGCAGACCGCCACCGAGGCCGAGCGCTTTCGCAGCCTGGGTGCGCGCGCCGAAACGGTTGAAGTCACCGGCTCGATCAAGTTTGACCTGAGCATCGACCCGCAACTGCTGGCGCGTGCCGCGGCCTTGCGCGAACAGTGGCAGGCCAGCGAGCGCCCGGTGTGGATCGCCGCCAGTACCCATGAGGGTGAAGATGCCGTGGTGCTGGCTGCGCATCGGCAACTGTTAGCCAGCTACCCCAATGCGCTGCTGATCCTGGTGCCCCGTCATCCAGAGCGGTTCAACGCAGTGCTGGAGCTGTGCCAACAGCAGGGTTTTGCCACGGTGCAGCGCTCCAGCGGCGCGCCGGTCGATGCCGAGACCTCGGTGTTGCTGGGCGACACCATGGGCGAGTTGCTGTTTCTCTACGCCTTGGCCGATAGCGCTTTCGTCGGCGGCAGCCTGGTGCCCAATGGCGGGCATAACCTGCTGGAGCCGGCGGCGCTGGCCAAGCCGGTGATCAGCGGCCCGCACCTGTTCAACTTCCTCGAAATCGCCGCGATGATGCGCGAGGCCGGGGCGTTGCTGGCAGTGGATGATGCTGAAGGGTTGGCCGAGGCGGTGCGGCAGTTGTTTGAACTGCCGCAGGATGCCCAGAAGATGGCGCAGGCGGGGCTCAAGGTGATGCAGGCCAACCAGGGCGCGTTGAAGCGCTTGCTCGATGGCTTGGACAGACTGCTCAAAGCCTGACCTGTGGGAGCTGGCTTATGTGGGAGCGGGCTCCCACATTTGTCATGGGGTGGGTTTAGTTACCAGGGCGGGCCTTCAGTTGTTCGGCCGCAGCCTTGGCCAGGTCCGGCGGCAGGAAGTCCTTGTCCGGGTTGTAGTCGGCCTTCAGATACCGCGCCAGGTCCTGCAAGTCCCCCGGGTTCAATGTCCCCGCCGCCTGCTTCAAGCGCAGGTTGTCGAGGATGTAGTCATAGCGGCTGTTGTTGTAGTTGCGCACCGACGCGTAGAGCTGGCGCTGCGAATCCAGCACATCGACGATATTGCGCGTGCCCACCTGGTAACCGATTTCCGTGGCTTCCACTGCGCTCTGGTTGGAGATGATCGACTGGCGGCGCGCCTGCACCTGTTCGACGTCGGTGTTGACCGCGCGGTGCAGGTTGCGGGTGTTTTCCACCACCTGGCGGCGCAGGCCTTCGCGTTGCTGTTCGGTCTGGCCCAGGCGCGAATAGGATTCGCGCACCTGGGAGCTGGTGAGGCCGCCGCTGTACAACGGGATGTTCAGGCGCAGGCCGATGGTGCGCTGCTCGACATCACCGCCATAAGGCTGACCGAAGGCATTGGGGTTGCGTAAACCGAGGGCGTCATTGTCGCCTTTCTCGTATTGCGCCACCGCGTCCAGGGTCGGCGCGTGGCCGGCCTTGCGTTGCTTGAGGGTTTCTTCGGCGGCGGTGACCGCATAGTTGCTGGCCAGCAGGTTCAGGTTCTGCCGCCCGGCGGTGTCGACCCAGGCCTTGGCATCGTTCGGTGCCGGTGGTAACACCGGCAAGGTATGGACGATGCCCTGGATCGAATTGTATTGGCGGTTGGTCAGGGTGATCAGCGCTTCAAACGCATCATCCACCTGGCGCTGGGCGAGGATCCGGTTGGCCCGCGCGGTGTCGTAGCTGGCCTGGGATTGCAGCACGTCGGTCTTGTCCGACAGGCCCACGTCGAAACGCTCGTTGGACTGGTCCAGTTGGCGCTTGAAGGCGGCTTCTTCGGCCTTGGTCGAGGCCAGGTTGTCCTGGGCACGCAACACGGCGAAATAGTTTTCGGCACTTTGCAGGATCAATTCCTGCTCGGTGGCCGACAGTTGCAGGGCGGCTTGTTCATTGACGGCTTCGGCGGCTTGCAACTGGAACCAGCGGTCGGCACGGAACAGTGGCTGGCTCAGGGTCGCGCGCCAGGTATGGGCGTCGCGATTGGCGGTGGCCGACGGGGTATCGATCTGGGTGCGCACGTTGTTCACGTCGGCCCCGGCCGAAAGGTTGGGCAGCAAGCCGGCGCGGGCCTGGGGCACCACTTCTTTCTGCGCGCCATATTGGGCGCGGGCGGCGGCCAGGTCAGCGTTGTTGTCCACCGCTTCCTGGTAGACGCTGACCAGGTCGGTTTTGGTCGACAAGGGCGCTTCTGCTGCCCAGACCAGTCCATTGGTCGCACAAGACACGGCAAGAGCCAGTGAAAGTTTGCGCAGCATGAGGCGATCCCTAGATAAATATTACGACAATAATTTAGCGCCCAAGGCTACGACGAGCAATCCATAGCGTCAAGCCGCTGAGGCAGGAGCCGAGTGTAGTGGTCGCACCCCGGCACAACAATCCTGTAATTGCGCCATTCATCATGCTGAATGCACCGCTATTGGCAATTTGCCTGCTCCATGGTCTAGACTGGCCGCGTTCTTGTCGGGGTGCCTTGCTATGAGGCTGAGATCGGTCAATACCGGATCCCGTTGAACCTGATCAGGTTAGCGCCTGCGTAGGGAACAAGATTTCTCGTCACCCGGCGAGTCCTCTTGTGCTTCGTCCGGGATGTTGTTCGACAATCGAACAGCCCTCGTGCACCAAGCACAGCACTGCCTCCAGTGCGTCCATCCGTCACAGGTTCGCTCCGACAAAAATCCACTGCCTGGATGTGTCTGGAGAGCCCGTGATGAGTACAAAACTAAAAAACACCGTGCATTTGAGTGAGTCGGCCAAGGTTGACTCGGGATCTGTGCAGCCCTTTACCCGCTCGCAAAAAGTCTATGTGCAGGGCACTCGCCCGGATATCCGCGTGCCGATGCGCGAAGTCAGCCTGGACGTGACCCCCACCGACTTCGGCGGTGAGATCAATGCACCGGTGGTGGTCTACGACACCTCCGGCCCGTACACCGACCCGAATGTCATCATCGACGTGCGCAAAGGCCTGGGCGATGTGCGCTCGCCATGGATCGAGTCCCGTGGCGACACCGAGCGCCTGCCGGGCCTCAGTTCGCACTTCGGCCAACAGCGTCTGAGCGATGCCGAGCTGACCGCCCTGCGTTTTGCCCATGTGAAAAACCCGCGCCGGGCCAAGGCCGGGGCCAACGTCACGCAGATGCACTACGCGCGCCAGGGCATCATCACCGCCGAGATGGAATACGTCGCCATCCGCGAAAACATGAAGCTCGAAGAAGCCCGCGCCAGTGGCCTGCTCGAGCAGCAGCACGCCGGCCACAGCTTTGGTGCCAGCGTGCCGAAAATCATCACCCCGGAGTTCGTGCGCGAAGAAATCGCCCGTGGCCGCGCCATTATTCCGGCCAACATCAACCATACCGAACTGGAACCGATGATCATCGGCCGTAACTTCCTGGTGAAGATCAACGGCAATATCGGCAACAGCGCCCTGGGTTCGTCCATCGAAGAAGAAGTGGCGAAACTCACCTGGGGCATTCGCTGGGGGTCGGACACGGTGATGGACCTGTCCACCGGCAAGCACATCCACGAAACCCGCGAGTGGATCATCCGCAACTCGCCGGTGCCGATCGGCACCGTGCCGATCTACCAGGCCCTGGAAAAAGTCGGCGGCGCCGCCGAAGACCTGACCTGGGAGCTGTTCCGCGACACCTTGATCGAACAGGCCGAGCAGGGCGTCGATTACTTCACCATTCATGCTGGCGTGTTGCTGCGCTATGTACCGCTGACCGCCAAGCGCGTCACCGGCATTGTGTCCCGGGGCGGCTCGATCATGGCCAAGTGGTGCCTGGCGCACCATAAAGAGAACTTTACCTACACGCATTTCGACGAAATCTGCGAAATCATGAAGGCCTATGACGTCAGCTTCTCCCTCGGCGATGGCCTGCGTCCGGGCTCGATTGCCGACGCCAACGATGCGGCGCAGTTCGGTGAGTTGGAAACCCTTGGCGAGTTGACCAAGATTGCCTGGAAGCACGACGTGCAAACCATGATCGAAGGCCCTGGCCATGTGCCGATGCAGTTGATCAAGGAGAACATGGACAAACAGCTGGAGTGCTGCGACGAAGCGCCGTTCTACACCCTGGGCCCGCTGACCACCGATATCGCGCCCGGCTACGACCACATCACCTCGGGGATCGGCGCGGCGATGATCGGCTGGTTCGGTTGCGCCATGCTGTGCTACGTCACGCCCAAGGAACACCTGGGCCTGCCGAACAAGGATGACGTGAAGACCGGGATCATCACTTACAAAATCGCGGCCCACGCGGCGGATTTGGCCAAGGGCCATCCCGGCGCGCAGATCCGCGACAACGCCTTGAGCAAGGCACGGTTCGAGTTCCGCTGGGAAGACCAGTTCAACCTCGGCCTGGACCCGGACACCGCACGCTCCTATCACGATGAAACCCTGCCCAAGGACTCGGCCAAGGTCGCGCATTTCTGCTCGATGTGCGGGCCGAAATTCTGCTCGATGAAAATCACCCAGGAAGTGCGCGAATACGCGGCCAACCAGCGCATCGAAGCGGTGGACGTGGATGTGGCCAAGGGCTTGGCCGAACAGGCGCAGCGGTTCAAACAGGAGGGCAGCCAGCTCTACAAAAAGGTCTGACCCCAATGATCGTTCCCACGCTCTGCGTGGGAATGCATCCCGTGACGCTTCGCGTCACAACGCGGACGCAGAGCGTCCAACGCGGCATTCCCACGCGGAACGTGGGAACGATCAATCTTCAGCGACGTGCAGGCACTAGCTCAGGCTTGATGATGCCGTCGAGGCGCGCGTAAGGAATCTGCAACTCGACGTGGCCCATGGCGTAGGGCGCAATGGTGGTGGTGGGGTACTTGAGCACCACCGCGCCGTAGGTCAGCGCCACGTTCGGGGTTTTCTGGAAGGGCCAGCTTTTCACATACTCCGGCTCCAGGCTCAGGCGGGTGCTGATCAGCCAGCTGTTGTGGGCCACCTGGGCGGCTTTCCAGAACGCATCTTCCTTGCCGGGGCGCAACATGTCCGTCAGGGTCAGGTTTTTCTGCTGCTGGCGCGAGTAGTTGATAAAGCCACGACCGGGTTCGCCATGGGCGCCGCCGGTGTCCAGGTAGCTGGACAGTTCGATGATCACCAAGCCGTCATGCTGCTCCCGTACCTTGGCCTGCAAATACATACTGTTGCGCGGGCCGGACTCGCGTAGGAATTTTTCCCGATAGGCATTCAGCGAGGCTGGCAGTGGCGCGCCGGGGGCGGTGCGGGTCATTTCCAGCAAGCGTTGCTCGATCAGGGCATCGAGCTTGGGCTCGTTGGCGAAATGCACCGTATCGATGTTCACCAGTGGGCAATCGGCGGCGGTGCAGCCGGGTTGCACCACCTCGGAGGCATCGCGGGTGGCTTCCAGCGGTGCGCGGTAGCTGGGTTGGAACAGGCTCTGGCAAGCGCCGAGGGTCAGGGCAATACAGGCCACGGAGGCGACTTTTAACAGCGACATGGGCGTCCTTCATAAAGCGGAGAAGAGCGAAAGATATGGGGCTTCGACTGTCGGCATCCCAGTCAGTTCGCCACTAAGCTGATTACAGTGAGTTTGACCGCCGCCGCCTGTCCCGGCAACAGGAAAGGGGCTGCACCGACGGGCGCGTGCGCTGTAGGATGGCGCGATGCCAAGACACACACCGCAATAAACGAGGGTTGATATGACCGACAGTGCGAAATCGACGCCGACCAGGTTTGAAGAGGTTCAGCGCGACAATGCCTACCAGGGCTTCTACAAGCTTGATCGTGTACAGCTGCGCCACGAGCTGTTCGACGGCGGCATGAGCCCGGTGATCAACCGCGAGATTTTTGTGCGCCACGATGCCGTCTGTGTCCTGCCCTACGATGCGCAACGCGATGAAGTGGTGTTGATCGAACAGTTCCGCGTGGGCGCCATGGGTCGCACCGACAACCCCTGGCTGGTGGAGATGGTGGCCGGCCTGATCGACAAGGACGAGCAACCGGAGGAGGTTGCGCACCGCGAAGCCGAGGAGGAAGCTGGGCTGACCTTCTCTGCGCTATGGCCGATCACTAAATATTTCCCGTCGCCGGGTGGCAGCACCGAATTCGTCCACCTGTTCCTGGGGCGTTGCGACAGTACCGGTGCCGGCGGGATCCATGGCCTGGCCGAAGAAGCAGAAGATATCCGCGTCACTGTCTGGGCCTTTGAAGATGCCCTGCAAGCGGTACGCGACGGTAAGATTTCCAACGCAGCCAGCATTATCGCCCTGCAATGGCTTGCGCTTAATCGCGCGGAAGTGAGGGGGTTATGGCAGTAAAGGCACGGGAACGCTACCGGGTCGACCTGATCGGCTTGCAAGCTGCTTGCGAGGCCAACTATGCACGGCTGATGCGCCTGTTGCCGGACATGCGCCACACGCCCGAAGCGCGACGGATCGCCGTGACCCACGGCGACCAGATGCTCGGCGTGCTGAACCTGGAAGTCATCCTCACCTGCCCGTACACCAGCATCCTGCGCGTGCGCCAGGAACACAGCCTGCCGTGGCTGCCGGTGCCGCAGCTGGAAGTGCAGGTGTACCACGATGCGCGGATGGCCGAAGTGGTCAGCGCCGAACATGCGCGGCGCTTTCGCAGCATCTATCCTTACCCCAATGTGTTCATGCACCAGCCCGATGAGAAAGCCCAGCTCAATGTGTTTCTCGGCGAATGGTTGAGCCATTGCCTGGCCCTGGGCCATGAGTTTGAAGTCGTGCGCTAGAGGTGAACGGCGTGCGCTTCACGGGTTTCCTCTTTGTGTCCTGCCCCAGCATAATTGCGCCTATTGTCCCTTTTTCGTGATTGCCCTGGGAGAACGCCTTGCCGAGCGTATCCACCGTGAACCCTGATGTGCCGGTGTTGCTGGTGCAACTGTCCGACAGCCACCTGTTTGCCGAGGCCGGCGGCACGCTGCTGGGCATGAATACCCGCGACAGCCTGCAACGGGTGATTGACCTGGTCCTGGCCCAGCAGCCACGGATTGATTTGCTGCTGGCCACCGGCGACCTGTCCCAGGACGGCACACTTGAGTCCTACCAACAGTTTCGCGACCTGAGCCAGCAGATCGGCGCCCCGGCGCGCTGGATTCCGGGCAACCACGATGAACCGCAGGTCATGGCCCAGGCGACCATGGGCAGCGCGCTGCTGGAGCCGGTGGTGGATGTGGGCAACTGGCGGGTCATTTTGCTGGACTCCGCCGTGCCGGGCTCGGTGCCGGGTTATCTGGCGGATGTGCAATTGCAACGCTTGGCCCAGGCCTTGAGCGAAGCACCGGGCCGTCATCACCTGGTGTGCTTCCACCATCACCCGGTGTCCATCGGTTGCGCCTGGATGGAGCCGATTGGCCTGCGCAATCCCGAGGCGCTGTTTGCCGTGCTCGACCGCTTTCCCCAGGTGCGGGCGGTGCTGTGGGGGCATGTGCACCAGGAAATCGACCGGGAGCGCCAGGGCGTGCGCCTGTTGGCGTCGCCGTCGACCTGCATCCAGTTCGCCCCGGGCAGTGAGGATTTCAAGGTCAGCGAACAGGCCCCCGGCTATCGCTGGCTGCGTTTGCATGCCGATGGCCGGTTGGAAACCGGCGTGGAGCGGGTCCAGGGGTTTGTATTCACCGTCGATTACGGTAGCAATGGCTACTGATCTATTGAGGGTAGTCCCGCGCTAACCTCACCACTGTAATGCCTGGCCCCAGATGCCGCAGCGAAGGCTGGATCAGCACGCAGTTGTCGTACGGCGTGACAATTTCGCGCTGAGCGTCCCGGGCGATCACCGTTCCTGCGTGAGTGATCCGTTCCAGGCCACGGAAGTCATCGGTGAAACGGAAGTCCATACCGTGGGCGACGACGGGCTCGGTGACTTGCAGGCATTGCTGGGGTGCGGGGTTTTCCTGGCGCAGAAACCTCGACACGTCGGTTTCGGCGACTGTTTCAGTCGCGATCAGGAAACGTGCCGCCACATCGAGGGCGACGTATTCGCTTTTTTTCGAAAAATGCTGGCCGGTCTCGATCAGCAGCGCATTTTTGTGGCTGGCGGCATCGCCAAACCCGCCGTAGTCCCGCATGCGCTGGCCGTTGGCATGGCCGGCGTCCGCGACGATGGTTGCCGGTACACCTAATGATTGGGCGAACGCCAGGCCTTTGGCGCAGGCGCCGCACATCATCAGCGGCGGGGATTCTTCGTGCATTGAGTGGATATCGAGCAGCAAGTCCACATTGTCGATCAGCGGTCGCAACTCCCGTGCGCGGCGCAATTCGGCGGAGTCGCGCGGGCCGTCGAGGGTCGCGGGCAGCCAGACGCGGTTCATGTCCTCGTCAATAAAGCGGGCCGCATCGATGTCCTGTGGGTCGAAGCGTTGATAGGCCGCTATATTGGCGAACCCCAGCGACAATCGCCCCTGGCGCGGGCGCACCCCGCTGCGCAACAGGGTGTCCACCGCGATTGCTCCGCTGACTTCATTGCCATGGGTCAGTGCCATGATCAGCACATGGGGCCCTGGCTTGCCGCTGTCGAAGCTGTGGATATAGTCGATTCCAGCGTTGCCGGTTTTCCATTGGCTCAGGTCAGGGAACCGGACTTCCACGGGGTAGGGTTTGAGTGCTGCACGAACCTGCTCAAGGGTTTTCATTTCAGTCTCCAACTGACCGGTGGGGGCACTTGTCGCGCGGGATTAGGGCGCGACAAGCAGCAAGCATTGGCTTAATTGGCGCTTGGCTGGGTGCCGCGCATGCGTCGGCCCAGGCAGACAATCGCCAGTACGCTGATCAAAATGGTCGTCATCACATAAAAACTGGGGGCCAGCTTGCTGCCGCTGGCGTCGATCATCCAGGTCACGATCAACGGTGCGAAACCACCAAACAGGGTGACGGAAAAGTTGTAGCTCAGCGCCAGGCCGGTCCCGCGAATGCTGGTGGGGAAGATATCGGCCAGCATCGCCGGGATCGGTCCCAGGCAGGCGGCGATCAACAACCCGACAAGCGCTTGCACGACCAGCAATGTAGAAAAACTGGGGAAGGCATTGAGCAGTGCGAACATTGGATAAGACGACAGCCCGGTAATCAGCAAGGCGATGGTCAGTACCCGAAACCGTCCGTGGCGATCGGATAAACCGCCAAATACCGGGGCCATGAGCATCAACGTGATGCCGGTCATCAGGGCGCCGAGATACGACGAAGTGGCCGTGATATTCAGTTGTTTAAAGGCATAGATCGGCATGTACAGCTTGTGTACATAGTTGAAGGCGGTCGCTCCGGCCACCACGCCGATAGCCAGCAACAGGCTGACGTGCCCTTTGACCAGCACGTCTCGCAGCGGTGTCTTGAGCGCTGTGCTGGCGGCGCTTTTCTTGAAGTCCGGGGTTTCATCGATTTGCGTACGAATATAGAAGCCCACGGGCCCGATCAGCAGGCCGAAGCCGAATGCCACACGCCACCCCCAGTCGTTCAACTGCACGTCCGACAGCACATAGCTGAGGAGTGCACTGACACCCGCGGCCAAAACCGTCGCCAGTCCCTGGGTCGACAACTGCCAGCTGGCAAAGAACCCCCGGCGCTTGGCATCGGCGTGCTCGACCATAAACGCAGTCGCCGCTCCAAACTCACCGCCCGTAGAAAACCCCTGGAGCATGCGCGCAACGATGATCAACAGCGGCGCGGCCAGGCCGATCTGCTCGTAGGTCGGGGCGAAGGTAATTATTGCGGTGCCGATCAGCATGATCATGATCGACATCGTTAACGAAGCCTTTCGCCCGGCCCGGTCGGTGTAGGCGCCGAGCACAATGGCGCCCAGCGGGCGCATCAGGAAGGAAATGCCGAACGAACCTACGGCCAGCAACAATGAAGTGGTTTCGTTATCCGACGGGAAAAACAGTTTGCCGATGACCACCGCGAAGTAGCCGTAGATCAATAAATCATAAAACTCCAACGCGTTGCCGACACTGGCAGCGATGATCTCTTTCCATGGGCCTCGCTGGGTTGGAGCCTGTGCCGATGATAGGGCGGATGATGGGACTGTCATGAGTGTGCACCAGGTCTGTTTCACTGTTGGCATTCGGATTCGCCGCACCGCAGCGCGGCCTGGCGAGATCGAAGGCATTAATTGTTATGGGTGAAAGCCCGGATGAAAGTGAATCAAGTGCGCACGAACGGCAATTGCCGTTTCGGCACAGGTTTGAGCTGTTTTGGCACGGGGCCGGTAGGCGTTGGGTTTTACGCATCTTGACGTTGAGGCCACGACCGCGTCACAGGCCTTCCCAGATCCTCATGACCATTTCGCTCTGGTTGGTGCGCAGGCGATGCAGCGAGACGTCGAAGCCGACGTGAAACTCGGGGCCGCCTGCAATCACCAGCTCGCCGCAGGCCAGCGCAGCCTTGACCACCATGTGCGGCAGCCACGCCAGGCCTCTGCCGCGCTTGGCCATTTCCAGAATGGCGTCATAGGAATCAGCCTGGTAGACCATGCGCAATGCCAGGTGCTGGGGCAGCCGCTCAAGGTGTTGGGCCAGCACGCCGCGTAGGGCCAGGGAGGGCGAGAAGGCCAGCCAGGGGATGCTCAGGGCGCTGTGGCTGGCGGATATCTGCTGCCGCGCTTGACCTTTGGCGTCCGGCGCGCTGACCGGCAGCAGTTCCTCACGGGCCAGTACCCGGGAGTCGAAACGCTCCGGGTCCAACAGCGTCTGGGTCAATGGGCTGGAAAAGCTCAACAGCAGGTCGACGTCGCCGGCGGCCAACTTGCTGATCGCTTCTTGCGCCCCGCTGGTGACCAATGACACCGCAAAGTTGCCCAGGCGCTGGTGCAGTGACTCGTACCAGTCCGGGAAAAAATCACTGGCCAGGGTCCGGCCGGTGGCGATCCGTACAGGCTCGTCGCGGCTCAGGGGGCTGCCTTTGAATTGCGCCCTGACGGTGTTCAGCAATTGCAGGGATTGCGTGGCGGCATCCAGGAACAGCACGCCGCAAGGCGTCAGTGACAGGGGCTGTTTGCGCTCGATCAATGGCGTGCCGACCCATTCCTCCAGCGCCCGGATCCGTCGGCCGAACGCCGGGTGCGTGACACAGCGATTTTCGGCGGCCCGCGACAGGCTGCGGGTGCGGGCCAGTTCGATAAAATCCTCAAGCCATTCAAGTTGCATGCGGTTTTCCTGCCTGGCGGCTCATCAACGCGGCGCAACCGATAGTACCGCCAGCGGCGATGGGCTGCACCCACAACCCCCCCGTTCCCTGTAAACTGCGCCCCTTTGGCTGATAACGCACGGAGAGCCCGGCATGTCCGCTTCGATCTTGTATATCCACGGTTTCAACAGTGCGCCGGCCTCGACCAAGGCCAGCCAACTGATGGGCGTGATGGACAGCCTCGGTCTGGCTGGCCAACTGCGGGTGCCGGCCTTGCATCACCACCCACGCCAGGCGATTGCCCAGCTGGAGCAGGCGATCAGCGAGCTGGGGCGGCCGCTGCTGGTCGGCAGCTCACTCGGCGGCTACTATGCAACCCATCTTGCCGAACGCCATGGCCTCAAGGCCCTGCTGGTCAACCCGGCGGTCAGCCCCCATCGCATGTTCGACGGTTACCTGGGCCCCCAGCAGAACCTCTACACCGGTGAAACCTGGGAACTGACCCTCGATCACGTCGCGGCCCTGGCTGCGCTGGAGGTTGCAGCGCCCCAGGATGCCCAGCGTTATCAGGTGTGGTTGCAGACCGGGGACGAAACACTGGATTATCGCCTCGCCGAGCAGTATTACCGGGCCTGCGCCTTGCGTATCCAGGCCGGCGGCGACCACAGTTACCAGGGCTTTGGCCGACAGTTGCCGGCACTGTTGAGTTTTGCCGGCATTGGCGCAGATCAGTACCAATCCTTCGATTTCACCGCATTGTGAAACCGCAGGTTACTTTTTAATCGAACGACTCACGACGAGACCCCATGGCCACTCCCAGCGCTAGCTCTTATAACGCCGACGCCATCGAAGTCCTCTCGGGCCTCGACCCGGTGCGCAAACGCCCCGGCATGTACACCGACACCAGTCGGCCGAACCACCTTGCCCAGGAAGTCATCGACAACAGCGTCGACGAAGCCTTGGCCGGGCACGCCAAGTCGGTCCAGGTCATTTTGCACGCCGACCACTCCCTGGAAGTGTCCGACGACGGGCGCGGCATGCCGGTGGACATCCACCCCGAAGAGGGCGTGTCGGGTGTCGAGCTGATCCTCACCAAGCTCCACGCCGGCGGCAAGTTCTCCAACAAGAACTACCAGTTTTCCGGCGGCTTGCACGGTGTGGGTATTTCCGTGGTCAACGCCCTGTCTACGCAGGTGCGGGTCAAGGTCAAGCGCGATGGCAACGAATACCAGATGACCTTCGCCGATGGCTACAAGGCCACCGAGCTGGAAGTGGTCGGCACGGTCGGCAAGCGCAACACCGGCACCAGTGTGTACTTTGCGCCGGACCCGAAATATTTCGACTCCCCCAAATTCTCCATCAGCCGCCTCAAGCACGTACTCAAGGCCAAGGCCGTGTTGTGCCCGGGTTTGCTGGTCAGCTTTGAAGACAAAGGCACCGGCGAAAAGGTCGAGTGGCACTACGAAGACGGCCTGCGCTCCTACCTCGAAGACTCGGTCAGTGACTTCGAGCGCCTGCCCAACGAGCCGTTCTGCGGCAGCCTGGCCGGTAACAAGGAGGCCGTGGACTGGGCCTTGCTGTGGTTGCCCGAGGGCGGCGACAGTGTGCAGGAAAGCTACGTCAACCTGATCCCCACCGCCCAGGGCGGGACCCACGTCAACGGTCTGCGCCAGGGCCTGCTGGATGCCATGCGCGAATTCTGCGAATACCGCAGCCTGTTGCCGCGTGGGGTGAAGCTGGCGCCGGAAGACGTCTGGGAACGCATCGCCTTTGTGCTGTCGATGAAGATGCAGGAGCCGCAATTCTCCGGCCAGACCAAGGAGCGCCTGTCGTCCCGCGAGGCGGCGGCGTTTGTCTCGGGCGTGGTCAAGGACGCGTTCAGCCTGTGGCTCAACGAGCACCCGGAACTGGGCCTGGCCCTGGCGGAACTGGCGATCAACAACGCCGGGCGGCGCCTCAAGGCCAGTAAAAAGGTCGAGCGCAAGCGCATCACTCAGGGCCCGGCACTGCCGGGCAAGCTGGCGGACTGCGCCGGCCAGGACCCGATGCGCTCCGAACTGTTCCTGGTCGAAGGTGATTCCGCCGGCGGTTCGGCCAAGCAGGCGCGGGACAAGGAATTCCAGGCGATCCTGCCGCTGCGCGGCAAGATCCTCAATACCTGGGAAGTCGATGGCAGCGAAGTGCTGGCCAGCCAGGAAGTGCACAACATCGCCGTGGCCATTGGCGTCGATCCGGGCGCCGAGGACATGAGCCAGTTGCGCTACGGCAAGATCTGCATCCTCGCCGACGCCGACTCCGACGGCCTGCACATCGCCACGTTGCTTTGCGCCCTGTTCGTCCAGCATTTCCGCCCGCTGGTGGATGCCGGTCACGTCTACGTGGCCATGCCGCCGCTGTACCGTATCGACCTGGGCAAAGAAATCTACTACGCCCTGGACGAAGCCGAGCGCGACGGCATCCTCGACCGCCTGGTGGCCGAGAAAAAACGCGGCAAACCACAAGTCACCCGATTCAAGGGCCTGGGTGAAATGAACCCGCCGCAACTGCGCGAAACCACCATGGACCCGAACACCCGGCGCCTGGTGCAGTTGACCCTGGAAGACTACGCCGCCACCTCGGAAATGATGGACATGTTGCTGGCCAAGAAGCGCGCCGGCGACCGCAAGGCCTGGCTGGAGTCCAAAGGCAACCTGGCCGAGGTCTTGGGCTGATGCGCAGCGGTTTCGCCCTGGCGATTCTGTTGTTGAGCGGGTTGGCAGCGACCCCAGTGGTTGCCCAGCCCGCGGTCGAGCTCAAATTGCTGTCCGAACATCCGGTAGACGGCATGCGCGGCGGCAATCTGTCGGGCCTGGCCTTGTGCGGCAAAGAGTTGTGGACCGTCTCTGATCGCGACGACGACCAGATCTACCGCCTCGATACCCGCGCCGATACCTGGCAGGCCGAGGCGGTAAAGCTCGACGTGCCGCCGGTGCCCGAATCGGGCCTGCCCTGGGGCTTGCGTGCGCGCACCACGGCGGCGTCGGTGATTCGTGGCGGCGACCTGGACTTTGAAGGCATCAGCTGTGACGCTGCGGGTAATCGCTATATCGTCAGCGAAGCCCATGCGGCGGTGCTGCAAGTGCCGGCCACGGGTGCGCCGCAGTGGTTGAAGATCGCCCCCGGCATGGTCCGCGAGGCCCGGGCCAGTGGCCTGTTGCTGCACTTCAATGCGTTGTTTGAGGGCTTGGCGATCAACCTCGAGGGCAATCAGATCTGGCTGGCGGCCGAGCGTGAGCGGCGTGGGCTGATCTCGATCAAGCGCGGGCAAAGCGTGTGGGACTGTGATGGCCCATGCGTGCTGCTGAGCGAGGCCGGCCAGGAAATGCAGCCGGCGCAGTTTCCGGGGGCCAAGGCGGTGTCCAAGGACTTTTCCGACCTGGCGTTGTTCAATGGCAAGCTGTTTACCCTGGAGCGCAACGTGTTCCAGATTTGCCGGCGCGACAGCGTGACGGCCAAGATCGAGCAGTGCTGGTCCTACGCTGATGACGCCCTGGTGCCGCATCGACGTTACCCCCAGAGCTACGGCCTGGCGGAAGCTTTGCTGATTGATGCCGAGGGGGCCTGGATTGGCATCGACAACAATTTCGGCGCCCGGGCCGATGGTGAAAAACGCCCGATGGTCTATCGTTTCGCCGCCCCGGCCGGTGGCTGGAGCGCCCAGCCATGAGCGCACAACCACCGGGCAAGCGTGCCGGGCGGGTGTTGATGTTCGTGGCCTGGGGCGCGGGGCTGTTTCTGGCCACGCGGTTTTTCGGGCAATGGGAGGCGCGGCAGGAAAACCCCAATGCCGTGGTCGTCTCACAGCAACACGAGGGTTATATCGAAGTGAAACTGGTCGGCAACGGCCAGGGGCATTTTGTCGCCACTGGCCAGATCAACAGCCAACCGGTGGAGTTCATGCTCGACACCGGCGCCACCGACGTGGCGGTGCCGGCCGAGTTGGCCGAACGCCTGGGGCTCAAGCGCGGTTTGCCGGTGACCTTGAGCACCGCCAACGGCCGTAGCCAGGGCTACCGCACCCACCTTGACCGCCTGCAGTTGGGGGATATCGTCCTGCAGGATGTGCGCGCCCTGGTGGCGCCGGGCCTGGGTGGCGAGCAAGTGCTGTTGGGCATGAGTGCATTGAAACAACTTGAATTTACCCAGCGTGGCGGCACCTTGCTGCTGCGCCAGACCAGACAATGATGAGGCCCGCATGAGTGACATCCTTGCAGACAGCTTAGACGGCGTAGAGCGCCGGTCGCTGGCTGACTTCACCGAAAATGCCTACCTCAACTACTCCATGTACGTGATCATGGACCGTGCCTTGCCGCATATCGGCGACGGCCTGAAACCGGTACAGCGGCGCATTATCTACGCCATGAGTGAGTTGGGCCTGGACGCGGACTCCAAGCACAAGAAGTCGGCGCGTACCGTCGGTGACGTGCTCGGCAAGTTCCACCCCCACGGCGACTCGGCGTGCTACGAAGCCATGGTGCTGATGGCCCAGCCGTTCAGCTACCGCTATACCCTGGTCGATGGCCAGGGCAACTGGGGTGCGCCGGATGATCCCAAGTCCTTCGCCGCCATGCGTTACACCGAGGCGCGGCTGTCGCGCTACTCCGAAGTGCTGCTCAGCGAGTTGGGCCAGGGCACGGCAGACTGGGGCCCGAACTTCGACGGCACCCTCGACGAGCCACTGGTATTGCCGGCGCGCCTGCCCAATATCCTGCTCAACGGCACCACCGGCATCGCCGTGGGCATGGCCACCGACGTGCCGCCGCACAACCTGCGTGAAGTGGCCACCGCCTGCGTGCGCCTGCTCGATGAGCCCAAGGCCACCGTTGAGCAACTGTGCGAGCATATCCAGGGCCCGGACTACCCGACCGAAGCAGAAATCATCACCCCGCGTGCCGACCTGTTGAAGATGTACGAGACCGGCAAGGGCTCGGTGCGCATGCGCGCGGTGTACCACATCGAAGATGGCGACATCATCGTCACCGCCTTGCCGCACCAGGTCTCCGGCGCCAAGGTGCTGGAACAGATTGCCGCGCTGATGCAGGCCAAGCCCTCGAAGCTGCCGCAAGTGGCGGACCTGCGTGATGAGTCCGACCATGAGAACCCTTGCCGCATCGTGATTATCCCGACCAATAGCCGGGTCGATCACGAAGTGCTGATGCAGCATCTGTTTGCCAGCACCGAGCTGGAGTCCAGCTACCGGGTCAACGTCAAC
Source organism: Pseudomonas sp. GW821-FHT01D09 (assembly GCF_059422465.1). Lineage (NCBI taxonomy): Bacteria > Pseudomonadati > Pseudomonadota > Gammaproteobacteria > Pseudomonadales > Pseudomonadaceae > Pseudomonas > Pseudomonas sp. GW821-FHT01D09. Next base: position 306,364 of record NZ_JBWKWY010000003.1, read on the forward strand.
ATCATCGGCCTGGATGGCAAGCCGCAGCTGAAAAACCTGCGCAACCTGCTGGTGGAGTGGCTGGAGTTCCGGGTCAATACCGTGCGCCGCCGCCTGCAGTTCCGCCTGGACAAGGTCGAGCGCCGCCTGCACCTGTTGGACGGCTTGCTGATCGCCTACCTCAACCTGGATGAAGTGATCCACATCATCCGTACCGCCGAGCACCCGAAAGCCGAGTTGATCGCGCGTTTCGAGCTGAGCGAGATCCAGGCCGACTACATCCTCGATACCCGCTTGCGCCAGTTGGCCCGCCTGGAAGAGATGAAGCTGCGCGACGAACAGGACGCGTTGCTCAAGGAGCAAGCCAAGCTGCAAGCCCTGCTGGGCAGCGAAGCCAAGCTCAAGAAGCTGGTGCGCAGCGAACTGATCAAAGATGCCGAAACCTATGGCGACGACCGCCGCTCGCCGATTGTCGAGCGCACCGAAGCCAAGGCCCTGACAGAAACCGAGCTGTTGCCCAACGAGAAAATTACCGTCGTTCTGTCGGAAAAGGGTTGGGTTCGCTCCGCCAAGGGGCATGATATCGATGCCACTGGCTTGTCGTACAAGGCCGGCGATGGGTTCAAGACCGCCGCAGCCGGGCGTTCCAACCAGTTTGCGGTGTTTATCGACTCCACCGGGCGTAGTTATTCGGTGCCGGCCCATACCTTGCCGTCTGCGCGGGGCCAGGGCGAACCGCTGACCGGCCGCCTGACACCGCCGCCAGGGGCGAGTTTTGAATGTGTCTTGCTGCCCGATGATGACTCGCTGTACGTCATCGCCTCCGACGCCGGCTACGGGTTTGTGGTCAAGGGCGAGGACTTGCAGGCCAAGAACAAGGCGGGCAAGGCGTTGCTGAGCCTGCCGAACAACGCCAAGGTGATCCTGCCGCGTCCGGTCGAGGACCGCGAGGGCAATTGGCTGGCCTCGGTGACCACCGAAGGGCGCTTGCTGGTGTTCAAGATCAGCGACCTGCCGCAACTGGGCAAGGGCAAGGGCAACAAGATCATTGGGATTCCCGGGGAACGGGTGGCCAGTCGTGAAGAGTACGTGACCGACATCGCCGTGATCCCGGAGGGCTCGACCCTGGTGCTACAGGCTGGCAAACGCACGCTGTCGCTGCGTCCTGACGACCTTGAGCATTACAAGGGCGAGCGTGGACGACGCGGGAACAAATTGCCCCGTGGCTTCCAGCGGGTGGATGCATTGTTGGTAGAGACACCCGCTTAAGGCGATATAGAGCGCCCGATCTACGATTTAACGTGTAGATCGGCGCTTTCGCGCTGGAGTCATGGCGCATATTCACGGATGATATGGCCTTTCCAGCGCCGGCGTGGCTGAGCGCGTATAGGTTATTTTTAGTATTACATTGTGGTTTGCCTTGTGGCAGCCACCTGGATGGGATGATGACTGCTCCACGCCTTCCTTTATTTCTGATGCTCGCTGGCCTTTTGGGGTTGGCGGGTTGCACGACGCACCAACCGGTGTCGCTGTACCAGCTAGATAGCGGGAATCCGGCGCAGCCAGCGCAAAGTGCTGGCATGGCCGTCTTGCTCGGGCCAGTCGTGGTTGCCGATTACCTGCAACGCGAAACCCTGCTGCAACGCCAGGACGATGGCAGCCTGCAAGGCTCCATCGACGGCCGTTGGGCCGGTAGCCTGTCGTCGGATATCAACCAGTTGATGCTGCGCCAGGTGGCCGGCCATCTGGACAGCCAGCGTGTGGTGCTGTCGCCAGCGCCTACCAGCTTCTCCCCCGATGTGCAGGTGTTGCTGACCATCACGCGCCTGGATTCCGGGGCTTCGCAGCCGGCGATCCTGGACGCGCAATGGCGCTTGATCGACCGCCGCGGCCAGGTGCGGGACAACCGCATCGTGCATCTGCAGGAGCAACATGCCGGCAGCACTGCGTCCCAGGTCCAGGCCCAGGGTGTGTTGTTGCAGCGTTTGGCAGAACAGTTGTCGGTAGCCCTCAAGCCGTTGGCCAACCAGCCACCGATTGCCGAGGCCCCCCGTAAGCAGGCCCCGGCGCCGGCCAAGCCGGCGGCCCCGGAAAAGCCGAAGATCCCGATGGCTTCGCCGATTCGCACGGACATGGAAGTGTTCAGGTTCTGACCTGGATCGTAGCCAAATAAAAGGCCCGCTGAGTAAGCGGGCCTTTTTGTTTGGCGCAGATCAAATGTGGGAGCGGGCTTGCCCGCGATAGGGGTGTGTCAGTCGACATCTTGGTTGACTGATTCGCCGCCATCGCGGCGATGCGGCGACCCGACAAGCCCGCTCCCACACAAGCCCGCCGTGTTGTTTAGGGCTTGTTCCGGGTCTCATGCATCCGCGCCAACTGGCGCTCCAGCATCGACGGGTAAGGCTCCATCAACCGCTCTACACAGCACGCGCCTTCCGGGCTGGCAATCGGGCGGATGCGTGCGCGTTGGCGGATCAAGGCGTCGTCGCTGATCTTGCGCTCCACCAGCAACAGGTTGCGGCTGTGTTGCGACAAGGCCAGGGCGTCCTGGGCGTTTTCGGTGAGCAGCAGGTCGATCTGGCTCATGCCATACAGATCGTCGCCCAAGGTCAGGCCCAGTTGCAGTTGCAGGGTGATGCCGCTGTCGGCGACTTCGATCTGCAAGGCATGGCCCAGGGCGCGCAGCAGCTCACCGCAGCAAATGGCATTGGTCAGGTAGTCTTCGCCGCTGTCTTCGCTGTGGAACAGCATCAGCGTGCTGCCATCATTGAGGGTGTGCAGCTCGCTCTGGTACAGCGAGGCTGCCTGGTCGAGGCAGTCGCGATAGCGTTCCAGCAGCTCGGTCAGGCGGGCCCGTGGCAGGCGGCGCAATTGCTCCTGGGCGCCCAGTTGCACGGCCAATACCGCGCTGTGCTGGGGCTGGCTGTTGTGGACTGCGGCAGGCTTGGGCGCGACCACCGGGTTTGGCGCCGACTCGTCACGCAGGTCGGCAAACGGGTCGTCATCGTCCAGGCTGTCTTCGTCGGCCTTGATGGCTGTGCGCGCTACGGGCTTGAGGCCCGCCACCGGTGCTGGCTCGTCGAAACCCGGGTCGCGCAGGTTGCGCACCTCGAACTCGGGTTCGTCATCGTAGTCGGTGTCGTCGAACTCCGGCTCAGGCTTGGCTTCGGGCACGACCGGCTCCGGGGCAAAGCTGGTGTGCAGCTGGCGGGCAAGGTCGCCGATCTCATCCTGGCGGTCGGTGGCCGGGGTGTGTTCGTCGATGTCGCGCAGCCAGATACGCAGTTGCATCAGGGGCGTGGAGATATGCCGGCCCAGGCGCAGGCTCAAGGCCAGGGCCAGGGCCAACAGGATGGCACTGAGGATGCCCATGCTTTGCAGGCTGATGGTCATCGGCTGCTGGAACTGTTGCATATCCAGGCTGATGCGCAATTGGCCGGCCTTCACATCCTGAAACGTGATATTGCTCTGGTACAGGCCTTCGGCCTCACCCAGCAGGCCGTTTTTCGGGCGTTGCCCAGCTTCGGCCATGATCCGGTTGTCCACGCTGTAGATGGCGGCGTGGGCCACCAGCGGGTTCTTGGTCAGGTTGTTGAGCAGCACGTTGAGGCTGAGGATGTCATTGGACACCAACAGCTCGGTCGCCGAGGTGGCGGTCTGGGTCGTCAAGCTCTCGCCCAGGGCGTCGGCTTGCTCGTGCATGGCCTGTTTGAACTGCAAACCCATCACGCAGGCGTAGATCACCAGGGCCAGGGCGACCAGGATCACGTTATGGCTGGCAATGCGTAATGCGATCGGTACACGGCGGTGGCGCAGTGCCCGGAAGATCAGCAGGAAGAAGTTATCGGTTTTTACTGGCGTGGGCCGGTTCACTTGCGCTCGGCTCTTGGTCCGTGAAGTTGACGCGCAGTATAGCGACAGGCCCAAGACCGGCAAAGCGCTGGCTGTGCCCGATGGTCACTGAAAGTGGGTAGAATGCGGTTTTTTTCCAGCTCGGGGGTGCGCTTTGCGCGAAATTGTCCTGATTAACATCACCGGCGAAGATCGTCCGGGTCTTACCGCAGCCATTACCGGTGTCCTGGCTCAGGGTGGCGTGACCATCCTCGATATTGGCCAGGCCGTGATCCACGACACCCTGTCGTTTGGCATTCTGGTCGAGATCCCGAGTACCGAACAGGCCTCGTCCGTGCTCAAGGACATCCTGTTTACGGCCTATAAGCTGGATCAGCAGGTACGTTTCACCCCGGTTTCCGAGGAGGATTACCAGCATTGGGTCGCTGGCCAAGGTAAAAAGCGCCATATCGTCACGCTATTGACGCGCCGGGTGACTGCTGAACAATTGCAGCGGGTCAGCTCGATCACTGCGCAATATGGCCTGAATATCGATCATATCGACCGTTTGTCGGGCCGTATGCCGCTGGACATGCCGGCGGACCAGGGCAAGGGCTGCATCGAGTTCTCTGTGCGCGGTGAACCGGCCGATCCCCAGGCCTTGCGCGCCGAGTTCCTCAGCGTGGCCCAGGAACTGAACGTGGATATCGCCTTCCAGGAAGACTCGTTGTTCCGCCGTAACCGGCGCCTGGCGGTATTCGACATGGACTCGACCCTGATCGAAGCCGAAGTCATCGATGAGTTGGCCAAGGCTGCGGGCGTTGGCGAGCAAGTTTCTGCGATCACCGAGCGCGCGATGTCGGGTGAGTTGGACTTTCGCGCCAGCTTCAAGGAGCGCCTGGCGCTGCTCAAGGGCCTGGACGTCAGCGTCCTCGACGCCATCGGCGCCTCCCTGCGCTTGACCGAAGGTGCCGAGACCCTGTTCGCCGAGCTCAAGCGCCTGGGCTACAAGACCGCGATCCTCTCGGGCGGCTTTACCTACTTTGCCAAGCAATTGCAGGCCAAGCTGGGCATCGACTATGTATTCGCCAACGAGCTGGAAGTGGTGGATGGCAAGGTGACGGGCGTGGCGGTCGAGCCGATTGTCGATGCGCAGCGCAAAGCTGATCTGCTACGGGAGTTGGCGCACAAGGAAGGCTTGCGTCTGGAGCAGACCATTGCGGTCGGCGACGGCGCCAATGACTTGCCGATGCTGGCTATCGCCGGGCTGGGCGTGGCGTTCCGTGCCAAGCCGCTGGTCAAGCAGTCGGCCAAGCAGGCGATTTCGACCTTGGGGCTGGACGGTGTGTTGTATCTGTTGGGCTTTCGCGACCGCGACGGCCAGCTGTAACAATCCGACCCTATTGTTGACATGCGTTTAAAAATGTGGGAGCTGGCTTGCCTGCGATAGCGGTGTTGGGTTCACCATCGCTATCGCAGGCAAGCC